>JAGRLJ010000005.1 GCA_020441805.1 Rhizobiaceae bacterium
AAGCTCTGGACCGTGCCGAAATTGAAGGTCGAGAGCACATAGGTGATCAGGTAGAGATTGATCGCCCCGAGCGCGGATCCGAAGACGCCGCCCCGGCCGCCGGCGAGCGAGGCGCCGCCCAGGACCAGCGCGGTCACCGCGATCAGCGTATAGGTGGTGCCCTGCGAGGGGTCGCCCGACGAAATCAGCGCGGTGAAGCAGATGGCGGCCAGGCCGGCGAAGCAGCCCGAGATCACATGCGCGCCGATACGCACGATGGTGATCGGCACGCCGGATGTATAGGCGGCGCGCTCGTCCGATCCCATCAGCCGGAGATGGGTATAGAAGGCCGTGGCGGTGAACAGCAGCCAGGCGGCGGTGGCGATCAGCAGGATCACCAGGATCGGCGAGAAGATCGAGGTGCCGTAGCCCCATTCCGCCATGAATTCCGGCGCCATTCCGCCCGGGCGGGGCAGGATGACAAGATTGATGCCGGAAAGCGCGAGATAGCCGGACAGCGAGACGATGATGGGCTGCACCCGGACATAGATGACGATCAGCGCGAAGATGAACTGGTAGAGCGCCCCCACCGCCATGCAATAGAGGAAGACGGCGATCGGATTGGCCAGCAGCTCGGCGCCATGGAGCTGGATCATCGTGACATTGATGAAGCCGATCAGCGGCCCGATCGAGAGATCGACGGTGCCGCGGCCGGAAATCGTGGAGGACATCAGCGCGTAGGTCGCAAGGATCAGCGGCGTGACGACGATGATGGCCGCGCCGATGCCGGATGCGGACATCAGGTTCGGCGCGCGCAGCACGGCGATCGACAGCAGGATGAAGAACAGGGTGATCGGCATCAGCAGGAACGGGTTCGAGCGTCCCCCCTGCCGCGCCTCGGCCTTCGCCGCGATATCCTCCGCCACCGTCGCCGCCGCCGCGCCGCTCATCGGGCCGACTCCCGGCTGCGCCGGCGGCCTTCGCCGTCGAATTCGACCACGCGGATGCCCCGGGGCGCCATGGCGGCCTTCGGCGCGGCGATCTCGACGAGCCGCTCCACCGGGGTCTCTGCCGGCGGCGGACCGTCATGGCCGCTCCGCAGCGTCGCCCGGATTTCGGCGGGGACGGCAACCTTGACCCGCACGCCGTCGCCGGCGACGACCGCGCCCTGCGCCTCGGCCGCAGCGCGCCGGGGCGTCAGGCCGTAGGACATGACGAGGCCCGTGCCCGCCGTCTGGCCGAACATCGCCTCCAGCACGCGCTTGGTTTCGAGGCCTCGGCCGTCGAAGGCGTCGAAAGGCGCGCCGTCTCGGAATACGATGACGCGGGTGGCGAAGCCGAGAAATTCCTCGATCTCGGAGGACATGTAGACGACCGCCCGGCCCTCCTCGGCATAGGCGCGCAGATGCTTGTAGAGTTCGGCCTTGGCGCCGACATCGATGCCGCGCGCCGGATCGTTGAGCACGATGACATCGGGGCGCATGGCGAAGCCCCGGCCGATCAGCACCTTCTGCTGGTTGCCGCCGGAGAGCGAGGTGATGCGGTCTTCCTTGACGCCGAACTTGATCAGCAGGTTCTCCGCCTCGCGCTTGAAGATCGTGACCAGCGTCGCGCGGTCGATGATGCCGAGGACGCCGCCGCGCTTCTTTTCCCGGTAGAGCGGCATGACCATGTTCTCGAAGATGGAGAGCGAGGCGAAAATGCCCTCGCGCTTGCGGTCGCCGGACACATAGGCGATGCGGCCCCTGACCGCCTCGGCCAGCGTCCTGACCGGCGACCAGCCGCCGTCGCGGTCCGCCACCTGCACCAGGCCCCGTGCGGCCGGTACCACGCCGGCAAGCACGCGAACGAAAGCGTCCTGCCCCTGGCCGTCGAGGCCGGCGATGCCGACGATCTCGCCGCGCCGGAGATCGAAATCGAAGCTCTTCGCCTCCGCCCATATGGTGAGCGCCCGCGCCTTCATCGCCCGTTCGGCAGACCTCGGCTGTGGCGCCACGAAGGCGGCATGGCTGTTTTCCCGCTCCTCGCCCGTCATGAGCGCGAGCAGGTTCTTCTCGGTGATGTCGGCCTTTTCCAGCACGCCGACGTCGCGACCGTCGCGGAACACCGTGGCGCGGTCGGAAATACGGACGAGTTCGGCGATGCGATGGGTGACGATCAGCACGGTGGCGCCGCGGTCGCGCAGTGCCCGCATCTTGGCGAACAGCCTTTCGGTGCTGTCGAAATCGAGCGCCGCCGAACTTTCGTCGAGAATGAGTATCTTCGGTTCGGACAGAAGGGCGCGGGCGATGGTGATCCACTGCTTGAGCCCGAGCGGCAGCGTGCCGACAAGCGCGTGGGGGTCCACCGGCTCGCCGGCCAGTTCCTCCATGAGCTCGGCGGCGCGCGCGACCTTCCGTTCCTGCGAGAGCGTCTTGGAGAAGAGCCGGTCCGCGCCCATGAAGATATTGTCGACCACGGAGCTTTCGTCGGCGACCAGCACTTCCTGGTAGACGGTGGAGATGCCGAGCGCGCGGCTCTCCGCCGGGGTCGAGGGCGTCTCGCCGAGGATCGAAACCGTGCCGCTATCGACCGGCAGCACGCCGGACACGACTTTCGCCATCGTGCTCTTGCCGCAGCCATTGCCGCCGACGATGGCGTGAATCTCGCCGGCGCGCGCCGAAAAGGATGCGCCGTCGAGCGCGCGGGTCGGTCCGAAATATTTCTTCACGCCGCGCACCAGGATCGTCTCCCGGCCTTGTGCGTGTTCGATATCTGGAGCGGAGGCGCTCATGGTCATCCCGTCGAGGCCTATCCGGCCCGTGAAAAGAACAAAAAGGGAGGGATTGGGGCCGTGGGACGGCCCCCTCCGTGGTCAGGGCTTGTAGGCCTTCGGATCGGCCGGGCGCAGGAAGAAGTCGTCGAGATAGGACGGATCGTAGCCCCAGCGCTTCGCGCCGACCTTCAGCCACTCCGCCGTATCGACCGAGCAATCCTCGTTCATGACCGCTTTCAGGTCGTCATGGGTGAGCTTCACCGGATCGACGAGGATCGACTGGATCTTCGGTCCCTGGCCCTGGAGCGTGCGCATCATGATGTGCCACATCAGCTCGATATCGTCGGCCGGCGGCCAGAGCTGGAACGACGCGGTGATGTAGTCGGGATTCTTGCGCCAGTGGCACAGCGCGCCGAGCTCGCCGCCGATGGCGACGGGAATATCGGCGAGGCCGGCCTGCTGGATCGCGCGCAGGACGCCCATTTCGGCCGCCGACTGCACGACGATCGCGTCGAGCTTGCCGGGATTGGTGGCGAGCCATTTCTGGACTTCGCCCTGGGCCACCTGGTCCGTCCACATGCCGGCCACCGAGCCGACGATCTTGATGTCGGGCGAGGTGGCGAGGCCGGCGAGCACGCCGCGATTCTGGCTGTCCGAGCCCGACGTGCCGGGAATGCCCTCCACGACGAGCACATTGCCCTTGCCGCCGAGCTGGTCGACCATGGCCTTGCCGATCTCGTAGCCGCCCACCTGATAGTTGACCGACGAGTTGATGGCATATTCCGAGGTGAGATAGCCCGTCATCGAGAAGACCGGCACGCCCTTGTCCGCGGCATATTTCACCGAGGCGTTCAGCGCCGTCGGATTGGAGCAGCACAGGATGATGGCGTCGACGCCCTGGTCGACAAGCTGGCGGATCTGCTGGATCTGGGTCGAATCGTTGAGGTTCGACTGGGTGATCACCACTTCGGACAGCAGGCCGAGCTGCTTCCATTCGGGAATGATCACATTCTGCAATTCATCCATCGCCGCCGCGCGCCAGGTATTGCCGGCATAGGACGAGGCATAACCGATCTTCCACGGCGGCGGGTTCTTCGCCTTGAAATCGCGCCACTTGCTCGGTCCGATCGGCTGCATCGGATCCAGCATTTCCTTGCTGTAGAGCCGCTTGGCGACTTCGGGATTGATTTCGTCGACGCCCTCGGCGAGGACGCCGGTTGCCGCCACGGCGACCATCGCCGCTGCATAGACCAATTTTCGTAACATGATGAACTCCTCCTGATTGATATGCTGTTTCGTCTGGCATGCTGGTCAGTCGTAGAAGTCGTGCGGCGCCTTCCTGAAGCCGGACCAGGTGTCGGGGTCGTGGCCGGTCACGACCATCGCGTTGGTATCGGCGGCGATCCTGCGGAGCCGGGCGACGGAATCCGCGGCCTGCGCGGACGACACGACGAGCCCCGGCAGCGCCTTGTTCTCCCAGTGGTCGACGGTATAGGCGGCATCGATGGTCAGCAGCACCGGCCCCGTCTTCGGCAGGGTGACCAGGAAGGACTGGTGCCCCGGCGAATGGCCCGGGGTGAAGATCATGCGGATCGTGCCGTCTCCGAAGAGATCGAAATTGTCGGTATATTCGCCGCCGAGGAACTTCCAGTTCAGTCCCGGCCGGTCGAAATCGGGGCGGATATAGGCGCCCGCCGAGAACCAGTGCGGCTTGAACGCATATTCGTATTCCTCGCGCTGCACGATGTGCTGCGCCCGGGGAAAGCGCCCGATCGCTCCGGTATGGTCGAGATGGAGATGCGATTGGACCACGTAGCGCACGTGATGCGGATCGACATCGACCATCTTGAGCTGGTCGACGCAATTTTCCGAAACCGCCATGATCGGATCGTAGGCCGCCACGACGCCGCCCCAGTGGCCATGCTTGTCGATCGCCGCCTCCACGGCGTTGCCGCCGTCGATCACCACATTGCCCTGCGGATGCTTGATCAGGAACCAGGGCACGGGAATGTCGAATTCCTCTTCCCCCTGGTTCATCTTGATATATTTGGTCCTGGTGCGCAGGATTCCGGTCTGGAACATGTGCAGTTCTATGCCGGACGATTTCCGACGGTTTCTCGGCGCCTCCTTGGGGAGGGAGGAGAATGACGGCCTCGGGGCGAGGGACGAACTGGAGCTCCGCGCGGCGGCGGCTTGCGTGTCCACCTCGATGCGACTGCCCTTGTCGTCGAATTCTATGATCTTCATTGCGGCAACCCTAGCTCTCGCGGACCGTCGGTCAGGTGCGTGTCTCGATGATGCGAAGCGCTTCCTTCAGGTAGACGGCAAACAGCGGATAGTTTTCCGACATCGGGAAATGGCCGATATCCTCCATCTCGATATAGATGCCGCCGGGGATCTGCCGGGCCGTGTTCTCGGTCGCTTCGGGCGGCGTCAGATAGTCGTAGGTGCCGGTCATCATGATCACCGGGCAGCGGCGGGTATCGATATTGCCGAGCTTGCCGCGGAGATCGTGGTCGACGGAGTAGAAGAAGAGATCGCCTTTGAAGACCTCGGAGCCCTGCGTGTAGTAGTGCCAGGTCAGCCAGCGATCCATGTCCGGGCTCTGCGGCGCCATCAGGTCCCAGACCCCGCTGGCGCAGACCTGGGCGGCATTGGCATGCGGGTGCCGCCACCAGTCGAGGAAGAAGCCCGGCGCATGCTCGGCCGCCTCGACCGGAATGACGGCGCGGAAGCGATCCGGATGATGCAGCGCAAGCTGGAGCGCGACATTGCCGCCGAAGCTCGACCCCATGAAAATCGGCCGGTCCAGCTCGAGGGCGTCGCAGAGCGCGACGATGAAATTCATGTAATGCGAGGCGGTCAGCCGGTATTCTTCCTTCCACCATTCCCTGTTGAGCGGCGGGTCGGATTTGCCGTGCCGTGCGAGGTCATAGGCGATCACATCGTAGTTCCGGGTGATCTCCTCGTCCTCCAGCAGGCCGCGCCACTGGTGATTGTGGCAGCCGGCGGTGTGCTGGCAGACAAGGGGGATGCCCTGGCCGTTGCGCAGATAGAAGACCTTGTACTCGTAACCATCCACGTCGATGGTGACGTAGCGGCCGATGACGGGTGAATGTTTAGCCATTCCGGTATTCCTAATGAACGGATGGGTGCGTGACGGGCATCAGACCGGGACGCCCACCTTGCGCAGCAGTTCGAACTGCACGGTGAAATTCCGGAGGTTCTGCATCATGACGAGGATGTTGCCTTCGAGTTTCAGGTCGCGCCGGAAGCTCGCGGCCCAGATCCCGTGATACATCGGGTCCGGGACGGGCTTGGCGAATTCCCGCCAGGTGGCGGGGCTGGCGCGGAGGGCGAAATCGTAGGCGTCGAGCGGCTGGGGATCGGTGTTGATCCGGTAGACCTTGCCGTCGATCATCTCGACGATGACCTTTTGCGTACCCATGTCCCACATGAAGGTGCAGGTATAGTAGCGCGCCATCGCCCCGATGGTCGCGTCACGGTCGGACGTCTCACCGAAGCGGATCGCCCAGTCCCGTACGCTCATCACCATGTCCCGTTCCTCCCTGACGCGTCGATCGCTGGCCACGCCATCGCGAGAGCGTCGTTCTTTTAGAAGTTTAGTGTTCGATATGTTGAATACTTTTTACTGGACTGGAAGCTAATCGTTAGGATAAACCTCTGTCAAGAGGGAAACGACCGTTCAGAAAACTGGGCGCGGGGGAGCATGGATCAAACGGACAGACGGACGAAATTCGTCCCCGCACTGGAGCGCGGTGCCCGGATATTGGACCTCGTGGCGCGGTCCAAGACCGCGCCGGGCCTTTCGGATCTCGCGCGGGAACTGAATATCGCGAGAAGCACGGTCTATACGATCTGCCAGACCATGGTGGGCCTGGAACTGCTCATCCGCCGCAACGACCAGACATTCCAGATGGGACCGCATGTGATGCGGTGGTCGAACGCCTTCACGACGCAGTCGGACGTCGCCGCCGAATTCGCATCGATCTGGGACCAGGAAACCGAGCTGCCGGGCGCCACCATCACGCTGACCGTTCTGGACGGGGCGGAGGTCGTCTATATCGCCGCGCGCAATTCCGAAATGGGCTATTCCCTCATCGATTTTCGCGCGGGAATGCGTCTGCCCGCGGCCTTCACCGCCACCGGAAAGGCTTTTCTCAGCCATATGAGCGAGTTCGAGGTCCGTCGGCTCTTCGCCGACGGCCTGCCGCCGGCGCGTACATCCAGAAGCGTGCAGGACATGGAAAACCTGCTCAAGGAGTTGCAGGAGGTGCGGCGCAACGGCTATAGCTGCGACGACGAGCAGGTGGCCGAGGGCATGGTCTGCTTCGGGGCATCGGTGCTGGATTCGCGCAATCGCCCCATTGCCGGCGTGGCCGTCAGCCTGCCGGCGGAAGCGCTTGCCGAGGACGATCGCGACCGCGTCATCGCCAATGTCCAGCGCATCTCGTTGCGGCTGTCGCACAGGATGGGAGCGGATATTGCGCGCATCGGAATATCCGGTGGCGCGCCGAAACCGCTCTGAACGGCGAATAATGAGATTCTTTGACAACTTCGCGGGAGCGCCCGACCTTATCGGCGGCCCCGTCCGGTGACATGATGCATACGGCTCGCGACGATGGCGGCAAGCCTTTCGCGAGACCATTCCTGGGAGGGGAGCACATGTTGCATTTCAATTCCAACGCAGGCTGGTGTGGGCCGCATGGCGCCAACTTTCCGGTCTCGCGATCCGGGATGGTGGAGACGGCGGCCGGACCCATCGATGTCTGCGAGACGGGACCCGGGGACGGCCCCGCGATCATTCTGGTCACGCATGGCCTCGGCAGCCGCGACTCCTTCGAGGACATCGCCGCCGGCCTCGCATGCAGGATGCCGGGCCGACGCGTCTTGACCTATTCTCGGCCCGGCTGCGGCCGGACGCCGGCATCGTCGGAAACCGCGCCGGATGCGCTACTCCTCCGCGAGGCCTCCGTCGTGCTCCCGGCCCTCATGCAGGCGACGGGCATCCGCAGCGCCGATCTCGTCGGCCACAGCGACGGCGCGGTCGTCGCGATGCTGGCCGCCAGCCTGCGGCCCGACCTTGTCGATAGTCTTCTCGCGCTTTCTCCGCAGATCTTCGCGGATGATCTCTTCATTCGGATGACGTACAGCCTGCCGGGCGAAGAATGGAAATCGGGCCTGTGCCGCAGGCTCGGCGCGCGCCATCTCGACGGCGAAGCCGCCTATCGCCGCTGGCGCGCGGCGCGGGACGTGCTTTGCCGGGCGCCCGACAGCCTGCTCGACCATATCGACGGCGTGAGGGCGCCGATCCTGTTCGTCCAGGGTCTGCGCGACGAATTCGGCTCCAGCCTCCAGGTCTCGCTGCCGGCCGCCCGGGTGGCCGGTCCCGTCAAATGGGTTCTCCTCCAGCGGGACGGGCATTTCCCCCAGCACGGCAATCCGGAGCAGGTGCTTGCGCTGATCGAGACGCATGTCGGGGACGACATGCCCTTTTCGCGGGCGCGGCGGACCGGACCGGCCGCCCTTTCCCTCGCCTGATCCGCATGCGGGGCCTTGGGTCCATCGCCGCCCCGCCGTCAGGCGGCGACATCCGCGCCGAGCCGGTGGGAGAGCCGCAGGGCGAAAGACGAGACCGTGGCTTCGAGGCGCTGCCGGTTCTCATCCGTGAGCTTGTCGCTTTCGACGCTCAGCATCACGGCCGCGACCGGGCGATTGATCGAATCGAGGACGGCGCCGGCGAAGCTGGTAATATCGGCCTGGCACTGCCCCGCCTCGACCGCCACGCCCCTTGTCCGGATCTCCTGGATTTCGGCGAGAAGTTCCTCCAGGCTCGCCACCGATCGATCCGTCAATTTTTCGGGAAGCCCGCCGCTGAAGGCCCTGAAGATTTCGTAATCCGGCCAGCAGGCGACGATCGCCTTGCCGGCGGCGGAGAAGGCGGCGGGCAAACGCATGCCCGCGCGGACGGGAAAGCTCCGGAAGGCGGGAACCTGACGGGCGGCGATGAACACGATATCGGTATCGTCGGGGATGCAGAGCGAGGCGATGGAATCGATATCGATCTCCGTCTGGTCCCAAAGGGCGGCGAATTCCGTCGCCACGTCGGTCTGTCGCTCGAAGGCATGCGACCAGCGCAGGAGATGCGGCCCGAGCAGATAGGTCTGGTCCGGCCTGCGGACGAGGAGGCCGAGCTGCACGAGCGTGGTGCACAATCCATGCACCGTGCTCTTCGGCAAGGCGGTTTCGCGCGCAAGCTCGGAAACCGTCGGGTAGCGCTTCGCCGCCGCCACGAGGTCGAGAATGAGCGCGGCTCTTTCAACCGCGGGAACCAGCTTCTGCTGCGCGGCCTGCTGCTCCGTCAATTGGGCGATCCTCCGAATATGGTCCTGGCGTGGTATATCAGGCGTTTCTCACATGCAACCGGCCATGGCGACGGTCCATGGCGCATTCGTCCGCCCGCGCATTTCCGTCTTTCTCAAGGCCCCGAACTTGCTATAGTTAAGAAATGACAGCTCCCGTCCGTGTCATGTTGGGTTCTTTCGGCCGCGTCGCGCTCGTCGAGCTCGGCCATTGCCTTGTACGGCATGCCCATCCGCATTGCCACATGGTGTTCAAGGTCGCCGGCGCCGACACGCATTTTATCGTCGGCGACGAGGCCGTGCCCGTGACGGAGGAGACGGCGGTGCTCATCGATGCGTGGTCGCCGCATTCCTTCGTGCATGTGCCGGGCCAGCCGACCACGCAGATCCTGGCGCTCTATATCGAACCGGAATGGCTGTCGGCCTTCCGGCCCGACTGGATAAGAAGCGGCGAATTCAATTTCTTCAACACGAAATGCGGCCACGTCACCGAGGATATCCGGGAATTGGTGAAGACGATCGTGGAATGCCTGAACTCGGTGTCGGACTCGCCTGCCGACACCGAGGCGCTGCTGAGTGCGCTGGTGGTGCCGCTCATCGACCGGTTCTCCGCCTATGGCCGCGGCGGCATCCAGTCGGCCGGCACGAAATCCGCCGACTGGCGGATCCGCAAGGCGATCGGCCATATCCGGGGCAATGCCGGGGACTCGCTGACCATAGACAATCTCATCGACGAGATCGGCATGAGCCGTTCGAATTTCTTCCGGCGCTTCAAGGCCTGCACCGGCATGTCCCCCGGCCTGTTCCAGAATGTCGTCCGGCTGGAGCAGGCGGTGCAGCTCACCATCAGTTCGCACGAATCGCTCGGCTCGGCGGCCCGCCGGCTCGGCTTCGTCGACCAGGCGCATTTCAGCCGCTTCTTCCGGAATCACACCGCGGTCTCGCCGCGCCAGTATCGCCAGGGCGCGATCATGCCGGACGAGCTCTGAGCGCCGGAAACCCGAGGCCGGGCCGGCCTATTCCGCCGTCGCAAGCATGGTGACGTTGCCGGCCTGCGACCGCACCCAGAGCTGGCGGCCTTCATCGGTCCGCGCGGTGCTGACGGCGAAGCGGCCGCCGTCGAACAGGGGCATCACGCCGCGGAAGGCGAAGCGTTCGGGCAGGCGTCCGCCCTTCATCCGGCAGGCGAGCCGCAGCAGGAACGTGGCCTGGAGCGGCCCGTGCACCAGAAGGCCCGGATAGCCTTCCTCCCTCTGGCAGTAGTCGCGGTCGTAGTGGATCCGGTGTCCGTTGAAGGTCACCGCCGAATAGCGGGCGAGAAGGGTCGGACTTGCCTCGACGTCATGGCTTTCCTCCGGCGTCGGCATGGGCGTTTCCGTCGGCGCGCCGCCGCCGGACGAAACCTCCAGCGACCGGTAGACGATATCGTGCCGCTCCGTCAGCACCACGCCGCGCGGGCCGGCATAGTCGTGCATCACGGTGACAAAGCACAGAGGGCCGGTGCGCCCGGCCTTCAGCGCCACGTCGGCGATGCGCGAGCGGCGCGTCACCTCGTCGCCGACGCGGAATTCGCCGGAAAAGGCGAGATTCCCGCCGGCCCACATGCGGCGGGGCAGGGGCACGGGCGGCAGGAAATCGCCCCGCGCGGGATGACCGTCGGGGCCGAGCCCCGACATCGGCGCGATCTCGGGTGAAAGGCACCAGTGGATGCCGGCGGGCGGGACGTCGCCCTCGCCGAGCGTCGGCGACTCGTCCAGCACCGCCGCCAGGCTGTTGGTGAGGCGCGGGGAAATCACGTCCCGGCTCTCGCGCGTCGCGCCGATCCAGGTCTTGAGATGGTCGATATCCGGAGCCATGGGTCTCTCTCAGAACGATCGCGGCAGGCCGAGAATGTGCTCGGCGACATAGGACAGGATCAGGTTGGTCGAGATCGGCGCCACCTGATAGAGCCGCGTCTCGCGGAACTTGCGCTCCACGTCGTATTCGCAGGCGAAGCCGAAGCCGCCGTGGAATTGCAGGCAGGCATTGGCCGCCTCCCAGCTGGCCTTGGCGGCAAGGTATTTCGCCATGTTCGCCTCGGCGCCGCAGGGCAGGCCGGCATCGAACTTGCGGCAGGCCTCGTTGCGCATCAGGTTGGCGGCCTCGATCTCGATATAGGCCTCGGCGATCGGGAACTGCACGCCCTGGTTCTGGCCGATCGGCCGGCCGAAGACCACGCGGCTCGACGTATATTCGATGATCTTGTCGGTGAACCAGTAGCCGTCGCCGATACATTCCGCCGCGATCAGCGTGCGTTCGGCATTGAGTCCGGTCAGGATATATTTGAAGCCCTGTCCCTCCTCGCCGATCAGGTTCTCGGCGGGGATTTCCAGGTCGTCGAAGAACAGCTGGTTGGTCTCGTGGTTGACCATGTTGAGGATGGGGCGCACCTCCATCCCCTTCCGCATCGCCTCCTTCACGTCGACCAGGAAGATCGAAAGCCCCTCGGATTTCTTCTTCACCCGGTCGGCCGGGGTGGTGCGGGCCAGCAGGATCATCAGGTCGGAATGCTGGACGCGGCTGATCCAGGCCTTCTGGCCGTTGATGACCCAGCGGTCGCCCTTCCGGATCGCGGTCGTCTTGAGCTTCGTGGTGTCGGTGCCGGTGGTCGGTTCGGTCACGCCCATGCTCTGGAGGCGCAATTCGCCACTGGCGATCCGGGGGAGATAGGTCCGCCGCTGCTCTTCCGAGCCGTGCCGGATCAGCGTGTTCATATTGTACATCTGGCCGTGGCAGGCGCCGGAATTGCCGCCGGCGCGGTTGATCTCCTCCATGATGACCGCCGCTTCCGTCAGGCCGAGGCCCGAGCCGCCATAGTCCTCGGGGATCAGCGCCGACATCCAGCCTTCGCGGGTCAGCGCATCGACGAATTCCTCGGGATAGGCGCGCGCCTCGTCGACGCGGCGATGGTATTCGGCGGGAAAATTGGCGCAGAGCGCGCGGATGCCCTCGCGCAACTCGGCATGGGTCTCGTGCTGGCTGTTGATGTCTTTCAAGGCTGGCTCCGTGGGAATGGCGGGTTGGGGCTTGGCTCAGGCGAACCAGCCGCGCAGGGATGGGGCCTTCGGCAGATCGCGCAGGCGGCAAAGCAGTCCCTCTGTGCTTGCATTCAGCACCGGCCCGGCCAGGGTCCGGAACTTCGTCGCGATGTCTTCCGGTCCGGGAAAGGTGTCGGGCTCGCCCGAGGGGTCGGCGATGCGCAGCTGATGATCGGTATTCCTGGCCCGCAACGTCAGGGTCGCGCCGAAGGGATGGCGCAGGCCTTCGAGGCTTTCATCATGGACCACGTCCACGCGGGCCGCCAATGCGTCGGCCTCGGGCTTGCCCAGGAGGTCGTAGTCGTCCCAGCCGAAGCGGCCCCGGAGCAATGCCACCGCGGCGGCGAAGGGCATGGAGAACTGGCCTTCCACCACGCTGCGCGACCGGCGCTTTTCCGCGAGCGGGGCGCCGACGAGGGTGATGCCGTTGCGATGCAGGCCCACGGCGACCGACTGGACCTCGCCGGGCGCGAGGCCGAGGTCTCGGCGCAGGGCGAGAATGCCGTCCACCGCCGCATGGGTATAGCGGCAGGCGGGATAGGGCTTGACGCCGATGCGCTGCGTCTCCCAGACCTCGCCCAACCCGGCCACCACGACGGCGGGATCGGCGCCGTCGCTATAGCCGCCGAGGAAACCGTGCTTGCCGTCGATCGCATTTTCGGCGCCGACGAAGCCGGAGGCGGCGAGTGTCGCCGCCATCAGCCCCTTCATCGACGCCTCGCCCACTTGGTAGCGCTTGTTCCACGCTCCGTTGACGAGGAATTGCAGGGAGCCCGACGCCTGGCTGGCCGCGACCCCGAAGGCCGAGGCCATGGCTTCCGCATCCAGCCCCAGGAGCCGTCCGGCCGCCGCGGCGGCGCCGAAAACGCCCGCCGTCGCGGTCGGGTGGAAACCGCGCGCATAATGCGCGGTCGGGTTCAGCGCCATGCCAAGCCGGCAGCAGACCTCGAAGCCGACGACGACGGCGGCGAGGAAATCCGCGCCAGAGGCCCCTGTCAGTTCGGCCGCCGCGAGCGCCGCCGGAACCACCGGCGCGCTGGGATGGAGCGAGCTGTCGGCATGCGTATCGTCGAAATCGAGACTATGGCCCAGAACGCCGTTGAGGAGCGCGGCCGCCGCCGCGCCATAGCGCCGGTTGAGGCCGAAGACGGTGCAGGGGCCGTCGCCGCCCATGCCCAGGCGTTCGAGCATGGACAGGACCGCCGGCGTGGAATCCGCCTCACGGGCGGCGCGCAGGATCGATCCGGTCAGGTCGGTCGCCAGTGCCAGGGCGCGGGCCGTGACCTCGGCGGGAATGTCGTTCGTGTCGAGACCCGACGCGAAGCCGGCGAGGGTGGCGGTCACGGACATGGTTCACTCCTTTCGGCCGGCGCGGGCCAGGATCTGTTCGGCCCGGCGGATCACGGGCGCATCGACCATGGCCCCGTCGACCCGCACGGCGGCGCCGCCGGCCGATGCGGCCAGCACCCGTTCCGCCCAGGCAGTCTCCGTTCCGGACGGGGCGAAGCCGCGGCGGGCGGATGCGATCTGCGCGGGATGGATCAAAAGTTTTCCGGAGAAGCCCAGTTCGACGGCATGGGCGCAATCGTCGGCGATCATTCCGTCGTCCTTGATCGCCGTCGTCACGCCGTCGAGCGGTGCGGGCTGCCCGGCGATGCGGGCGGCCATGACCAGCGCCGAGCGTGCCGCGAGAAGCGACTGTCGCGTGTGGGCCATTCCGAGATCGGCCGCGAAATCGATGGAACCGAAGGCAAGCCGCGCGGATGCGTCCGCGATCTCGACGGCGCGATGCAGGCCGACGGCGGTCTCGACCAGCGCGACGACCGGGCAGCCGCAACGATCGGCGACCCGGGTGATGTCGGCGGCGGTTTCGGCCTTGGGCAGGATCAGGGCGGCCAGACGCAGGCGGGCGGCCATGGCGAGGTCCGCCTCGTGCCATTCGGTTCCGGCGGCGTTGATCCTCAGGATAACCGGCATGCCGGCGGGCATGGCCGGCAGCGCATCGGCCAGTCCGTCGCGCGCGGCGGCCTTCGCCTCGGCGGCGACGGCGTCTTCCAGATCGACGATCACCGCATCGGGACCGGCCGCGACGGCCTTGGCAAACCTGTCGGGCCGGTCGCCCGGCACGAAAAGCGGCAGCATGATCGTGTCGATTTCCCTTTTCATCGGCTTCGCGGTTCCTTATCTGGCCGGCGGATGATGCGAAGCCAGGGGTATAAATGGAAATATATTTTTTATCTCCGATCCATAACGTGAAATTATCGGTGCTGGATCGAGAGCCATCTGTTTTCGTTATGCCGGATCGAGAAAGCTGTTATTTGATGTGATGGCCGCTTTCGTCAATGCTTCCACCAGGGGGAGAGGATGTCCCCGTGTCATCCGAACTGCGAAGGAAAGCCATAGATGACGAAAACCGACCTTGCCGGCCTGCTCGTGGTTTCGGTGGAACAGGCCGTCGCCGCGCCGCTGGTTTCGTCCCGCCTGGCGGAAGCGGGCGCCCGGGTCATCAAGGTCGAGCGGCCCGAGGGCGATTTCGCCCGCAACTACGACCGGTTGGTGCATGGCGAAAGCGCCTATTTCGTCTGGCTGAACCGGGGCAAGCAATCGGTCTGCCTCGATCTGCGCGAGGAACGGGCGCGCGCGATCCTCAGCCGGATGATCGCGCGGGCGGACGTCTTCATCCAGAATCTCGCCCCCGGCGCCATCGATCGGCTGGGCTTCGCGCCCGATATGCTGCGCGCGCGGCATCCGCGCCTCATCACGCTCTCGATCTCCGGCTATGGCGAGGAAGGTCCCTACAGGCATCTCAAGGCCTATGACCTGCTGGTCCAGGCCGAGAGCGGCCTGTCCTCGATCACCGGCACGCCCGAAGGAATGACCCGGGTCGGCATCTCGATCTGCGATATCGCGGCGGGCGCGCAGGCGCACCAGGCGGTGCTCCAGGCCCTCTATGCCCGGGAGCGGACGGGGAAGGGGCGGCATATCGCCATCTCGCTCTTCCATGCGCTCGCCGACTGGATGAACGTGCCCTATCTGCAATTCGTCTATGGCGGCCAGCTCCTGCCGCGAAACGGCCTTACCCATCCCACCATCGCCCCCTATGGCGCTTACGCCGACCGAGAGGGGCGGGAGGTGCTGTTCTCGATCCAGAACGAGAGGGAATGGGCGCAGTTCTGCACCGACGTCCTGCGGCAGCCCGGGATCGCCGCCGATCCCCGCTTCGCCGACAATTCGGCGCGCGTGGCAAACCGCCCGGCGTTGAACGCCATCATCGAGGCCGAGTTTCGCGGCATGGCCCGCGACGATATCGTCGAGCGGCTGGAGCGGGCGCGGATCGCCTATGGGCGGATCTCGACGATGCAGGATCTCGCCGCCCATCCGCAGAATCGCTATGTCGAGGTCGAAACGCCGTCGGGGCCGGTGCGGATGCTGGCGCCCGGAACGCTGGTCGACGGCTGCCCGCCCGAACTGGGCGCGGTTCCCGCGCTGGGGGCCCACACCGCCGAGGTCGTCGCGGAATTCGGCCCGGCCGTCCCGGCGGAATGAGGCGACCGCCATGCCGATGGCCGGACAGAGCTTCCCCCGCGCCCGAACGGTCAAGTCGGACAATCTCACGGTCCTGATCGAGGCCTTCCATGCCCGGCGGGCACGGCGGATCCTGGATGTCGGATGCGGATCCGGCGCGCTTGCCGCGCGGCTGGTGGCGGCCGGTTTCGAGGTGACCGGGGTCGAGCCGCGCGCCGAGGCGATCGAGGCCGCGCGCCGGACCGCGCCGGAGGCGTCTTTCGTGCAGGCGCCGGCCGAGGCCATCCCGGCGGCCATCGGGTCGTTCGACGCGGCCTGCATCGTCAATGCCCTGCATCATGTGCCGCCGTCCGAGATGCGAAACGCGCTGGCTCGCATATTCTCCGTGCTGCGACCGGGCGCGGCGTTGCTGGTGATCGAGCCGGTCGCCGCAGGCAGCTTCTTCCGCTGCATGCGTCCGATCGACGACGAGACCGACATCCGCCGGCGCGCCATGGACGCGATCGAGGCATTCGTCGCCGACGGCGAGGCGGTGCTGCTCGATCTCAAGCGATGGGACAGGGAAAGCCGGTTCGATGACCTCAAAGGGTTCGTCGACTATCTTCTGGACGTCGATCCCGACCGCGCCGCGGCAGTCGAAAAACACCGCGCCAAGCTCGCCCGCGCCTGGCGCGACAATCTTCTGTTCCGCGACGGCAAGGCCGTGCTGGTGCAGCCCATGCTGTGTTGGACACTTGCGCGGGATGACGCGGCCAGACCTGCATAATCCAGATGCGCGCGGGGTCGGGTTGGTATAGTCCTCGCCTATGGATATTCGGCAACTTCGATATTTCGTCGCCATCGTCGAACAGGGCTCCTTCTCGCGGGCGGCGGCGATCCTGCACATCGCGCAGCCCGCGCTGTCGCTGCATGTGCGCAACATCGAGGCGGATCTCGGAACGCCGCTCCTCTTCCGCAGTCCGCAGGGCGTGGTGCCGACCGAGGCTGGCGAGATCCTGCTGCGCAATGCCCGCATCATCCTCGACCAGCTGGTCGTGACCGAAGAGGAAATCCGCGGCCACAAGAACGACCCGGCCGGCGTGGTGCGGCTGGGCCTGCCGGGCACGATCAGTGAAATCCTCTCGGTGCCGCTGATCACCGAGGCGCGGAAGCGCTATCCCCGAATCCAGCTGCGCATCGCGGAAGCGATGAGCGGCTTCGTTCTCGAATGGATGCGCGAATCGCGCATCGACCTGGCGGTCATCTATCGCGAGGTCGCCGATGCCGGACTGGCGACGGTCGAGCTTCTCGAGGAGGAACTGGTTTTCTTCGCGCCCGCGCGCGGATTGGGCGACGAGGTGGTCCTCCCCAGGCCCGGCCGGAGCCTCGGCCTGGCGGAAGTGGCGCGGATGCCGCTGATCCTGCCCGGGCAGGATCATGGCCTGCGCTCGCTTCTGGACCAGCATGCCAAGTCCGCCAGGGTGGCGCTCAACGTCAGCATCGAGGTCGATTCCTACTCCAATATCAAGGAGCTGGTCGCGGCGGGCTTCGGCTGTTCGGTCCTGCCGCTCAATGCCGTCTCGCGGGAGGTGCAGGCTGGCAGCCTGTCGAGCTGGACCATTGCCGAGCCGCCGATTCGCCGGTCCGTCCATCTGGCTTCGTCGGTCGAACGGCCGATGACCAATGCCGTCGCCGCCATCCGCGACCTGGTCCGGGACCTGCTGCGCGAACTGGCGCGAAACGGCAACTGGATCGGTGCGACCGAACTGCCGGAGAGGCCCGGCGAAGGCTGATATTCGAGGCCGACGCGTATAATTTGATCCGGCGTGCCCAAGCAAGTGTCAGAACATTTTCATATGGGGGGTGACGAATTTCTGAATTTGTCCTCCCGCCGGCTAAACTGCCACTATCCCCTCATTCGCCATGCCACGGAGGACTGTGGCGGCGAGCGGACATATCGATACCTGCGGAAGATACGCGCCACCCTGGCGCGATGACCGCGAGGCGCATGAGGGAGGGCAGCCCGTGGCTGAGGACTATCCGCGTGAGGCTGCGTTGCGGCCCGCAAAAGGCTGCTTCATCGACAATCGCTGGCAACCTTCCGCATCAGGACGCAGCCTGCCGGTGGTCGCGCCTGCGGAAGGCGTGATCTTCGCCGAGATCGCCCAGGGAAATGCCGCCGATATCGACCGCGCCGTCGCCGCGGCCCGCGCAGCCTTCGAAGGCGGCGCCTGGTCGCGCCTCACCGCCACCGAGCGCGGCCGCCTGCTGATGCGGCTCTCGCAGCTGGTTCTCGACAATGCCGAGGAACTGGCGGCGATCGAGGCGCGCGACTGCGGCAAGCCGATGCGCGCCGCGCGCGCCGATATCCAGGCCACCGCCCGCTATTTCGAGTTCTATGGCGGCGCCGCCGACAAGTTCCATGGCGAGCAGATTCCCTTCATGAACGGCTACTACGTGACCGGCGAGCGCGAGCCGCTCGGTGTCACCGGCCATGTCATTCCCTGGAACTATCCGGCGCAGATGACCGGCCGCACGCTTGGCCCGGCTTTGGCCATGGGCAATGCCACGGTGCTGAAGCCGGCCGAGGATGCCTGCCTGACCGTGCTGCGCATTGCCGAACTCGCCGCCGAGGCGGGCCTCCCCGAGGGCGCGGTCAATGTCGTTCCCGGCCTCGGCCATGAGGCGGGCGCTGCCCTTGCCGAACATCCGGGGATCGATTTCATCTCCTTCACGGGTTCGCCGCAAGTGGGCACGCTGATCCAGACCGCGGCGGCCCGGAACCATATCGGCTGCGTGCTGGAACTGGGTGGCAAGAGCCCGCAGATCCTGTTCGAGGATGCCGATCTCGACGCGGCCGTCCCCGTCGTGGTCGCGGCGATCGTCCAGAATGCGGGGCAGACCTGCTCGGCCGGTGCCCGCGTCCTGGTGCAGCGCTCCATCTGGGAGAAGGCGACCGCGCGCATCGCCGAGCGGTTCTCCACCCTGAAGGCGGGTCTTCCGGCCGACGATCCCGATCTCGGGCCGATCATCAATGCCAGGCAGAAGGCGCGGGTCGAGGGTTTCATCAGCCGCGCGAAGGCCGAGGGCGTGCCGGTTATCGCCGAGGCGGGGCTTCATGAGAACGCGCCCGCCGGCGGATTCTATGTGCCGCCGGTGATCTTCGGCCCGGTGCCGCGCGACAACGTGCTCGCCCTCGACGAAGTCTTCGGTCCGGTCCTCGCCGCGATCCCCTTCGAGGATGAGGCCGACGCGCTGGCGCTCGCCAACGGTACGGATTATGGCCTGATCGCGGGTGTCTGGACGCGCGACAACGGCCGCGCGATCCGCATGGCGCGCCGGCTGCGCGTCGGGCAGGTCTATGTCAATGCCTATGGCGCCGGCGGCGGCATCGAGCTGCCCTTCGGCGGCGTCAAGAAATCCGGTCATGGGCGCGAGAAGGGCATGGAAGCCCTCCACGAATTCTCCGCGCTCAAGACCATCGTCATCAAGCACGACTAGGAGAGGAAGAGCCATGTCCGGGGAAAACGGCCGTCTGGCAGGAAAGATCGCCATCGTCACGGGTGCGGGCGGCGGTTTCGGTGAAGGGATCGCACGGCTCTTCGCCGCCGAGGGCGCGAAGGTCGGCGTGCTCGACCTGCGTGGCGATGCCGCCGAGCGGGTCGCGGCCGAGATCGGGCCGAATGCGCTGGCGCTCGCCGCCGACGTCACGTCGCGCGCCCAGATGGAGGCGGCGGTGCGGAAGGTGGTCGATACGTTCGGCACGCCGAATGTCTTCGTCAACAATGCCGGCTGGACCCATCGCAACAAGCCGATGCTGGACGTGACCGAAGAGGAGTTCGATCGCGTCTATGCCATCAACGTCAAGTCGATCTACCACATCTCCAACATCATCGTGCCGCTGATGCGCGGCATCGGCGGCGGCTCGATCGTCAATATCGGATCGGTGGCCGGCATCCGGCCGCGTCCGGGCCTGACCTGGTACAATTCGACCAAGGGCGCGGTGAACATCCTGTCGCAATCGATGGCGGTGGAACTGGCGCCCGACAAGATCAGGGTCAATGCGATCTGCCCGGTCATGGGCGAAACCGGCCTGCTGGAGGCCTTCATGGGCGTGCCGGACACGCCGGAAAACCGCGCCCGCTTCATCGCGACCATCCCGATGGGGCGGATGTCCCGCCCCGACGATATCGCGCGCGCCACGCTCTATCTCGCTTCGGACGATGCCGAATTCATCACCGGCGTGCTGCTGCCGGTCGATGGCGGCCGGACCATCTGATCCCCTGCTGGCCGCCTCCTCCGTGGGGCGGCCATTTTTCGCCGAGAGAGACTGCCGGAATGAAGATTCGTGCCGCCATATTGAAGCAGTCGCCGGTCGCTCCGCCTTTCGCCGAAACGCGGCCGCTGGCGATCGAGGATGTCGAGCTCGATCCTCCCGGCCCGGAGGAACTGCTGGTCCGCATCGGCGCGACCGGACTCTGCCACTCCGACCTGTCGGTGATCAACGGCGACCGGCCGCGACAGACCCCGATGATCCTCGGCCACGAGGCCGCCGGAACCGTGATCGGGATCGGGTCGGCCATTCGCGATTTCGCGATCGGCGACCGGGTCGTCATGACGTTCCAGCCCAGCTGTGGCCATTGCCTGCCCTGTGCCGAAGGCCGCGCCGCGCTCTGCATTCCCGGCGCCGAGGCCAATGGCCGGGGCGTGATGATGGCGGGCGGCGTCCGGCTCCACGGCGCGCGCGACCATCGCGATATCCATCATCATTGCGGTATTTCGGGCTATGCCGACCATGCCGTCGTCTCCCGCCATTCGGTGGTCAAGGTCGACGCGCCGGATGTGCCCTTTGCCGAGCTCGCGCTTTTCGGCTGCGCCGTGCAGACCGGGGTGGGCGCGGTTATCAATACCTGCCGGGCGCAGCCCGGCCAGAGCGTGGCGATCGTGGGGCTGGGCGGCGTCGGGCTCGCCGCGCTTCTGGGGGCCGTCGCCGCCGGCGCCATCGAGATCGTCGCCATCGATCTGTCCGAGCAGAAGCTCGCCATCGCCCGCGAGCTTGGCGCGACGCGGGTCTATAACGCTTCCGGCAAGGATGTGATCGAGCGGGTGCGCGCCGATACGCGCGGCGGCGTCGATCACGCGGTGGAGGTGGCCGGCGCCGCGCCCGCCTTCGATCTGGCCTACCGCATCACGCGGCGCGGCGGCCAGACCGTGTCGGCGGGCCTTGCCGCCCCGACCGCCGAATTCCGCATACCGGCCGTGAATATTGTCGCCGACGAGCGCACGGTGAAGGGCAGCTATATGGGCTCCTGCGTGCCGCAGCGCGATATTCCGCGCTTCATCAATCTCTATCGCGCCGGAAAGCTGCCGGTCGATCGCCTGCTGACGGATGTCCTTTCGCTCGATGAGATCAACGAGGGCTTCGACCGGCTGGATCGCGGCGAGGCCATCCGGCAGGTCGTGCTGTTCGATCCGCAGGAAATCGCGCTCTGGCGCGCCAAAAAAGACGGCATGACAAAAAATGATTGTTGACTCAGAAATCATTAAGGTGTCTGTTCACAACGGGAGACGGCTGTCCCGGCCAGCCGGGACGAGTCCGTTCGCGGCAGGGACGGCGCGCGCCGGAAGCAGAATCGGGACCGCGATCGGGCCGGCCTTCCGGCCTTGCGTTCCTTAGGGAGGGAAGCACATGCAAAGCCCCGTCGAGGGTCAGACCGCCGGACGCTCCATGTCGATCGCCAGCCTTCTCGGCGGATCGGGCAAGGGCGGTTTCGACCAGCTCAAGATCGTCACGCTTCTGTTCCTGGCGATCTTCGTCGTCTATTCCCTGATCCTGCCGGGTTTCTTCACGCTCGGTAACCTGCTGACCCTCACCCGCACCGTCGCGGTTCTCGGCATTCTCGGCCTCGGAATGGCGATCGTGGTGATCGGGCGGGGCATCGATCTGTCGATGATCGCGTCGCTCGCCGTTCCGTCGGCGCTGGTGCTCATGCTCGCGGCCAAGGGTTACGGACTGATCCCCGCCGTGGGGCTCGGCCTGCTGATGGCCATCGCCATCGGCATCCTCAACGGGATTCTCGTGGCCTATGCCGAGATTCCGTCGCTCTTCACCACGCTGGCGGTGGGCATCGGCGTGGCGGGCATCGGCCAGATCGGCCTGTTCGACTACGAGATCGTCTCATGGCCGCCGCAGCTCGACGTGATCGCCTGGATCGGCCGCGGCAGCGTGCTCGGCATTCCCTATTCGGTCCTGGCCTTCGGCGTCATGGCGCTGGTGATCGGCATCTTCCTGCGCCGCACCCGGCCCGGCCTCTTCGTCTATGCGTCGGGCGACAATCCGGGCGCGACGCGGCTGACGGGCATCGCTCTCCGACCGGTCCTGGTCATGCAATATATCATGTCGTCCTGCGTGGCTTTCTTCGCGGGCATGGTGCTCGCCGCCTCGTCGGCCAGCATGGATACGCGCATCTTCAACCTGACCTGGATCTACGANNNGTGATCCTCGTGGTCGTGCTCGGCGGCATCGGCCTGTCCGGCGGTCGCGGCGGGGTCGTCAACGTCATCATCGGAACCTTGCTGATCGGCACGATCATGAACGGCCTGACCATCATGAACGTGTCCTTCGAGATGCAGAACCTGGTGCGCGGCCTCGTGCTCCTGGTCGCCGTCCTCGCGGACAGCCTGATCAACCCGCGCAACGAGGAGACCGCGCAGCAAGGCGATATCTGAATTCCTGCCCGGCCGGCGGAGGATCGGTCCGGCAGGCAATGCAATCAACAGGAGGAATGGAATGAAAAAGCTTGCTAAACTTGCCTGTGGCCTCGCGATGGCGGCCATGTTCGGGGCTGCGTCGGGCGCGTTCGCGCAGACCAGCATGAGCGATCCCCTGCGCGAGAGCTATTACGCGAACCTCAAGGACCGGAAGGTCGTCTTTGTCCCGGTCTTCATGGGGCTCGACCTGACGGAAGGCTGGTCGAAGATCATGGCCCGCCAGGCCAAGGAGCTCGGCTACAATTACGAAGTTCGCAACTCGAACTTCAACACCGCGGCCGGCGCGCAGACGATCACCTCGCTGATCAGCGAGAAGCCCGACATCATCGTCGTGCAGAATCCCGATGTCCAGTCCTATGCCAAGCTGCTCCAGCAGGCCGAGAAGGCCGGCATCCACGTGATCCAGCTCAACATGAAGACCAACTTCCAGACCACCGGCTTCGTCGGCGCGGATGTCGAGCTGATCGGCGAGAAACAGGCCGAGGCCGCGCTGGCCAAATGCGGCGGCGGCGACCAGCCCGGCAAGGTCCTGGTCCTGGCCGGTCCGCCCGCCAGCCCGTTCTCGGCCTATATGCTGAAGGGTTACGAGAATATCCTGAAGGACAATCCGAAAGTCCAGATCGTCTCGGTCCAGTCCACCGGCGATTACGAATCCTCGAAGGCCAAGTCGATCACCCAGGTCGTGCTGCAACAGCATCCGGATCTCTGCGCCATTCTCGGTGTCTGGGACAACACCGATGTCGGTACCGCGGCTGCGTTGCAGGAAGCGGGCAAGAAGCCGGGCGACATCCTGGTGACCACCTCGGGCGGCGGCGGCGAACTCGCCTGCAAGGGCCTGCGCGAAGGGCTGTGGCAGTATTATGTCAGCTACGACGTGCCGGGACAGGGACGTGACCTCAACGCCCTCATTCTCGCCGCCCTCCAGGACAAGAACGAAGTCGGCTCGACCAAGACCGTCATCTACACGCCGCTTGTGACCTATACGCCCGAGACGCTCGGCGACGAGCGTTGCTGGACGCTGGATACCCTGCGCTGAGGCGCCACCCATCTCGAAACGGTTTCCCCTTCCCGGTGACGGGAAGGGGAAACACGGCGGAGCTTGCGCGATCGTAAGGGCCAGAGGCAACGGAATATGAATACACTTGTGAAATTGCGCTATCGCTTCTGGCCGGACAAGATCTTCGGCGAATTGTTGCAGAAGCCCTGGATGGAAACGGCGGTTCCGCTTCTGGTGCTGCTCGGAGTCATCGTCTTCTTCAGCACGCAAATCGACAATTTCATTTCGATCGCCAATATGTCCGACACGCTGCGGCAGGCCTGCGAGCTCGGCTTCGTCGTGCTCGGCATGTCGATCGTGCTGATCGTGGGCGGCATCGACCTCAGCGTCGGCTCGATCTATGCCTTGTGCAACCTGCTGGCGCTTTACTGCGTCAACGTGCTGGGCTTCGGCATGGTGCCCGCCGTGCTGGTGACGCTGGTCGCGGGCGGGCTTCTCGGCGCGGTCAACGGCATCCTGATCGGCTATCTCCGCATGCGGGCCTTCCTGACGACGATGGTCACGCTGATCATCTACAAGGCCGCCAACGACATGCTGAACGTCCAGGTGGGCGTGGAGATCTCGGCGAATTTCCCCGATGCGCCGGCCTGGGATTTCCTCGGCATGGGCACCTTCCTGCATATTCCGGTGATCGTCTGGGTCTTCGGCGTGGTGGCCATCGCGGGACATATCTTCCTCACCCGCCTCCGGGCCGGCTGGCATGTGCTCGCCATCGGCGGCAACCGCCGCTCGGCCTACAATACCGGCCTGCCGGTCAAGCGGGTGGTGGCGCTTTCCTATGTCGCTTCCGGCGTCTTCGCCGCGGCGGCCGCCATCTTCTATGCGTCGCGCCTCGCCTCTCCCGGCGCCGATACCGGCAAGGGGATGGAGATCGTGGTGCTGACGGCCGCGATCCTTGGCGGCATCCGGCTCGGCGGCGGCAAGGGCTCGGTCATGAAGGCCATGCTCGGCACGCTGATCGTCCTGCTGCTCACCAACGGCATGCTGCGGATGGCGATGTCGGCGGGGTCCTCGCGCGTGATCCTGGCGACGATCCTGCTTCTCGCCGCCCTTCTCGACATCCGCTGGTTCAAGAACCGTCACAAGGCGGTGCAGGAACTCTATGTCAGCCCCAACTATATGGAACTGCCGCCGCCGCAGCCGACCGGCCGCGACAGCGGCTCGCCCTATGCGCTCAACGACAAGTTGCGCTGGGTCGAGACCATCGGCCTCGGACAGGTCGAGGCGCCCGAGGACGTGGTGCTGGACGCCGACGACAACCTCTATTGCGGCAACCGCCACGGCGACATCATCCGCTTCCTCGCGCCCGACTACCGGCGGCAGGAGATCTATGCCCATATCGGCGGCCAGCCGCTCGGCATGGCGATGACAAAGGACGGCACGATCTTCGTCTGCGTCGGCGGCATGGGCCTCTACAGGGTCAATCCCGACCGCAGCGTGGCCAAGGTGACGGACGAGACCAACCGCTCGCTGCTCTCGATCATCGACGACAGCCGTCTGCGTCTCGCCGACGATCTCGACATCGCGCGCGACGGCCGCATCTTCTTCTCCGAGGCGACGGTTCGCTACGAGATGCATGAATGGCCGACGGACAGCCTGGAGGCGCGGGGCAACGGCCGCATCATCTGCTACGATCCGCGCAGCGGCAAGACGACCACGGTGCTGCGCAACCTCGTCTTCCCGAACGGCATCGTCATGGCCTCGGACGGGCAATCCCTGCTCTTTGCCGAAAGCTGGGCCTGCCGCATCAGCCGCTACTGGTTCGACGGGCCGAAAAAGGGCGCTGTCGAGGTGGTGATCGACGACCTGCCGGGCTATCCCGACAACCTCAACCGCGCCTCGGACGGTCACTACTGGCTGGCGATCATGGGCGTGCGCAGCCCGGTCTTCGACCTGGCGATGAAGCGCCCCGCCTTCCGCCGCCGTATGTCCAAGAAGCTGCCGGGTGACGAATGGCTGGCGCCGAACCTGAATACCGGCTGCATCGTCAAGATGAGCGAGTCCGGCGAGATCCTGGACGTGATGTGGGATCTGGGCGGTGAGAACCACCCGATGATCACCTCGATGCGCGAACATCGCGGCCATCTCTATATCGGCGGCATCCACAACAACCGGATCGGGCGGCTGAAGCTGGACGACGCCATGCCCGATTTCATCGACCTGAAGGTGGCCCATGCTTGATTTTGTCAGCCAGACGATCGGTGGCCTGTTCGGGCGTCGCGGATCGAGCCTTTCGGTGCCGATCCTCGATGGGGCCTTCAAGCCCAACAACCTCCTGGAAGACGCCGAGATCCTGCTCGAAAGGGCGGGATTGGAAGATATGGCGCTCGCCCCCGACGGCGGCCTGCTCGTCGCGGCTGGCAACGAGGTGCTGGCAATCGAAGGTTGCGAGGCGCGGGTCGTGGATCGCCATGACGGTGCGATCACGGGCTTGACCGTTCTCGGGGATGGCCGCCGCGTCGTGGCGCTGGGCGACCGCATCGTCGTCGAGGGCCTCGCGGTTCCGATCGCCGAGGCGGCGGGACGGCGCTTCAAGGCCGTGACCGCGCTGGCTCCGGCGGCCGACGGCCGGATTCTCGTCTGCGACGCCTCGGCCCGCTATGACGGCGCCCAATGGCAATATGACCTGATGACCAAGGGCAGGTCCGGACGTCTTCTTGCGCTGGACCCCGCCGGAGGCAAGGCCGAACTGTTGCAGAACGATCTGGCCTGGGCTTTCGGGGCCATGGCGGCCAGGGACGGCGTGCTCGTTTCCGAAAGCTGGCGCCATCGCCTGCGCCTCGCCGGCCGGGGCGACGCGACCGCCGAGCTTCCCGGTTATCCCGCGCGGATGACGCCGACCGCCGATGGCGGCTTCTGGCTGTCGCTGTTCTCCGGACGGGCGCAGATCGTGGAATTCCTGCTCCAGGAAAATGCCTTCCGCCGCGAGATGATGGAGACGATCGATCCGAAATACTGGATTTCGCCGGCCTTCTCCTCGGGCGAGGATTTCCTCGAGCCGCTGCAAAGCGGCGGAGTGAAGCATATGGGTATCCTGAAGCCCTGGGCGCCGCCGCGATCCTACGGCCTCGCGGTCCGATGCGACGCCAACCGCAATCCGCTGATGTCGGTCCATAGCCGCGTCGGCGGCAGGAACCATGGGATCGTCACCACGCTGGAGCGCGGCAACGAGGTGCTGGCGCTCTCCAAGGGCGCTGGCCGGCTCCTGCGCATGGATCTCCGGGCGATCCGCACCGCAAACGGCATCACTGGAGGCGTGGCATGACCCCCATTCTGGAACTGCGCGGCCTGACCAAGCTCTATGCCCGTGTCCCGGCCGTCGAGAACATCAACTTCACCCTGATGCCCGGCGAGGTTCACGCGCTTCTCGGCGAGAATGGGGCGGGTAAGTCCACTCTTACCAAAATGATCGCCGGCGTGGTCGAGCCGACTTCGGGCGAAATCCTGCTGGATGGCAAGCCCGTCCATCTGCGCACTCCGGCCGCCGCGCTCGAAGCCGGCATCGCCATGGTGTTTCAGGAAACGAGCCTCGTTCCCTCGATGAGCGTGGCGCAGAACCTCTTCATGGGCAACGAGCGCTTCTTCAACCGCCTGCGCGGCATCAACATCGCCGCGCAGCAGTTCATGCAGGCGCTGAACTTCCAGGTCGATCCCACCGCCATCGTCCAGACGCTCGGCGCGGCGAAGAAGCAGATGATCGAGATCGCCCGCGCCATGCTCTCGAATGCGCGGGTGATCGTTTTCGACGAGCCGACCGCGACGCTGACGCCGGAGGAGAAGAAACATTTCTTCGATCTCGTGGGCACGCTGAAGGGCCGGGGTGTCGCCATCATCTTCATCAGCCATGCGCTCGAGGAGGCGCTGGCGATTTCGGACCGCATCACCATCCTGCGCGACGGGCAGCATGTCGTCACGGACGACACCGCCGGTTTCGACAGGGCGCGCATCGTCCAGGCCATGGTGGGCCGCAGCCTGTCGGAAGAGCTTTACGGCAAGAAGAAGGATTTCGTCCGTCCGCCGGGCGAGCGCATCCTTCAGGTCTCGAACCTGCGGGTGGGCAACATGGTCCGCAACAATTCGCTCTCGGTCTTCGCCGGGCAGGTGACGGGCGTGTTCGGCCTTGTCGGCTCGGGGCGGACGGAGACGTTCAAGGTGGTCTCGGGCGCGATCAAGCGCAACTATCTGAACGGCGGAGAGGTCTTCATCCGCGGCAAGCGGGTGCGCTATCGCGTGCCGGCGCAGAGCCTGCGCGAGAAGATCGCCTATATCACCGAGGACCGGAAGATCGAGGGCTTCTTCGAAACCATGTCGATCAAGGCCAATATCTTCATCGGCAAGCTCGCCAAGGCGGGCTGGCGGAAGCTGTGGCTGCGCCGCTCCGAAATGAACCGCCTCGGCGAGGAATGGGGCAAGTCGCTTCACATTCGAGCGGTCAGCAAGGACGCCAAGGTGATCGAGCTTTCCGGCGGCAACCAGCAGAAGGTGGTGATCGCCAAATCGCTGATCCAGGAACCGGACCTCATCATCTTCGACGAGCCGACGCGCGGCGTCGATGTCGGCGCGATCGCCGAAATCCATCAGATGATCAACCGTCTGGCGGACGAGGGCAAGGCGGTGGTGGTGATCTCCTCCTACCTGCCCGAGGTGATGCAGCTGTCGGATCGGCTTCTGGTCGCCCGGCAGGGAAGGGTGGTCGAGGAATTCTCGCCGCTCGACGCCACCGAGGAAAACCTGATGTACGCGGCCGTCCACTGACATGGCCCCGGCGCGGCCTGCCCCGGTGGAAAGGCCCGCGAGGCGCGGTGCGGCGCCGTGTCGTTGCCAAAGTCTCCGCCGTCGTCCCACAAACCGGTCAGCGGCGGATCAGCGGCCGCGCCTTGTCGAAGGCCGCGCGCAGCGCCACGATGCCCTGGCCGGCCGGGTCGGCGCAGAAGAGGGAGAGGCCGGCGATGCAATCGGGTGGAAGTCCCTCCTGCCCGGCGGTCCGCGTGAGGCGGTCGCGCAGGTCGTCGAAGCTCCAGGCATAGTCCGCCGGCGTCATGTCGCAGGCCTCGGTCAGCGTCCCGCCATCCGCCAGCTTCAGCTCGATCCGGCAGCAGAGTGTCGGCACGCCCTCGTCGGCGACCAGGTCCACCCGTTCCACCAGCGCATTGATCCCGGCGTCGTGATACTCGGTCATCATGGCCATCGACGGCGCGCCGCGCAACAGGGTCTGGGCGATGCAGAAGGGAATGCTCATCAGCGTGCCGCCGATGGTGGAGAAAGGCCCCTTGCTGTCCATGCCGGCATAGCCGCATTCATAGGGGTTCATCCGCACCACGACGCTCTCGATGGTCCGCCGGTCCAGCCTTTCACGCAAGGCGAGCGCGGCGGTGACCGGCGTCTGGTTGAAGGCGCAGACCGGGAAGGGTTTGAACGCCACGCGCAGCGTCTGCCAGTCGCGGCCGATCTTCGCGCGGGTCTTCTCCACATCCAGCGGGTGCCCGGCAAAGGCGCGCGCCAGACCCTTCGCCCCCTCATAGGCTTCGCGCAGGCTGACCGAGCCGGCCCGGGCGAGCTCCGCGGCGGTCCAGCCGGCCTGTGCGGCGGCGCCCACTTGGTAGCGCCATTCGTCGGTTCCTTCGGCGAAAGTCTGGAGCAGGCCGCCCGAGAAGGAGACGGCGTTGCCGAGGGCCGCGCAGGTCCGTTCGGCATCCATGCGATGGAGCCGCGCGACGGCGGCGGCGGCGGCGCCAGCGCCATAGAGCGTGGTGGCGCGGAATCCCTTCGGCGTGGTGTCGCCGGCCAGCAGCTCCTCGAACAGGCCGCCGACCTCGTAGCCGGCGACCATGGCCGGGATCAGATCCGCCATGTTGCCGCGCCCGCTCTCGATCAGCGCCATCAGCAGCGGGATCATCACCGCGCCGAGATGCGCGGCGCCGCAGGTATCCTCCTGTCCGCGCCCGTGGAAGAGGGCGCCATTGGCCATGGCCGCCCCGGTCACGCTTCCCATCTCGCCGCTGCCGAGCAGCGTCGCCTCGCCGGGGCCGGCATACATGGCGAGGGCGGCGGCCCGGGCCACGGGCTCATAGGGCGTGGCCAGCCCCGCCATGGCGATGCCGTAACCGTTGAGCAGGCAGGCATGAGCCTTGTCCCAGACAGGGTCCGGGATGGTGTCGCGCGTCAATGCCGAGGTGAATTGCGCGAGTTGTTCCGCGATCGTCATCGTTTTCCTCCCTCTGCGGCTCGGAAAGCCTGCGCCCAAGCTAGAGCCGGAAGGGAGGGGATGTCAACAAAATGATAATTGACTCATAATTCATTTATGTTAGGTTGACCACGGAAAAAGGGAGGAATTCATGTCACAGCAGGCACAGCTTGCAGGACGGATCGTTGCGATCACGGGTGGGGCGAGCGGTATCGGCGCCGCCTGCGCGGAGGTCGTTTCGGCGCGGGGCGCGCGCGTCGCCGTGCTGGATCTGAACATGGACCAGGCCCGCGCCGTTGCCGACCGGGTCGGCGGCCAGGCCTTTCATCTCGACGTCACCGAGGAGCAGAGCGTCGTCGATGCGATCGCCGCGGTCGAGCGCGAGATGGGGCCGATCGCGGGCGGTGTCACTTCGGCGGGAATCGTGCAGACGCCGAAGCCGCCCGCCGAAATGGACATGGCGGTGTTCGACCGCATTTACGAAGTCAATTTCCGTGGCACCTTCCTGTCGCTCAGGGAGCTGGCGCGCCACATGATTCCGCGCCGGTCGGGCAGTCTCGTGGCGCTGAGCTCGATCACCGCGCGGCGTTCGACGCCGCTGCATGCCTATGGGCCGGGCAAGGCCGCCGTGACCAATCTGGTCGAGGGCCTTTCGGGCGAATGGGGCCGCGCCGGTATCCGGGTGAATGCCATCGAGCCCGGCTATACCCGTACGCCCGCGCTTCAGGCGCAGATCGATCTCGGCCATCGCGACGTCACGCTCATGAACGCCAATTCGACGCTCGGCCGCATGGTGGAGCCGTCGGAGATCGGCACGGTCGCCGCCTTCCTGCTGTCGGACGATGCCTCGGCGGTCACGGGCCTGTCCATGGCGGTCGATGCCGGCTTCTATCAGGTTGGGTCCTGGGCGCCCTACGGCGGCGTCCGTCAATATTGACCACCCGCATCCTGCCGGCTCCCGGCGCCGCCATGAGGCGAAGGCAGGATACTCCATGACCGGAACAACCAGAAGAGCTGTGCCATGAGCCGCGAGACCAGCCCCAACAATCCGGCGGAAGCACTGAAAAGCATCTATCGCCGCGCCCTGACCATCCGCGAGGCGGAAAAGACGTTGCAGCAGCTCTTCGTGGATGGAAAGGTGCCCGGCTTCCTGCATCTCTCCATCGGGCAGGAGGCGGTGGCCTCGGCTGTTTCCGAATTCCTGACGCCGGGCGACACGGTCTCGTCCAATCATCGCGGTCACGGCCACACGCTGGCCAAGGGCGTCGACCTTGCCGGCTTCTTCGCGGAGATCCTCGGCCGGGCGACCGGCATCTGCGGCGGGCGGGGTGGATCGATGCACGTGGCGGACCTCGGTCTCGGCATGCTCGGGGCCAACGGCATTGTCGGCGCGGGCCTGCCGATCACCACCGGTTCGGCGCTCGCGCTCAAGGCGCGTGGCAGGGGCGAGATCGCGGTCGTCTATTTCGGCGACGGGGCGCTGGCCGAAGGGCTGGTGCATGAATGTCTGAACATCGCCCGGCTCTGGTCGCTGCCGGTGCTCTTCTGCTGCGAGAACAACGGCTGGTCCGAGTTCAGTCCGACCGAGCGGCAGCTTGCCGTGAAGCTCGAAGACCTCGCCGGCGCGTTCGGCATCGCCTATGCCGAAGCCGACGGCAACGACATGCTGGCGATGCATGACGCGGCGCGCATCGCCATCGGCCGGATGCGCGCGGAATGTATCCCGCATATCCTCGAATGCCGCACCACCCGCGTGCGGGGCCATTACGAGGGCGACAAGCAGGACTACCGCCCGGAGGGCGAGGTCGACGAGATGTCGGCCCGCGATCCGATCGCCATCGGCCGAGGGCGCCTTGCCGGGCTGGGCGTCGCCGCCGAATGGATCGCCGCCGCCGAGGCCGAGGTGAAGGCCGCCAATGACGCCGCGCTCGAAGCCGCGCTGGCCGCGCCCCTGCCGGATGCCGTGAGCCTGCTGGCCGATGTCTATACCGGGGAGGCGCGTCATGGCTGAGAGCCGCTATGTCAGGGCCGTGACCCGCGCTCTTCAGGATGCGATGGCCGCCGACCCCTCGGTCATCCTGATCGGCGAGGACGTCGCCGCCGCCGGCGGCTCGTTCAAGGCGACGCGGGGACTGCTGGATGCGTTCGGGCCGGCCCGCGTCTACGATGCGCCCATCGCCGAGGCGGCGATCACCGGCATTGCCGTGGGGGCGGCTCTTTCGGGCATGCGGCCGGTGGCCGAGATCATGTTCATGGATTTCATCACGCTGTCGATGGACATGCTGGTGAATCAGGCGGCCAAGGCGCGCTACATGTTCGGCGGGCAGGGCTCGGTGCCCATGGTGCTGCGCACGCCGCATGGCGGCGGGCTTTCGGCCGGGCCGCAGCACTCGCAATGCCTCGAAGCCTGGCTCGCCCATGTTCCGGGCCTGAAGGTGGTGGTGCCCGCCACGGTGGAGGACGCCTATGCGCTTCTCCGCGCCGCCATCGACGATCCCGATCCCGTGATCGTGGTCGAGAACAAGGCGCTCTATGCCCTGAAGGGCGATCTGCCGGACACGCCCGCCCCGGCCCGGATCGGCGAGGCTGCCCTGCGTCGGGAGGGCGGGGACGTTACCCTCGTCACCTATGGCGCGACGCTCTGGACCGCACTGAAGGCGGCGGAAACGGCTGCGTCCGAGGGGATTTCGGTCGAGGTCGTCGACCTGCGCTCCATCCAGCCCTGGGACGAGGCGACGGTGCTGGCAAGCCTGTCCCGGACCCATCGGCTGCTCGTCGTCTACGAGGCCGTCGAGGCCTTCGGCGTCGGCGCCGAGATCGCGGCGCGCATGGCCGATATCGGCTTCGACGAGCTGGACGCGCCGATCCTGCGGGTGGCCGCGCCCTTCTCGCCCGTGCCTTTCAGCCCCGCGCTCGAAGACGCCTGGCGGGTGGATGAAAGCAAGATCCTCGCGGCGCTGCGCCGCCTCATGGCCTGAGAGGAGCGCCCGATGAGCACTGAAGAGAAAGCCGCCTGCATTCGTCTCGACCTCGAAGGCCCGGTTGCGATCGTCACTTTCGACCGTCCCGAGAAGCTGAACGCGCTCGACATGGCGGTCCTGGCGGAACTGGATGCGACCCTCGACCGGATCGAGCGCGACGATGCCATCCGCGTCGTGATCTTCACCGGGACAGGACGCGCCTTCGTCGCCGGCGGCGATATCGCCGATCTCGGCTCGCGGGGGGCGCTCGCGCATTACAGCGAATTCGCCGAGACGATCCACCGCACGCTACGCCGCATCGAGATGCTGGACAAGCCGACCATCGGCGCCATCAACGGCTTCGCGCTTGGGGGCGGAACGGAACTTCTCCTGACCTTCGACCTTCGGCTTCTTTCCGACAAGGCCAGGCTCGGCCTGCCCGAAATCAATCTCGGCCTGTTTCCCGGCGCGGGCGGTACCCAGCGCATCCTGCGCCAGGTGCCCGCCTGCCGGGCGCGCGAGATCATGTATCTCGGCGAGATGATCGATCCCGAGGAAGCGGTCCGGATCGGCCTCGCCAACCGGGTCGTGCCGCATGACAGCCTGATGGACGAGGCGCTGGCCGTTGCCACGAAGCTGGCCGCAAAGTCGCCGCTCATCCTCAAGCTCCTGAAGCGCACGCTGATCGACGGCGCGGACATGCCCCTTTCGGCGGCGCTGCGGCATGAGCAGGCGGTGATCGGCCTCGTCCTCGACAGCCGCGACGCGCATGAGGGCTGCGCCGCCTTCATCGAAAAGCGGCCGGCGGATTTCCGGGGAGAGTGAAATGTCCGAGATCGTGATGCCCAAATTCGGGCTGACGATGACCGAGGGCCTCATCACCGCCTGGCACCGCAAGCCCGGCGAGCCGGTGAAGGCCGGCGAGTTGTTGTTCGAGGTCGAGACGGAAAAGGTCACCAATGAGGTCGAGGCCCCGTCCGACGGCGTTCTCGAGGAAATCCTCTTTCCCGAAGGCTCGGTCGTGGCGGTCGGCCTGCCGATCGCCCGCCTATCGGGTCCGTCCGGGTCTGCGGCGAGGCCTGCGCCGGTGGGGGAGGACGCGCCCTCGGCCCGCAAGCTGATGGCCGAACATCGCATAGACCGCGGCGACGTGGCCGGCACCGGTCGCGGCGGACGGGTGATGAAGGAGGATGTGCTGCGCATCGTCGCCACGCCGCTGGCGCGCCGGATCGCAAGGCGGGACGGCGTGGATCTGGCGGATGTGAGCGGGTCGGGTCCCAACGGCCGCATCAAGGCGGCGGATGTCGAAGCGGCGCGGCGCACGGCGCCGATATCCCCGGCCATGCCTGCGATGACCGCCGGCCTCGTCCAGCCGGATGCCGTCCGTGCGGCGACCGCCCGCCGTGTCCAGGCCGCCAAGCGCGACATTCCGCATTTCTACCTGACACGGCATGTAGATACCCGCGCCCTGACCCGCCTGCGCGCCGAGCTCAACGGGCGGGCGAACGGGCGGATGAAGCTTTCCGTCACCCATCTCCTGGTCAAGGCGGCGGGGCTGGCGCTCGCCATCCATCCCGGCCTCAACAGGGTCTGGCTTCCCGATGGCATCCTGACCCTCGACGGCATCGGCATCGGCATCGTGACGGAGACGCCGCAGGGCCTGCGCATACCGATCGCCGGCCGCGCCGACAGCCTGCCGCTGGATGAACTCGCCGAATGCTGTGCGGGCCTGTTCGATCGCGCCCGCGCGGGCACGCTGACCGCGGCCGACGTCTCGGGCGGCGCGATGTCGATCTCCAATGTCGGGATGTTCGGAGCGGATACGCTGACTCCGATCATCAGCCCGCCACAGGCCATGATCCTCGGCGTGGGCGCCGAGCAGCGCCTTTTCCGACCCGATGCCGATGGGCGGCCGGAACCGGTGCGGGAGATCGTCCTCACGCTGGCGGCCGATCATCGCCTGATCGACGGCGCGGAGGGCGCCCGTTTTCTCGCAACGCTCGCCCATCTGCTCGAAGAGCCGCTTGCGCTTCTGCGACCGCCTGCCCGCGCGGGCCGATGACAGTGAGGGACGACAGATGAACTTCGACATTACCGAAGAACAGAAGATGATGATCGAGACCGCGCGCCAGATCGGCGAACGCTTCGGGCTCGATTACTGGCGGCGGAAGGACGCGGCCAAGGACTATCCGCACGAGATCTGGCAGGCGATCTGCGATGCCGGGATCGCGGGCATGATGATCCCCGAGGAATATGGCGGGCTGGGTCTCGGCTTGGTCGATCTCGCGCTTTGCATCGAGGAGCTTTGCAAGGGCGGCGCGGGTTCCACGCTCTCCCAGATCTTCATGCTCAACCCGGTCTTCGGCGGCGTGGCGCTCGCGCTCTATGGCAGCGAGGCGATGAAGCGCGAGCTGCTGCCCGGCCTCTGCGACGGCAGCATGACCTTCAGCATGGCGCTCACCGAGCCGGATGCCGGCACCAATTCGCTCGGCATGAAGGCGAAGGCCGAGCGGGCGGACGGCGGCTGGGTGATCTCGGGCCAGAAGATCTGGATCACGGGGGTCGCGGCCTCGCGGAAGATGCTGGTCGTGGCGCGCACGACCCAACCGCGGGACGGCGTCAAGAAAACCCATGGCATCAGCCTGTTCATGGTCGATACCGACCGCCAGGGCCTCAGCCATGCCGAGATCGACAAGCTCGGCACCCACACCCTGCCGTCCTCGGTCGTTTATCTCGACCGGGTTTTCGCCTCCGATGACGAGGTGATCGGCACGATCGACGGTGGCTGGCCGCAGCTGCTCGACATCCTCAATTGCGAGCGGATCGTCACCACGTCGGGGCTCGTCGGCGCCGGCGCGCTCGCGCTCAGGCTGGCGGTGGACTATGCGCGGGAGCGCAAGGTCTTCGGCGGCCGCCCGATAGGCAGCTATCAGGGCCTGCAATTTCCGCTCGCGCAGCATTGGGCGGAGCTGGAGGCGGCGCGCCTTCTCAATCTCAAGGCCGCCTCGAATTTCGACCGCAAGCTGCCCTTCGGCTCGGAAAGCAACGCCGCCAAACTGATCGCCTCGCAGGCGGCCTCGGGCGCGGCGGAGCGCTCCATGCAGGTCATGGGCGGCATGGGCTATTCGAAGGAATTCCATGCCGAGCGGTTGTGGCGCGATGCCCGCCTCTTCCGCTTCGCCCCGGTTTCCGAGGAAATGATTCTCAATTACATCTCGACGGTGAATCTGGGTCTGCCGAGATCCTATTGAGGCCAGGGGAGGCGCGCCGATGTTCAATCTGTCATCTTGCCTGACGGCCAATGCCCGGCAAAGGCCGGATGCCGAGGCCCTGGTCTATGGCGACCTGCGCCTCGACTGGCGGACGCTCGAAGCCCGCGCGCTTCATCTCGCCGCAGCGCTTGCCGAGCGCGGCATCGGCGCGGGCGGTATCGTGGCGCTGATGATGAAGAACAGCCCGGCCTTCATCGAGCTGATCTATGCGATCAGCCATCTCGGGGCAGTGGTCCTGCCCCTGAATTTCCGCCTTTCCGCGGATGAGGTGGACTACATCGCCAACCATGCCGGCGCGGTCATGATCGTCGCCGACGATATTTTCGAAAGCCAGGCCGCGGGCGCCCGACTGCCGATGATCGTGCTGGATTCGGCGGCCCAGATGGATATGGGCGCGGCGCTGCTCGACGCTTCGGATGGCCGGCGAAGCACCGATATCGCACCGCGCGGGCGAGACGACCTCTTCCGGCTGATGTATACGTCGGGCACCACGTCGCGGCCCAAGGGCGTGGTTCACAGCTACGACAATTTCTATTGGAAATGTTACGACCACATCCTGTCGCTCGGCCTGAACGGCCGCACACGGCTCCTGGTCGTCGGCCCGCTCTACCATGTCGGCGGCAGCGACCTTCCGGGGCTGGCCGTGCATCTCGCCGGCGGCACGGTGGTGCTGATGCGCGATTACGAGCCGCGCGCCGTGCTCGATGCGATCGCGCGCGAGGCGATAGACGGCGTCTGGCTCGCCCCGGTCATGGCCAACGACATTCTCAACCTGCCCGCCGAAGGGCTGCCCGATATCGCCTCGCTGCGCTGGTGCATCGCCGGCGGGGAGCGGACGCCGGAATCGCGCATCCGCGCCTTTTTCGACCGCTTCCCCGGCGCCCGCTATGTCGATGCCTACGGGATGACGGAAACCGTCTCGGGCGATACGCTGATGGAGCCGGGCCGCGAATTCGACAAGATCGGCTCGGTCGGCCGCGCGCTGCGGTTCGTGGAGGTCGAGATCCGGGACGAGGCCGGCACGCGCCTGCCCGCCGGCGAGGAGGGCGAGATCTGCATGCGCGGCCCGAAGGTGATGCGCGCATACTGGCGTGATCCGGAGAGGACCGCCGAGGCCTTCTTCCCGGACGGTTTCATGCGCTCGGGCGATGTCGGCTATCTCGACGCCGAGGGCTTTCTCTTCATCACCGACCGGCAGAAGGACATGATCATTTCCGGCGGGGAGAATATCGCTTCTTCCGAGGTCGAGCGGGTGATCTACGAGCATCCCGCCGTCAAGGAGACGGCCGTCTATGCCCGCCCGCATCCGCGCTGGGGGGAGGTCGCGGTCGCCGCCATCGTGCTTGCGGAGGGCCGGACGATGACATATCAGCAATTGCATGAGCATTGCCGGGCGCGTCTGGCGGGCTTCAAATGCCCGAAGGACATGGTCCTGCTGGCGCAATTGCCGCGCAACCCCTCGGGTAAGGTGCTCAAGCGCCGTCTGCGGGAACTCGACGCCGACGGCTCCCTCGTGACGCAGGAGAAGGTGAACAACGGTGCCTGATGCCAGTTCCTCGGCCCCGATCCGCAGGCCGCAGCGCCGGCGCATGACGCGTGAGGAAAAGGCGCGCGTGACCCGCGACAGCCTCCTGAACGCCGGATGCGCGGTCGTCGCGGCCGAGGGCTATGCCTCGGCCTCGATCGCCAAGATCGCCGATCTGGCCGGGGTGGCGCATGGCACCTTCTACAATTATTTCGAGGACCGGCAGGCGCTGTTCGACGAACTGTTGCCCTATGAAGGGCTCAGGATGCGGGACAGGATCGAGGAGATCGCGCGTGGCGCGCCATCGGGCATGCAGCGCGAATTCGCACGTTTCGAGGCCTTCCTGAATTATGTCATCGAGAACGAGGGCTTTTATCGCGTTCTCTACGAGGCGGAGATATTCGCGCCCGACGCCCATCGCGCCCATATGGACAATATCGTCAACGGCTACAAGGGCACGCTCCGCCGGGCGATGGACGAAGGCCGCATGCATCGGCTCGATCCGTTACAGGCCGAATGCCTGATCTACCAGATCCTCGGCATGCGCGCCTATTCGGCGATGCAGATTCATTTTGCCGGGGAAGCGGCCGAGAAGCTGGCCATCCGCGATGCGGCCGTCGAGACCTACCGTTTTCTGATCGGGCGCAGCCTGCTCAGCGGGAAGGACATTCGCTGACGCGACGGCCGCCTCACGGTTCTTCCCACAGGTCCGCCGGCCCTTGTGGGGGCGGGCAGGCCATTCCGTTCATCGTCGCCGGCCGCAAACCGTCTGTCGAGCCCCGAAGAGGGATGCGGCCTAGACGAGGATCATGATTGCCGCATAGCCGAGAAAGATCAGGATAAGCCCGACGATCAGCATCGGCATCAGGCTGCTGCCGCCGAGATCCCTGCCGCTGACCTGTTCGCTCGAGAAAACCACCGGCTTCCGCATCTCGTCACTATCCATGGGCGCTCCTCCATTAATGTAGCATATCATATACCACTTTTTGGGGGCGTGTGCGCGGCAAATCATCGCTCTGTGGAAAGAGGCGATGAACGGCCCTCGATCGCGGTGAATTGCCGAGGGAGCGACGGCGTCCCGGTGCGAACGGCGATTATCTCGTCCGTTCCGTGACTCTCGCCTGGACCATGTTGAGGATGAGATCCGTCATTTCCCGGCCACATCATCGACGCTCATGCGGCCGCGGGCGCGATACCAGACATAGGCCCAACTCACCATGCCGCCGATCGCCAGCGCGGCGATATGGGCATCGCCCGGTCTTTCGCCGGGCGATAGGCTGCTGGCGGAAGGGAGTGGGGGTCGAACCCACCCGAGACAGGCTCGCTGCCCCAACCGGATTTGAAGTCCGGCCGCCCCACCGGAGACGATTCCCTTCCTAGCGGTCGAACAGATCGCTACGATGAGGATTTATGCGGCGCAAGTCGCCTTTGCGCAAGGTCAGACCGAGACGGTCGAAGAAATCGAGGATCTCGATGGCGACCTTGCGGCCGTTCCGAACGCGGTCGCGGAAGGAGGGCGCGGTGAACCAGCCGTCTTCCGCCCCGGCGGCGACGTCGTGGACGATCGCCGCCATTTCCCGCACCACCTCGCGGTCGAAGAAATGATCATGGGCGATCTGATCCGTCCGCCCGAGCTTCTGGGTGAGCTTCAGGACGCGTCGGACCTCGCGCTCGTCCATGCCGGAGGCCTCGGCGAAATCGCGCACGCGCGGCGGACGGAAGCGGTTCTCGCCGATGAGTTGCGGATGAATGCGCCGCCAGAGGTCCTCGTCGGCAGGTGAGAGCCGCACCGTATGACCGGGAAGGCGCAGGAAAGCGCCGTCGAGCACCACGCCGCTCGCCGCCGCTTCCGCCTTCAGGAAACTGAGGAGCGCGTCCTTCGGCAGGCGGGGGTGCAGGGCAAGACGCAGCTTCTCGCGGCCGATGCCGGCAAGATCGGGATTCTCGGCGTGGAACGCCGTAAGCTGCTCGGCAAGGCCGGCCCGCAGACCGCGGAGGGCCATGGGGGAAAGCGCAAACCGTCCGGCTGTCCCGGCTTTCGATGCGGTGAGAATGTCGGGCAGAGCATTCTCCGCGAGGCCGCGATCGCGCAGGAAGACCGGCAGATCGACGGGAGCCACCGCGAGGAGCCCGGAAAGCGCGTTGACTGGGTCGGCATTGCGGGCGGCTGAGAGCAGGGCGAGCCGTTCCGGCGCGCCGCGCTTGCGTGCCGGCGGGCGGAGATCGAGAAAGCGACCGCCACCGATCGTGCGGCGGGCGGAGGTGTCGCGCAGGATGAAGCGGTCGCCGATGGCAGTGGCGATCGGGCGGTCGAGCACCAGTTGCACGAAGCCCTCGCCGCCGGGCGTCACCGGGCCGTCGAGCGGCACGATCCGCGCGCCGACCTCCTCGGCATGACTGTGCAGCCGGGCGGGAAACCAGGTGCCGACGGGCCTGGCCTCGGATTTGAGAACCGTAAGCATCGCGTCGATCCGGTCCGTCGGCGCATGCAGCGCCGGGGAAAGCACGATGTCGCCGCGCCGGATCGCATCCTTCGTCACGCGTTCGCCGGCAAGGTTGAGCGCGCAGCGCTGGCCGGCAAAGCCTTCGGTCGCCTTGCGGTTCTGGGCATGGATGCCGCGCACGCGGGCCGTCAGGCCGGATGGGCTGACCGTGACCATGTCATCGAGCGCGACCCGGCCGGAGAGCATCATGCCGGTCACCACCGTGCCCGCGCCGGAGAGCGTGAAGCTGCGATCGACGGCGAAGCGCAGGAGGCCGGCATAATCATGTGCCACGCTTTCCGCCTCTGCGGCGGCAAGGGCTTCGCGCAGGGTTTCGATCCCTTCGCCGGTCAGGGCGGATATGGCGATGACCGGCGCATCGGCAAGACCGGAGCCGGCCAGCGCCGCACGGATTTCCGCCGTCACCTCCGCGCGGCGCCCGGGGCCGGCAAGATCGGCCTTGGTGAGGGCGACGATGCCGCGCGTGATGCCGAGCAGGTCGAGGATCGCGAGATGTTCGCGGGTCTGCGGCATGATCCCGTCATCGGCGGCGACGGCCAGCAAGGCGAAGTCGATGCCGCCCGCACCGGCGAGCATGGTATGGATCAGCCGCTCGTGGCCGGGCACGTCGACGAAGCCGGTGATCGCGCCGCCGCCGAGATCCGCATAGGCGAAGCCGAGATCGATGGTGATCCCGCGCGCCTTCTCCTCGGCTAGCCGGTCGGCATCCGTGCCGGTCAGCGCCTTGATGAGCGCGGTCTTGCCGTGGTCGATATGCCCTGCCGTTCCGACGATCATAAGGCGGCCAGCGCCTCCAGCAGCGCCGCGTCCCCGTCGAGGCAGCGCAGGTCGAGGATCAGCGCGCCGTCGCGGATATGGCCGATGACGGGCATGGGCAGCGCGCGCAGCCGCGCCGACAGACGGTCGGGTGCATCGCCGCCCATGCCCGTCAGCCGGAGCCCGGCGCTCGGGATCGTATCGACCGGCAGGGCACCGGAGCCGACCTGGCTCCGGCAGGGGCAGGCGGCGACGGAAAAGCCGTGCGGGGCGAGCAGGGCGTCGACGGCCGGAGCGAGACGGTCCGCCTGCACGGCGATCTCGGCCTCGGACCGGCCGAGGAAATGCAGGGTCGGCAGGCGGTTCCCGAGCCGGTCGGGGTCGCGGTAGAGTTTCAGCGTTGCTTCCAGCGCGGCGATCCGGATCTTGTCGAGCCGCAGGGCGCGTTTCAGCGGGTTGCGGTTAATGGCGGCGATCAGCTCGCGTCGGCCGACGATGAAGCCCGCCTGCGGTCCGCCCAGCAGCTTGTCGCCGGAGAAGGTCACGAGGTC
>JAGRLJ010000446.1 GCA_020441805.1 Rhizobiaceae bacterium
GAGCCGCGCCGCATAGCGCGCCATCGTGTCGGCCTCGAAATTCACGGCATCGCCCGCCTTGCGCTCGCCCCAGGTGGTGACCTCCAGCGTATGGCGGATGAGCAGCACGTCGAACAGGTCGCCGTCCACCTTGTTGACGGTCAGCGAGGTGCCGTCGAGCGCCACCGACCCCTTCTGTGCCACGAATTTCGCATGGCCCTCCGGGGCGCGTAACGTGAAACGGACCGCGTCGCCCTCTTCCGCGACGCCGACGATCTCCGCCATGCCGTCGACATGGCCGGAGACGATATGGCCGCCGAGTTCGTCGCCGATCTTCAGCGAGCGCTCGATATTGACGCGCGCGCCTTCCCGCCAGCCTCCGATCGTCGTCAGCCTGAGCGCCTCCTCCCAGGCCTCGACCTCGTGCCAGCGCTCGTTCGATCCCGCGTCCGGCAGCGCCGTGACCGTGAGGCAGACGCCGGCATGCGCGATCGAGGCGCCGATGGCGATGGTGTCCGGGTCGTCGCGGGTGGCGACGCGAAGACGGACGCCCGCGTTGAGCCGGGTGATCTTCTCGACGATGCCGATATCGGTGACGATTCCAGTGAACATGTTTCAGGTCCTTGCATAATCCCGCAGCCGGTCGACGCCGAAGCGGGCCGAGCCACGAAGTGAAAATCCGTCCGGCACCGCGTCCGGATCGACCGGCGAGACAATGCCGCCGGCGCCGACAACGACGTCGGAGGAGAAAAGCATGATCCGGTCGACCAGGTCCCGCGCGAGAAAATCCGCCGCCACCCGCCGCCCGCCCTCGACGACGAGCGCGGAGAGGCCGCGCGCCGCAAGCGCCGCGAGCAGGCTTCGGCAGTCCGGCCCGTCGAGATCGAAAAGCTCGGCGCCAGCCGCGGCGAGCGCCGCCCGACGCGTCGGATCGGCATCGGACGCGCCCGCGATCAGGAGCGGATGGCCCCGGGCGATGCCCGCGACCAGCCTGGACCGGAGCGGCGTCTCGAAACGGCGGTCCAGCACCACGCGCAGGGGCGATCGGTCCTCCAGGCCAGGCAGGCGGCAGGTCAGTTCCGGATCGTCGGCGAGCACCGTGCCGATGCCGACAAGGATCGCATCGCTCTCGGCGCGCAGGACATGCGATTGCGCGCGGGCCTCGCGGCCGGTGATCGCCACCTGTCCCTCCCCCTTCCGGCCGATCATGCCGTCGGCGGAAACGGCAAGCTTCAGAGTCACTTGCGGCCGGTTCCTCCGCTGCCGCGTCAGGTAGGCGCCGAGCGCCCGTTCCGCCTCGGCCTCCAGCACGCCCGCCTCGACCGCGATGCCGGCATCGGCCATCATGCGGAGCCCCCTGCCCGCGACGCGCGCGTCGGGATCGGTCACCGCCACGACGACCCGGGCCACGCCATGGGCGATGAGCGCCTCGGCGCAGGGCGGCGTCCTTCCATGATGCGAGCAGGGTTCGAGCGTCACATAGGCGGTGGCGCCCCGCGCGGCGGCGCCGGCCTCGGCCAGCGCCTGCGGCTCGGCATGCGGCCGGCCGGACCGGGCGGTCACCGCCCGCCCGACGATCGCGCCATCCCTGACGATCAGGCAACCCACCGAGGGATTGGTGCCGGTCGCGCCGAGATGCCAGCGCGACAACCGGATGGCCGCGGCCATGAACCTCTCGTCGTCATGGCGCGGACCGGCCATGGCTCAGCGCTCGGCGCCCGGATCGCGGGCGATCTTGGCCGAGATCTGCTTGATCGCCTCGGAGAAGTCCTCGATATGGGTGAAGTCGCGATAGACCGAGGCGTAGCGCACGAAGGCAACGTCGTCGAGCGTCTTCAGCGCCTCCAAGACCTGCGTGCCGATATCCTCCGAGGATATCTCGGTCTCGCCCGAACTTTCGAGCCGACGGATGATGCCCGACACCGCGCGTTCGATGCGGTCGCGATCCACAGGCCGCTTGCGAAGCGCGATCTCGAAGCTGCGCACCAGTTTGTCGCGGTCGAAGGGCACCTTGCGGCCCGATTTCTTGAGCACGGTCAGTTCGCGGAGCTGCACCCGTTCGAATGTGGTGAAACGGCCGCCGCAATCGGGGCAGATACGCCGCCTGCGGATGGCGGCGCCGTCCTCGGCGGGACGGGAATCCTTGAC
>JAGRLJ010000447.1:0-165 GCA_020441805.1 Rhizobiaceae bacterium
TGATCTGGGGCTATGTCGCGGCCATCGCGCTCGCGATCCTCATCTTCCTCTCCATCGTCGCCAATTTCGCGATCGCGCGGATGAACAGGGCGCGGGCGGGAGGTGCGGCATGACCGCGATCCATCTCGAAAACCTGACCAAGAGCTTCGGGGCGTTCCAGGCGCT
>JAGRLJ010000447.1:329-2028 GCA_020441805.1 Rhizobiaceae bacterium
GGCTTCGTCTTCCAGAATTATGCGATCTTCACGCATATGTCGGTCTACGAGAACCTCGCCTATGGACTGAGGGTGCGAAAATTGCCGGAAGCCGAGATCGACCGCCGGGTGCGGGCGATCGCCGATTTCCTGCAACTCGGACCGCTGCTGAGGCAGCCATCGGCCAAGCTGTCGGTGAATATCCTGCAACGGCTCGCCATCGGCCGCTCGGCTATTGTCGAGCCGGCCATCTTCCTGCTCGACGAGCCGCTGTCGAATGTCGATGCGGCCTTCCGGGCGGTGATGCGCACCGAGCTCAAGCATCTCCAGCGCCAGTTCAGACAGACCATGGTCTATGTGACGCACGACCAGCTCGAAGCCATGACCATGGCCGACCGCATCGCGGTGATGGATCATGGCGTGTTGCAGCAGAGCGGCTCGCCGGTCGAGGTCTACAACAATCCGGCCAATACATTCGTCGCCGGCTTCCTCGGTTCGCCCGGCATGAACCTCGTCAAGGGAACGCTGGCGGAGGACGCGGGCGCGGCGCTGGTCGATCTCGCGGCCTTCGGCCGCAGCGCGCCGCTGCCGGCCGGGCTTTCGGCGGCGGCGCGGGCCCGGAAGGTCGCTGACGTATATTACGGCTTCCGGCCCGAACAGGCCGCGCTGACCGCGTCCGCCTCCGGCCTGCCGGTGTTCTTCGTCGAGCGGATCGGCGCCCGCACCATCGTGCATGTCGGCGGCGACACGGCGGTGGTGAAGGTGGTGCTCGACAATGACAACGGGCTCGAACCCGGCATGACGGTGCGGCTCGACGTCAATCCCGGCGCGGTGCGGCTCTTCGATGCGGCCACCGGCACGGCGATCCGGGAGAACTGACCATGGCTTCGATCACCTTCCGCAACGTCACCAGGCGCTTCGGCGATACGCTCGCCGTCGATGACATGTCCTTCGAAGTGCTCGACAACGAATTTTTCTGTCTCTTCGGGCCGCCGCTCTCGGGCAAATCGACGATCCTCAAGCTGATCCTTGGCCTCGAGACGCCGGATTCCGGCGAGATCCTGATCGGTGGGCAGCCGGTCAATGCGCTTTCGCCGGCCGAGCGCAATGTCGCCATGGTGTTCCAGAACCTCGCGCTTTTCCCGCATATGACGGCGGAGCAGAATGTCCGCTTTCCCCTGGTCGAGCGGAAGGTGCCCGAGGACAGGATCCGGGCGCGGGTCGCCTCGGTTTCGGAAAAGCTCCATATCGGCCATCTCCTGCGCAAGCTGCCGGCGCATCTTTCCGGCGGCGAGCGCCAGCGTGTCGCCATCGCCCGGGCGCTGGTGCGCGATCCGGCGGCCTATCTGATGGACGACCCGATCTCGGCGCTCGACGCGCGCTTGCGCGAAGAGACCCGCGTCGAACTCAAGCGTATCCAGCGCGAGCTCGGCCATACGCTGATCTATGTCACGCATGATCAGGAGGAAGCGATGTCGATCGCCGATCGGATGGCCATCCTGGAAAACGGCGCGATACGCCAGATCGGCCGGCCGTCGGACATCTACGACCGTCCGGCCAGCCAGTATGTCGCGCGGCTGCTCGGGGCGCCGGCGATCAATCTCCTCGGCATCGAGCGCGGCGACGGCCTGTCGGCGGGCTCCGGCACGATCACGCTTGCGGCGCATGTCGTGCCCGATGGCGCGGCCGGCATCGGCATTCGTCCGGAAGATATCAGGCT
>JAGRLJ010000447.1:2123-2709 GCA_020441805.1 Rhizobiaceae bacterium
GAGAAGCTTCGCGTCCTGATGCGCGGCCAGCCGGAGATCGCGGTGGATGCGGATGTGGCCCTGAGCTGCGATCCGGGGAAAGTGCATTTTTTCAGGTCCGATGGGCAGGCGCTGGCGCCGGCCGCGGCGGGTGCGTAAGGGAGGAAAAGATGGCGGATGCCAAGGGTTTCAAGCCGGATGTCGATATCCGGGTGAAAGAATACAGGATCGGCGCGATCGGCGCCGGCATGATCATGGCCGAATGCCATCTGGCCGCCTACAAGGAGGCGGGCTTCAACGTGGTGGCGATTGCCTCGCGCACGAAGGCCAATGCCGCCAGGGTCGCCGAACGCTGGGGCATTCCCACCGTGCACGATACGCCGGAAGTGCTGATCAAGGACCAGAATGTCGACATCGTCGACCTCGCCTTCCCGCCGGACCAGCAGCCGGCGCTGATCCGGGCCGCGCTGAAGCAACCGCATATCAAGGCGATCCTGGCGCAGAAGCCGCTGGCGCTCTCGCTCGACGAGGCCCGGAAGCTGCGTGACGAGGCGAAGGCCGCCGGCAAGATCCTCTCGGTCAACCAGAACATGCGCTACGACCAGTC
>JAGRLJ010000447.1:2766-4507 GCA_020441805.1 Rhizobiaceae bacterium
TTCCGCACTGGCAGAGCTTCCTCGAAGGCTTCGACCGGCTGACACTGTCCAATATGAGCGTGCATCACCTCGACGTGCTGCGTTTCCTGTTCGGCGATCCGGAGGAGATCTACTGCGCGACCCGCACCGATCCGCGCACGACCTTCAAGCACAAGGACGGCATCACCGTCTCGACCATCAGGTTTCCAAACAATGTGCTGGCGGTCTCGATGGAGGATGTCTGGGCCGGCCCGCGCGAGGAGGGCTTCGACAGCGAGTTCTACATCAGGTGGCGGGTCGAGGGCACCGGCGGCGTGGCGCATGGCACGATCGGCTGGCCGAACGGTGAGGCCTCGACGCTCACCTATGCCTCGAAAAAGACCACCGGCGGCAAGTGGGTCACGCCGACCTGGGACACGATGTGGTTCCCGCATGCCTTCATCGGCGTGATGGAACAGCTCCAATATGCCGTCGAGACCGGCACCGAGCCCAAGCTCAACGTCGCCGACAATGTCAAGACCATGGCGCTGGTCGAGGCGGGGTACCGGTCGATGGACGAAGGCCGCGCCATCAAGCTCAGCGAAATCGCAATCTAACCCGAAAACCGACACCGAAAGGGAGGACCACAACCATGATGCAATCCGGTATTTTCACCGCCTATTTCCCCTATACGCTGGAAGAGACGGCCAAGAAGATCCGCTCGCTGGATTTCAACACCGTCCAGCTCGACATGCATTTCAAGGATATCGACCTGAGCCCCGGCCAGATCACCAGAGAGAAATGCGTCCGGATCCGCGATACGTTCCGGGACCACAACCTGCCGATCTGCTGCATCTCGGGCTATACGAACATCATCCATCCCGACAAGGCCGAGCGCGAACGGCGGGTGGGCCATCTCAAGGAGATCATCCGCCACGCGCAATATCTCGGCAGCCCCTATGTCATCTCCGAGACCGGCACCTTCAACACCGAGTCAGACTGGGTGCATCATCCGAAGAACAAGACCGAGGAAGGCTTCGAGGAATGCCGCAGGGTCATCGCCGATCTCGCCCAGTATGCCTACGATCATGGTGCGACATTCCTGCTCGAAACCTATGTCAACAATGTCGTCGGCTCGGTCGAGGAGACCGTGAGGATGTTCGCTCAGGTCGATCATCCGGGCCTCGGCCTGCTGATGGATCCGACCAACTATTTCGAGACGCACAATATCGACAGGATGGACCAGATTCTGCATCAGGTCTTCGACACGCTACAGGACAGGATCAAGATCGCGCATGCCAAGGACGTCAAGCGCTCGGGTGACGACAAGGCCGAAAAGCATGCCGATATCGGCGATGACGACGCGCTCGAAAGCCACACGTTCCGTGGCGTCGGCGAGATCGAGCTGCCGGCGCCGGGGCTGGGCTCGCTGAACTACGACCTCTACCTCGCGCTGCTCGCGCGCAAGCATCCCAACATCCCGGTCATCATCGAGCATCTCGAGGAGGCCGACGTGCCGCGCGCCAAGAAATTCCTCGACGGCAGGATGCGCGCCAACGGGGTTTGAGGCGGGGATGCGGTCTGGGATTGCCGGTGGCGACGTGGTTCGCCATCGGCGGATGACAAAACCATCGTTGTCATGCTCGGCCTTGTGCCGAGCATCTGATCACGCGAAAGACAGCAATTGACATTGGTTGCTCGTCTGACGCCGGCAGATCCTCGGCACAAGGCCGAGGATGACGTCGCGGATTGGCGAGCGATGACGACACGGCGGATGGCGGAG
>JAGRLJ010000448.1 GCA_020441805.1 Rhizobiaceae bacterium
GAGCCGCGCCCTGTCGCCGTCCTCTCCGCCGACGCCCGCGTGCTGATCGCCGGCCAGGCGCCCGGCCGGCGGGTCAACGAGAGCGGCATTCCCTTCGACGACGCCTCGGGCGACAGGCTGCGCGACTGGCTGGGCGTGACCCGCTCGCAATTCTACGATCCGGCGAATTTCGCGATCCTGCCCATGGGATTCTGCTTTCCCGGCTATGACGCGCATGGCTCGGACCTGCCGCCGCGCAAGGAATGCGCGCCGCTCTGGCGGGCGAACGCCATTGCCGCGATGCCGCAGGTCGAGCTCGTGCTGGCTGTGGGCGGTCATGCCCAGCGCTGGCATCTCGGTTCCACGACCGGTTCCATGACCGACACGGTTCGGGGCTGGCGGAACTATGGTGAGCAGGGCGTGATTCCGCTTCCGCATCCGAGCTGGCGCAACACCGCCTGGCTGCGCCGCAATCCCTGGTTCGAGGCCGAGCTTCTGCCGGAACTGCGGCGTAAAGTTTCGCGGTGGATTTCCTGAAACTGCTTCCCCCTTTTCCCGCGATTGTTATATGAAGGAAAAAATTTTGCGCCGGAGGCTAGGATGGACCGTCTCGATAGAAAAATCCTGAGACTGCTACAGGAGGATTCGACGCTGGCCGTGGCCGATCTCGCCAAGAAGGTGGGGCTGTCGACGACGCCGTGCTGGCGGCGAATCCAGAAGATGGAGGAAGACGGCGTCATCCGGCGCCGGGTGGCGCTGCTCGATCCGGTCAAGGTCAATACCAAGGTCACGGTCTTCGTCTCGATCCGCACCAATTCGCATTCGATCGAATGGCTCAAGCGGTTCTCGGAAGTGGTGTCGGAATTTCCCGAAGTGGTGGAGTTCTACCGCATGTCGGGCGATGTCGATTACCTGCTGCGCGTGGTCGTTCCCGACATCGCGGCCTATGACGCCTTCTACAAGCGCATGATCACCAAGATCGAGATCCGGGACGTTTCCTCGGCCTTCGCCATGGAACAGATCAAATATACGACGGAACTGCCGCTCGACTACATGATGCTGGAGCAGGCGAAGAACCTGGAGGACTGAGCGGTGCGCCGGGGAGGCCGGGCTTGCGGAATCAGCCGTCTCTGGCCTGAAGGCGCGCGAGCCGGGCGGGATCGGTGAGCTCGCGAACCGCGTCCCGGCCGACCCATCGGCGTGTCCTGTCGCCGCTGGCCGAAAGCTGTTCCGCCAGGGCGAGTGCCGCGCCGTGACAGGCGGCATTGCGCTTGCCGACCTGCCGCAGCGCCCAGTTGACGGCCTTCTTCACGAAATTGCGCGGATCGCCGGCATGGCGATCGATCAGGTCGAGCCAGGCGATGAAGGTTCCATCGGGCTCTTTCTTCATATGCACGGCGCTCCAGGCGATCATGGCGAAGGCCGCGCGGCGGACGAATTCCCGCTCGTCGGCGGCAAATTCCGCGATCAGCGGATCGTGAAGCCGGGCATCCGCGAAGAGGTCCGCGACGCCGTCGACGATTTCCCAGCTGTTGAACGCCGCAGCCCAGCCGCGCGCCGTGTCGGCGGTGAGCTTGCGCGGCTCGGCCGTGAACGCCGCCAGAAGCCGCGCCTCGCGGATGCCGCTGTCCCAGAGTGCGCGCGATCGGTCGTGGTTGCGGCCGATCCTGCGGGCGAGGGCGCGCAGCACGGTGTTGGAAATGCCGAGCGCCGCGCCGGTTTCGATGCCGTAGCGGGCCATGCCGGCCAGATTGGCCGCGCTGCCGAGCGTTCGCAGGTGATCGATCAGTTCACCGGCCGTCGACTCTCGTCCGGGCTCGCTCATTTTTCGAGGCGCGCGAGCAGCGAGGATGTATCCCAGCGACGGCCGCCCATCGCCTGGACGTCGGCATAGAACTGGTCCACCAGCGCCGTCACCGGCAGCGTCGACCCGTTGCGCCGCGCTTCGGCGAGGCAGATGGCGAGATCCTTGCGCATCCAGTCGACGGCGAAGCCGAAATCGAACTTGCCCTCGTTCATCGTCTTGTGGCGATTGTCCATCTGCCACGAGCCCGCCGCACCCTTGCCGAGAACGGGCATCAGCCGCTCGACATCGAGGCCGGCGCGCTTGGCGAAATGCACGCCTTCGGACAATCCCTGGACGAGGCCGGCGATGCAGATCTGGTTGACCATTTT
>JAGRLJ010000449.1 GCA_020441805.1 Rhizobiaceae bacterium
GAACAGGAGAAGATCGCGCTCGCCTATCAGCGCAGCCTCGCCGTCCTCGGCATCGCCGTCAGCATCCGCACCGTCGAGGATGCGCAATATCAGGCGCGGACGTTGACCTTCGATTACGACATGATCTTCAAGACCTATTCCGCCTCGCTCTCGCCGGGTGTCGAGCAGATCCGGCGCTGGAGTTCGACGGCACGCGACAGCCAGGGCAGCGAGAACCTGGCGGGCGTCGCCGATCCCGACATAGACAGGATGATCGGCCATATCCTGGCGGCAAGGGACGACGCGGAGTTCGAGGCCTCGGTGCGTGCCCATGACCGGCTGCTCGTGGCGGGGCATTACCTCGTGCCGCTGTTCCATCTCGGTGAACAATGGGTTGCCCGCCGCGCCTATATCGGCCATCCCGATTATCTGCCACTCTATGGTGCCTATTTTCCCGGCTGGTGGGACCAGCGCGCTCAGAAGTGAAGACATGAAGACATGAAGACGCTCGATATCGACATCATCTCCGACATAGTCTGCCCCTGGTGCTATCTGGGACAGCGGCGCCTCGCCCTCGCGCTCGAATCGCTTGCGCCGGACATCGATGCGAGGATCCGCTGGCGGCCGTTCCAGCTCGAGCCGGATGCGCCGCCGGAAGGTTTCGACACATTCGACTATCTGGCGCGCAAGATCGGCGGGCCGGACCGGGTGCGCCAGTCGCATGAAATGCTCACCCGGCTGGGCGCGGAGATCGGCCTGCCCTTCGCACTCGACAAGGCCACCACCTTTCCCAATACGCTCGACGCGCATCGCCTGCTGCACTGGGCGGGGGAAGCCGGCGAAGACATGCAGGACAAGGTGGCGAAGGCACTGTTCACCGCGAATTTCGTCGAGGGCCGCAATGTCGGCGACCGCGCGGTGCTGGCCGGAATCGCGCAAGCCTGCGGCATGGACGGCGGCGATGTCGCTCGGCGGCTGGCGACCGACGCGGATCGCGACAGGATTCGCGACGACATCGCGCAGGCCCGGCAAATGGGTGTTTCCGGCGTACCCTTCTTCGTCATCGACGGAAAATATGCCATCTCCGGCGCGCAGGGCGCCGATGTCTTCGCCAATGCCCTGCGGCAGATCGCGGGAATGAAGGCCGATCCAGCCTAGCTGCTGCGCCTCGGCGCATATATGACGCCTACGCCGCCCGCCCCGCGATCCCCGCCAATTGGGTCATGACCTGGGCCGCGGCGGTCAGGCGTTTCTCGGCCGCCGGCAGGTCGCGCGCCAGGAACACGCTATGGTCGGGCCGGATCTTGGCCAACGTGCCCTGCCGCGAAATATAGTCGACCAGTCCCGCCGGATTGGGGAATTCCCGGTTGCGGAACTGCACGACCACGCCTTTCGGCCCGGCTTCGAGCTTTTCGACATTGGCCGTGCGGCAGAGCGACTTGATATAGACGACCTTCAGGAGGTGCTCGACCTCGATCGGCATCGGTCCGAAGCGGTCGATCAGTTCGGCGCCGAAGCCGTCGATCTCCTTGAGTTCGGTCAATTCGCCCAGCCGGCGGTAGAGCGACATGCGAAGATTTAGATCGGGCGCATAATGCTCGGGAATCATCACGGCCGCGCCGACCTGGATCTGCGGCGACCAGCCGGAATCGGTTACCTCCTCGTCGCCCTTGATCTCCAGGACAGCTTCCTCCAGCATCTGCTGGTAGAGCTCGAAGCCGACTTCCTTGATATGGCCCGACTGCTCCTCGCCCAGCAGGTTGCCGGCGCCGCGCAGGTCGAGGTCATGGCTCGCGAGCTGGAAGCCGGCGCCGAGCGAATCGAGCGACTGGAGAACCTTGAGCCGCTTGTCGGCATTGGTCGTCAGCACCTTGTTGACCGGCAGCGTCAGGAGGGCGAAGGCCCGCACCTTGGAGCGCCCCACCCGCCCCCGGATCTGGTAGAGCTGCGCCAGGCCGAACATGTCGGCGCGGTGGACGATCAGCGTATTGGCCGTCGGCACATCAAGGCCGGATTCGACGATGGTGGTCGAGAGCAGCACGTCATACTTGCCGTCGTAGAAAGCGTTCATGATGTCGTCGAGCTCGCCCGGCGGCATCTGGCCATGCGCCACGGCGACCTTGAGTTCCGGCACCGCCTCCCCGAGGAAGACCCGGATTTCCTCCAGGTCCGAAATGCGCGGACAGACATAGAAGCTCTGGCCGCCGCGATAGTGCTCCCGCATCAGGGTCTCGCGGATCACCAACGGGTCGAAGGGCGAGATGAAAGTGCGCACCGCCATGCGGTCCACGGGCGGCGTGGTGATCAGCGACAGTTCGCGAACGCCGGTCAGGGCAAGCTGAAGCGTACGCGGTATGGGTGTCGCCGACAGTGTCAGCACATGCACGTCGCTCTTGAGCTCCTTGAGCCGTTCCTTGTGCTTGACGCCGAAATGCTGCTCCTCGTCGACGATCAGCAAGCCGAGATTGGCGAACTTGACGCCCGCGCCGAGCAGCGCATGGGTCCCGACGACGACATCGATCTTGCCCTCGGCCAGCGCCTTCTTCGTTTCGTTGAGCTCCTTGGCGGCGACGAGACGGGACGCCTGCCGGACCTTGATCGGAAAACCCCGCAGCCGCTCGGAGAAGGTCTTGAAATGCTGGCGGGCGAGCAGCGTGGTCGGCACCACGACGG
>JAGRLJ010000450.1 GCA_020441805.1 Rhizobiaceae bacterium
AAAGGATTGTCGCAAGCCTCGGGCCATCGATCTCGCAACGGAACTATGAGGTCGGACCGGAGTTTCACGCCCGCTTCGTGGAACGCAACGACGAATGGAGGCGGTTCTTCGCCCCGTCCGCGAAAGAAGGACACTATTTGTTCGACCTGCCGAACCTGACGATCGGCCGTCTCCGGGCCGCGGGTGTCCAGGCCGACAATCTCGATATCTGCACCTATGCCGACGAGGATCGCTTCTTTTCCTACCGGCGGACGACTCATCGCAACGAGCCGGACTATGGCCGGCAGATTTCGGCGATCATGCTCAGGGAGATTTGAATGGCGCTGCACTTTTCCAGGGATGAATTTGCCTCCCGCCTCGATCTGGTCAAGGCGCGGATGAAGGAAGAGAAGCTCGATGCGCTGCTGCTCTTCGCGCAGGAAAGCATGTACTGGCTTACCGGCTACGACACGTTCGGCTACTGTTTCTTCCAGTGCCTCGTGGTCAAGGCCGATGGCCAGATGGTGCTGCTGACGCGCTCGGCCGACCTACGCCAGGCCCGCCAGACCTCCATCATCGAGGATATCCGAATCTGGGTGGACCGCATCAATGCCGATCCCGCTCAGGATCTCAAGAACCTGCTAATGGATCTCGACCTGCTCGGCGCCAGGATCGGCGTGGAATACGACACGCACGGCCTCACCGGGCTCAATGCCCGCCGGCTCGACAACCAGCTCACCTCCTTCGCCAATGCCGTCGACGCATCCTACGTTATTTCCAGGCTCCGGCTCGTCAAGAGCCCGGCCGAGATCGAATATGCCGAGAAAGCCGCGACCCTGTCCGACGACGCCTTCGATGCCGCCCTGCCCCTGATCCGGGCCGGCGCCAACGAGGCGCATATCCTCGCCGCGATGCAGGGCGCGATCCTCGAGGGCGGCGGCGACTATCCGGCCAACGAATTCATCCTCGGCTCGGGCGCCGACGCGCTGCTCTGCCGCTACAAGTCGGGCCGCCGGCTGCTCGACGCCACCGACCAGCTGACGCTGGAATGGGCCGGCGTCTTCGCCCATTATCACGCGCCGATGATGCGGACCGTGGTGATCGGCCAGCCGACCGATCGCCAGAAGGAGCTCTATGCCGCCTCGCGCGATGCGATCGAGGCCATCGAGGGGGTTCTGGTCACCGGCAGCACCTTCGGCACCGTCTTCGACACCCATGCGCGGATCATGGACGAGCGCGGGCTGGCCAAGCACCGGCTGAATGCCTGCGGCTATTCCGTCGGCGCGCGGTTTTCCCCATCCTGGATGGAGCACCAGATGTTCCATGCCGGCAATCCGGAACCGATCCTGCCGGGCATGACGCTCTTCGTCCACATGATCATCATGGATTCCGAGACCGGCACCGCCATGACGCTCGGCCGCACCTATCTCGTCACCGATGGCCCGGTTCGCAGCCTTTCGCGCCACGGCCTGGACCTGATTTCGGTATAGATCGAAGGAAACGGGGATTAGGGACGGGAACGATTGACTCGCGCAAGGCTTCGCTCCCATAGTCCCGCCTCGGAACGATTTCCTCGTCGGGGAGTGGGGTCATGCCGGGCAGAACCAGTCACATGGTCGTTGCCGCCCTTTGCACGCTGCTTGCCGGCTGCAATACGGACGGACTGACGCCGCAGGCCGAGATTCCCGGCGCGACCAACACCGTGGACACCGCCCGGACCGAAAAGCGGCCGGCCCGGATCGACGAAATCCCGCAGGATTCGACGGAAAGGAGACCTCTCATCGATTCGGACGCCGCGGCCGACGAGCGCGCGCCGCAGAACACGCTCGAGGCACAGGCCAAGGCTATCGAGCAGGGACAGGACGATCCCGCGCGGACAAAGGCGAAGGATCCGGGAAATCTCGGCGCCAATCTCTACAAGTCCGACGCCAGCACGCAGACGGTCACCAGCCTCTACACCGCCAACACCGCGAAGGGCACGATCCGCTTCCTGCCGATCATCGGCGCGCCGGTGCAGGCGGTCACGCCGCTTTCGAAGGAACTGGGCGCATCCGCCCGCGGCAACGGGTTGACCATCAAGGGCTCGGGCGACCAGACCGCCGAACATGTCCTGAAGGGCTATCTTTCCGCCTTCGCCGACGGCGGCAAGGTCACGGTCGTCTATGTCTGGGACGTGCTCGACAATTCCGGCGCGCGGCTCCACCGCATCCAGGGCCAGGAAAGCGTCAAGGCCGCCGGCGCCGATGTCTGGGCGTCGGTGCCGCCGGAAGTCATGCAGGAAATCGGCATCGCCACCATCGCCGAATACATGAAATGGCGTCAGTCCCAAGGCTAGGCGATTTTGAAGGCGAGGCCGATCACGCGCGTCCACCGCCTGCCATGGAATGTGCGAGGAAAAACCTGCCCTGCCCCTTGCAATCACCGAAAAGCCGGATAATAAGCCGCCATCCGGCATGAAAACAGGCGGGCACTCATGAAGGTATTTTCTGGTAACTCCAACCGGCAGCTGGCCGAGGCCATCTGTGGGTACCTGAAAGTGCCCCTCGGAAAAGCCAGCGTCCGCCGTTTCGCGGATCAGGAAATCTTCGTCGAAATCCAGGAAAACGTACGCGGCGAGGATGTGTTCGTCATCCAGTCGACATCCTATCCGGCCAACGACAACCTGATGGA
>JAGRLJ010000451.1 GCA_020441805.1 Rhizobiaceae bacterium
CGGGCGACCGCCGGATGCAGCCACCGGACATCAGGTGATCGCGAACAGGGCCTGCCTGGCGCTCCACCGGGCGCGCAGCCCTTCGCCCAGGCCCGCGAACAATTCGCCCGTGGGGCGACAGGTCGTCATCCGGTCGGCGCGGAAATGCCGGAAGTCCTGCCGGAGCTCGCACCATGTCGCCAGGACGACGCTATCCACGTAATAAACGAGGGCAATCGGGCATACGATGCGCTCGGTCGATCGCGATCCCGCATCCTCATAGCGCAGATGAAGCTTCCGCTCCTCCCGGATCGCCTGCCGCATGACACGATATTCGACCGGCGAAGGCGGAATTTCGTTCCAGCGCGAGACATGCAGTGACGATCCGTCGATCCGGCTGTCAACGGTCCGGGGCAGAACGGCGGCGATCTTGCGGCCGACACGGGCCGCCGCCGCGAGCAGGCCGCCGTCGCCGGTGCGGCCGAGCAGCGCAAGGCCGACGGCAATCGCCTCGATCTCGTCCGGCGCGAACATGAGCGGCGGCAGTTCGAAGCCCGCCCGCAGGACATAGCCGATGCCGGCCTCTCCCTCGACCGGAACACGCATGGCCTGCAAGGTGACCATATCCCGATAGATGGTCCGATCGCTGACCTCCAACATACCGGCGATGACACGGGCGGTCACCGGCGCGGTCGCGGATCTCAGAATCTGAATGATTTCGAACAGTCGGCTCGAACGGCCCATCGTCGCCTCCTGGGGGAGGCTGTCCCGTACCACACCGTTGCTGACACACGGTGTCAGCAGGCCCGGCCCTATGCTGACGGCAACGCAATCGGGGAGACGCGCATGACGATGCGGCAGACGGACGATCGGGCGCCCACGGGCAGGGATGCGCAGCGCCGCCTCGGCCTGATCGTCATGCTCGCATCCGCGACGGTGTTCAGCACGGCGGGCCTTTTCACCCGGGCGGTGGCGGCGGATGCATGGTCGGTGATCTTCTGGCGCGGCCTCTTCGCCGCCCTGTTCACCACGGCCTATATCGGCTGGAACAGGAACTTCACCCGGGAATTCAGCGGCATGGGCCGATCCGGCCTGGCCGTCGCCGGGCTCGGGGCCCTGGGAACGGCGGCCTTCATTCCGGCATTCAAGCTCACCACCATCGCCAATGTGTCCCTGATCTACGCCGCCGCCCCTTTCCTGGCCGCCGGCATCGCCTGGCTCTGGTTCCGGGAAGCGGTGGAGCGGCGGGTGCTGACGGCGGCACTCGCCGCTATCCTGGGGGTCGGGCTCATCGTCGGCGGCTCGCTCGGCGGGATCCATATCGGCGGCGACATGCTGGCACTCCTGATGACGCTCATGATGTCCTCCGTCATGGTCATCTACCGGCGCCATCCCGGAACGCCGGCCGCCGGGCCCAGCGTGCTGTCCTCCATCCTGCTGCTTCCGGCCGCGCTGGTCTTCACGAATCCCTTCGATGCGCCGGTGCATGAGATTCTCGTCATGGCGGCCTTCGGGCTGATCTTCGCCTTCGCCTCGGTGACGCTATCGGAGGGCGCGCGCCGCCTGGCGCCGGCGGAAGCGGCCTTGATCAGTTCCATCGAAACGCCCTTCGCCATCGTCTGGGCCTGGATCTTCTTCGCCGAGACGCCGGGGCCGATGGCCATGATCGGCGGGACGATCATCCTCGTCGCGGTCTTCGGATCGCAATTCGCGACCCTGCGGCGAAAACCGGGTCCGGCTCGCCCGCGGCCGTCCCGCGAAGCCGGAAACGGCGCCGGATAGACCCCGGCTCCATGTCGCCGATAAACCTGAAGGCCCGGTCGCCGGCGCCCTTCAGGTCGGTATCGGGGACATTCGGATCGTGTCCGGCCCGGCATGACGAAATCCGGGTCTCCCGCATTTTCAGGGCAATCGCCCTCGAATGCGGCCGGCCGCCGGGAGCGGACCGCAAAAAACCCTCCGCGTCGCCACGGAGGGTTCCGATATCGGGCTCTTCAAGCCGGATATTACATGTAGGAATACATCGGGAAACGATCGGTCAGCGCCACGACCTTCTCGCGCACGCCCGCCTCGACGCCGGCATTGCCCTCGTCGGAATTGGCTTCGCGCAGGCCGTCGAGCACCTCGACGATCAGCGCGCCGATCTCGGTGAACTCGGCCTCCCCGAAGCCGCGCGTCGTGCCGGCCG
>JAGRLJ010000452.1 GCA_020441805.1 Rhizobiaceae bacterium
ACCATGTGCTCGACCACGCGCGGGCCGGCGATCTGCCCGTCCTTGGTGACGTGGCCGACCAGCACCATGGCCGCCCCGGTCTGCTTTGCGAAGCGGATCATGGCCTGCACGCCGACGCGAACCTGCGTCACGGTGCCGGGCGCGGCCTCGGCAAGGTCGCTCCACAGCGTCTGGATCGAATCGATGATGACGAGATCCGGCCGCCTGCCCTCGGCCAGCGTGGCGAGAATATCCTCCACATTGGTCTCGGCGGCGATCAGCACGCCGGCATCGGCGGCGCTGAGCCGCTGCGCGCGGAGCCTGACCTGCGCCACCGCCTCCTCGCCCGACACATAGATCACCCGATGGCCGCGCCGCGACAGCGCCGCCGCCGCCTGCATCAGGAGCGTCGACTTGCCGATGCCCGGATCGCCGCCGACCAGCAGCGCCGAACCGCGCACGAAGCCGCCGCCGGTCACCCGGTCGAGCTCGGAAATGCCGCATTCGATTCGCGGCGCCTCCTCGATCTCGCCGTCGAGCGTGGTGAGCGCCACCGGCCGGCCCTTCTTCGGGCTGCGGTTCGGCCCGCCGCCGATGCCGGCGGCCGGGTCCTCCTCGACGATCGTGTTCCATGCGCCGCAGCCGTCGCATTTGCCCGCCCAGCGGGAATGAACGGCGCCGCAGTTCTGGCAGACGAATTGGGTGCGGGGCTTGGCCAACGGAAACCTTTCAGGGAACGCTAGTCTTCGAACTTGCCGGAAAACGACCTGGGCTTCTGCCTCACGCCGAACAGATCGAGGATCAGAACTCCATCCGTCAGGGGCCGGTAGAAGACGAGATGCGCCTCATCGGGAAAGCGCCGCACGCCTTCGCCGAGCTCGGCCTCTTCCCGTCCCATCAGAGGATTGGCTGCAAGAAGACCGAAAAGATCGTGCATGCCGAGAAAATATGCGTCGGCCCGGGTCTCGCCGAAGGTGAGAAACGAATATTCGTAAATGGCAGCAATCTTCCGGTCCGCGGTGTTCGAAAGCCTATAGCGAGCCATTTGCGCGCAACTTTGCTTTCACGCTCGTCAGGATCTCGGGAATCTGCCGGCTGCTCATCCCGCTCCTTCCGGCATCCTGAAGCTTCTGGCGAAAATCGATCCTGTCGCGGACATGTTCCGGAATTTCCCCGGCCGGATCGAAGCCCATGACGCCGCCGGGCGCAATATCGGCATCTTCTTCGGCAATCAGTTCACGCAGGATGCGGAGCCTCTGCTCGCGCTCCAGCGCGGCAAGCCCGGCATGCAGCATTTCCTGCTCGTCGGCATAGCGGCCGGCCGCGATCTGGCTATCGATGAATTCCCGCTCGTCGTCGGAAACGGAGATCGAGATGGCATTGTCTTCCATGATCCTGTCCTGCCAAGAAAATGTCGGACGACCCTAACAAGCCCGGAACAAAATGGCAACACGCTATTCCGCCGCGGGCGCCTTGCGCTCCACGATGCCAAGATCGTCCTCGTCACGCACGCGCTGGAGACGTTCCTCCGCCTCGGTGGCTTCGCGCTGGCGGCTCCACATCTGCGCGTAGAGACCGCCGAGCTCGAGGAGCCGGGCGTGCCGGCCGCGCTCGACGATCTGGCCGTCCTTGAGCACGATGATCTCGTCGGCATTGACGACCGTGGAGAGCCGGTGCGCGATGACGAGCGTGGTGCGATCCCTGGACACATCGTCCAGGGCCGTCTGGATTTCCTGCTCGGTATGCGTGTCGAGCGCCGAGGTCGCCTCGTCGAGGATCAGGATCGGCGGCGACTTGAGGATGGTCCGGGCGATGGCCACACGCTGCTTCTCGCCACCCGAGAGCTTGAGTCCCCGCTCGCCGACCATCGACTTGTAGCCTTCCGGCAGGGTCTCGATGAATTTGCCGATCTGGGCGATCTCGGCCGCCTGGACGACCTCCGCCTCCGTGGCGCTCGGCCGGCCGTAGCGGATATTGTAG
>JAGRLJ010000095.1 GCA_020441805.1 Rhizobiaceae bacterium
CGATCGGATTTCACCAACGGCAATACGCGCGACAATCAGGGCCGGCTCGTTTCCTGCCAGCACGGCATGCGCCGGGTGATCCGGACGGAGATCGACGGCACGATCACCGTTCTGGCCGACAGTTTCGACGGCAAACGGCTCAATTCTCCCAACGATGTCGTGGTCAAGTCCGATGGAACGATCTGGTTCACGGATCCGAGCTACGGCATCATGTCGAACTATGAGGGTTTCAAGGCCGAGCCGGAGCAGGCGACGCGCAATGTCTACCGGCTTGATCCGCAAAGCGGGAGGCTGACGGTCGTGTGCAGCGATTTCGGCCAGCCGAACGGACTCGCCTTCTCGCCGGACGAGGCGAAGCTCTATATCGCCGATTCCGCCTTCAGCCACGATCCGAACTGGCCGCGCCATATCCGGGTCTTCGATGTTCGCGACGACGGCACGCTGGGCGGCGGCGGGGAATTCTGCTCCGTCGACAACGGCCTGCCGGATGGCTTCCGGGTCGATGTCGCCGGCAATATCTGGACCAGCGCGGGCGATGGCGTCCACTGCTTTTCGCCCGAGGGCGACCTGCTCGGCAAGATCCTCGTGCCGCAGACCGTGGCCAATGTCACCTTCGGCGGGCCGCGCCGGAACCGGCTTTTCATCGCCGCCACCAGATCGCTCTACGCGGTCTATACCGCGACGACCGGCGCGCGCTTCTGCTGAGGAATACAGGTTCGTTTCACCATGGTGATCCTCCCGTCCGCCGGGTGGGGGAATTTTTGCCCGGCGTGATTTTCACGCCCGACCGCACGCCTTATCGGCTTGCATTGTTATCCATATTTAAATAGGGTATTCACATAAGAATTTGACGGGGATGGTGCGATCGCGAGTTCGCGATACGGTCCGCGCCCGTTCGGTTGGCGCCACATCGCCCGGCGGGCGGTCCAGCCTCGAAAAGCCGGGCCTTTGGGGATTGTGAGCCTGCATGAGAACCCATACCGACCTGCCGCTCGAAGGCCTGCTCGTCGTCGATATGAGCCAGTTCCTGTCGGGGCCGTATTGTTCGCTGCGCATGCTCGATCTCGGCGCCCGCGTCATCAAGGTCGAGCGGCCCGACGGCGGCGACCTCTCGCGCCGGCTCTATCTCAGCGACACCGAGATCGGTGGCGATTCCACCATCTTCCATGCGATCAACCGTGGCAAGGAGAGCCTTGCGCTGGACATGAAGAAGCCGGCCGACCTCGAAACGCTGCGCAAGCTGCTCGTTCGGGCCGACGTGCTGATCCAGAATTTCCGGCCCGGCGTCATCGAGCGCCTGGGCTTCGGTTACGAGGCGGTGAAGGCGATCAATCCCGCCATCGTCTATGCCTCGATCAGCGGCTATGGGGAGGAAGGTCCCTGGGTCGCGCGGCCGGGGCAGGATCTGCTCGCGCAGTCGCGCTCGGGCCTGATGTGGCTCAACGGCGACGAGGGGCAGGGGCCTGTGCCCTTCGGCCTTGCGGTCGGCGACATGCTGGCGGGGGCCGCCCTCTGCCAGGGGATTCTCGCGGCTTTGGTGCGGAAGGGCATCACCGGAAAGGGGAGCCATGTCGAAACCAGCCTGCTCGAAGCGCTGGTCGATTTCCAGTTCGAGGTTCTGACCACCTATCTCAACGACGGCCGCCGCCTGCCGAAACGATCGGATTTCCGCAGCGCGCATGCCTATCTCTCGGCGCCCTACGGCGTCTATCCGGCGAAGGACGGCTATCTCGCCATCGCCATGACGCCGCTCGGCAAGTTGCAGGACCTGCTCGGCCTTCCCGAACTCGTGGCCTTCAGCGGCAATCCGTCGAGCTGGTTCACCGAGCGCGACCGGATCAAGAAGATCATCTCGGCGAGGATCGAGACCGGCACGATCGACGAATGGCTCGCCGTGCTCGAACCGGCCGACATCTGGTGCGCCCGGGTGCTGAACTGGGAAGAACTGCTCGCGCATGACGGATTCAAGGTGCTGGATATGCTCCAGCGGGTCGAGCGCGAGGACGACGTCTCGATCCTCACCACCTGCTCGCCGCTCCGCGTCGACGGCGCGCGGCCGCATCACGACCGCGCCGCGCCCCGCGTCGGCGAGCACAGCGACACGATTCGGGCGGAGTTTTCCCTATGACCAAGCTCAAGGGTATGACCTGGAGCCACCCGCGCGGCTACGATCCGATGATCGCCTGCTCGGCGATCTACAGGCAGGAAAAGGGCATCGGAATCGAATGGGACAGGCGCTCGCTCCAGGATTTCGAATCTTTCCCCGTCGAAGAGCTGGCGCGCGCCTATGACCTGATCGTCATCGACCATCCGCATGTCGGCCAGATCACCCAGGAAGGTTGCCTCGAACCGCTCGACATCGATGGTCGAGAGGCCGCGTTCGAGGCGATGGCGCGCGCCAGCGTCGGCCAGTCCTTCCCGAGCTACAACTGGCAGGGCCGGCAATGGGGCTTCCCCATCGACGCCGCCACGCAGGTCCAGGCCTTCCGCGACGATCTCGCCGACCCGGCCGAGACCTGTGACGATGTGCTGGAACTCGCCGAGCAGGGCGGTGTGCTGCTGCCTCTGCGCCCGCCGCACACGCTGATGACCTTCTATACGCTCTGCGCCAACCTGACGACGCCCTGCGCGACCTCCGGCGACGTGCTGATCGATCCGGCAAAGGGCGCCCGGACCTTCGGCATGATGGCGGAGCTTGCCGCCCTTATCGATCCCGCCTGTTTCGACATGGATCCGATCGCCGTCTTCGAGCGCATGGCGGCCGAGGACAGCACCGTCGCCTGCGCGCCCTATGCCTATGGCTATGTCTCATATGCGGTCGAGGGCTTCCGGCCGCATGTGCTGACCTTCACCGATATCCCCGAAGCCGGCATTATCGGTCCGGCGGGCTCGGCGCTCGGCGGCACCGGCATCGCCGTCTCCGCCTTCTCGAAGGAAAAGTCCGCCGCGATCGATTTCGCCTACTGGATCGCGGGCGGCGATGTCCAGAAAGGCCCCTACGCCGCCGCCGGCGGCCAGCCCGGCCATGCCGCCGCCTGGGAGGACGACATCGTCAACGCCGCGACCGCCGACTTCTACCGCGGCACCCGCGAGACATTGGAGGCCGCCTGGGTGCGGCCGAGATATGACGGCTACATGGGCTTCCAGCAGGTCGCGTCGGAGCGGATCAATGCCGGGCTGAAAGCCGGAGAGAGCGGGGAAGAGGTGGTAGCGGACCTGAACCGGTTGTTCCGGGAGAGCCAAGGGTAGCGGGATTTCCGTGGATGTGAATTCATCCCTCACCAACTCCGGTAAAGGGTTCCCAGACAGTCACCCCGCCGCCTTCCGCTGCCGATATTTCACCGTCTGGATATGCTCGCAATAGAGCACCAGTTCGCCCTCGCCCTTGAACACCTCGTAGGACGACCGGATCAGCCCGAGCGTCTCGTATTTCGGCTCCTTGGCGAGATTGGTGCGGATCGTGTAGATCGTGTCGCCGATGAAGGTGGGCTTGATGAAGCGCAGCTTGTCGTAGCCGTAGGAGAAGGCGTTGATGCAGTTGGTGGCGACAAGACCGAGGCCCGCCGAGAAGACGAAGGCGCCAGCCACCAGCCGCTTGCCGAACAGGCCCTCGGTCTCGGCGAAGATCTGGTCGCTGACGTAAGGGTGCATGTCGAGAACCAGCGCGTTGAACTGCTGCGACTCGCCCTCGCTGATCGTCCGCCTCAGCGAGCGGATCCTGTGGCCGATCTCGAAATCCTCGTAGAACCAGTTCTCGGAGTTCCACACCGGCAGCGCGGCATGGTCGGCCGGCATGGTCTCCGGGTGGGTCGAATGGATGCCCACGGTCGCGGCCATGGCGTCAGACCTTCAGGTTCCAGAGCCGGATCGCATTGCCCGCGAGCAGAGCGTGCCTTTCGTCGCGGCTCGCGCCTTCGAGCAGCGCATGGGTCGCGCCGACCCAGGTCGAGAGGCTGCCGCCGAGCGTGCAGACAGGCCAGTCCGAACCCCAGACCATCCGGTTGAAGCCGAAGGCGCCGATCGTGTGCTCGGCATAGGGCCGGATCGTCTCGACCGTCCAGCTGCCGGTATCCGTATAAGCGACGATGCCCGAGAGCTTGCCCATGACGTTGGGGCGCTTCGCGATCTCTGTCATGTCCTTCGCCCAGCTGTCATAGCCGCCGCCCCTGATGTCGGGAACGCCGCAATGATCGAGCACGAAACGGACGTCGGGCGCCATATCGACGAGTTCGATCGCCCGGCCGATCTGGCGCGGCAGCACCACGAGGTCGAAGGTCAGGCCGGTGCCCGCGAGCCGGCGGATGTTCTCGCGGAAGAGGGGCGAGGCGGACAGGTCGTCGGGCATCACATGCAGGACGCGGCGGAAACCCTTGACCGCCGGATTGGCCCGCATGCGCTCGAGATAAGCGGCGAAGCCCTCGTCCTCCGGCCGGCAGGCGGCGATGGCGCCGACCAGCAGGCTGCCGGGACGGTTCGCGATCCCCGAAACGTAGTCCGTTTCCTTGTCGATATCGCTCTCGGCGACATCGACTTCCATATGCAGCGTGGCGGCGATGCCGAGCCGGCGCGCCTCCCGCGCATAGTCCTCGTAGGCCCAGTTGCGGTTGAGCGCGCCCGCCCCGCCGAGCCAGGGATAGGCGAGCGCCGCCATGTCCACGATATGCAGGTGGGTATCGACAATCATCAGGACCTCCTCCCGTCGATCGGGCCGTCAGCGGCGAATTCTCCTCATTCTCGCATGACCGGTAACATCGTTCAAATAAAAATTCTCTCTTCATATAAGAATTTCAAGATGTGCCGAGATCCAGGCCAGCCAGCGACGAAAGTCGGCGCGACGTGTCGAGCAGCAACTGGATCGTTCGGGAAATGTCCGGCGCGGAGGGCATGTTGATGATTGTCACATAGGGGATCGTCAGGGCGGCGATGGCGCGCCCGTCCGGCCCGAGCACGGGGGCGGAGAGGTTGACGATCCCGGCCATCTGCCGGCTGGGCATCATCTCGTAGCCGCGCGCGCGGATCTGTTCGAGCCGGCCGAAAAAGTCCTGTGCCGGTTCGGCTTTCACCTCGGTCCTGCCCTCATATTCGCCGATCATCATGTCGCGCTCCTCGACGGAGCGGAAGGCGAGCAGCACATGGCCGGAGCCGGTGTTGAACAGGCTGATATGCGAGCCGACCCGGATCGATATCCCCCAGTAGCCCGGCGCTTCCTGCTGGGCGATCACCACGGCGGCGCCGCGATCGAAGACCACGAGCTGGTTGGCCTGTTTCGTGGTCTCGGCAAGCTCCCGCATCAGCGGCGTCGCATAGGAGGCGAGACGGCGCACCGGCGCGTGAAGCTGGGCGAGCCCGAAAAGCTTCAGCGTCAGGGAATAACGATCGCCGTCGAGACGGGTCACATAGCCGCGCTTCACCAGCCGGTCGAGCATGCGGTAGAATTCGTTGGCATTGCGGCCGAGGCTCTTGGCGATCTCGGCCTGGGTGAGGCCGCCGTCGATGCCGGCCAACAGCTCCAGTATGTCGAGGCCCTTGTCCAGCGCCGGCGCCCGGTAGCGGTCGTTCTCGTCATTCTCCACCGGCTCCTCCCTAATGAATATGAAAATTCATATACGCAGCGCCTGTTCATCGCAACAGAATTGCGCTTGACGCTCTATGAATGGAATGTTTATATATAAATTAAATGCTCACAAGTGAGCGTTTTCGGTCCCGCATGTCGCGCGGGCAGGCACTCTTTGGGAGGAAGATCATGAAAAAGCTGCTGGCCGGCGTCTCCGCCGGCGTCATGGGCCTGGTCATGCTGGGAGGTCTTGCCGCCGCCCAGGAATTGCCGGGCAGGTTCGAGGGCGTCACGGTCGATGCCAAGCTTATCGGCGGCCAACAGTATGAGGCGCTCTATGCGCGCATCGCCGAATGGGAGAAGGCGACCGGCGCCAAGGTCAATGTGCTTTCCAAGAAGAACCATTTCGAGCTCGACAAGGAAATCAAGTCGGATATCGCTTCCGGCAGCATCGGCTGGTGCGTGGCCTCGAACCATTCGTCCTTCGCGCCGCAATATCCGGATATCTATACGGATCTCGCTGTACTTCTGCCGAAGGCCGAGATCGACGCCTTCGTGCCGTCGACGATCGCGGCATCCACGCTCGACGGCAAGCTGGTGATGCTGCCGCGCGCCCAGTTCGACGTCTCGGCGCTCTATTACCAGAAGAGCCTCTACGAGGACGACGCCAGGAAGGCCGCCTTCAAGGAGAAATACGGCTATGATCTCGCTCCGCCGGACACATGGCAACAGGTAAGCGACCAGGCGCAGTTCTTCGCGAGCCCGCCGGATTTCTACGGCACGCAGTTTGCCGGCAAGGAAGAGGCGATCAATGGCCGCTTCTACGAGATGCTGGTCGCCGAGGGCGGCGAATATCTCGATGCCGAGGGCCGGCCCGCCTTCAATTCCGAGGCAGGCGTGCGCGCGCTCGACTGGTTCGTGAACCTCTACAAGGCGAAGGCGGTGCCGGCCGGCACCACCAACTATCTCTGGGACGACCTCGGCCAGGGCTTCGCCTCCGGCACGGTCGCGCTCAACCTCGACTGGCCCGGCTGGGCCGGCTTCTTCAACGATCCGAAGTCGTCCAAGGTGGCGAACAATGTCGGCGTGAAGGTCCAGCCGCTCGGCTCGGCCAATATCCGCACCGGCTGGTCCGGCCATCACGGCTTCTCGGTGACCGAGTCCTGCGCCAACAAGGAAGCGGCCGCCTCTCTCGTCTGGTTCCTGACCAACGAGGACAGCCAGAAGCTCGAATCCGCCGCCGGCCCGCTGCCGACCCGCACCGCCGTGTGGGACTTCAACATCAAGGCCGCGGAGGGCGACGTCTACCGCACCGAAGTGCTGAAGGCCTTCCAGGAGGCCGCCCAGCACGCCTTCCCGGTGCCGCAGACACCCTACTGGATCGAGATCTCCAACGCCGTCTATCCCGAGCTCCAGGCTGCCATCCTCGGCGACAAGACCTCCAAGCAGGCGCTCGACGACGCGGCCGCCAAGGCGACGCAGATCCTTGAGGACGGCGGGGCGCTCTGATCGGTTGGCAACAGGCGGGAAGGCCACCGCCTCTCCTCCGTCATGCTCGGGCCTGTCCCGAGCATCCGACCACGCCAACCGTATCGTGAGGTGGTCGGATATCAGGCACAAGGCCGAGGATGACGTCGTGGGGGCTGGATGTGCAAAAAGCCGGGACGTCCGAGCGCGCCTCCGCGCCTTCTCCGTCGCGGTGGAGACGGCATACAAAAAGCCGAAGCGCATCCCTTGCGGCGATGTGCTTCCTTCCTGAAGTCTCGCATGCCTGGTGAACCATCCGGGCGACCAATCCTGCCGGAGTTCCCGATGAAGGGATGGAAAACCCCAGCGCCGTTCCTGCTTCTGCTTCCGGCCGTGATCGTGCTGGCGGCGGTGGTGATCGTGCCGCTGCTGCTCTCGCTCTATTCGAGCTTCACGCCCTTCCGCCTCACCCGGCCGGATACGTTCTGGATCTTCATCGGCGTCCGCAACTACCTGCGGCTGATACAGGACCGTGAGTTCTGGGTCGCTTTCGGCCGCACCATCCTGCTGCTTACCGTGGCGCTCAATCTCGAAATGCTGCTCGGGCTCGGCCTCGCCATGCTGGTCGAGAAGGCGACGCGCGGCCAGCGCGCGCTCCGCACCGTCATGATGTTTCCCATGATGTTCTCGCCGCTGCTGGTCGGCTTCCAGTTCAAATTCATGTTCAACGACAATGTCGGGCTGGTGAACAATGCGCTCCAGGCCCTCGGCATCACCGATCAGGCGATTCCCTGGCTGATCGACGGCAATCTCGCGCTGTTCTCGATCGTCGTCGCCGAGGTCTGGTCGTCCACCTCCGTGTTCGCGATCCTCATCCTCGCCGGCCTGCTCGCCATGCCGAAGGAGCCGATCGAGGCGGCCAAGGTCGATGGCTGCACGCCCTGGCAGACTTTCCGCTACGTTACCTGGCCCTTTATCATGCCGTTTGCCTTCATCGCCATGACCATCCGCTCGCTCGACGTCGCGCGCGCCTATGACATCGTCAAGATCATGACCGATGGCGGCCCGGCCAGGCGCACCGAGCTTCTCTGGACGCTGGTCTCGCGCACGGCCTATGCCGACGCCAAGATGGGTGTGGCCAATGCCATGGCCTATTTCTCGATCCTGCTCTCGATCGTCTTCACCGTCTATTTCTACCGCAAGCTGGCCGCCGCCCGCGCGCAGGTCGGAACGGAATGGTGACCATGGCCGATATGAACGCCGCCCACCGCTTCCGCCGTCGCCTGCTCAAGGCCGGCCATTTCCTCGGCCTGTTTTTCGCGATGCTCGTCATCTGCCTTCCGGGATTCTGGATCGTGCTGTCCTCGCTGCGGCCGACGGTCGAGATCATGGCCAAGCCTCCGGTCTGGATTCCGACCGAGCTTTCGCTCGACGCCTATCTCGCCATGTTCTCCGGCGTGGGGCAGGGCGGCATCCCGGTCATCAGCTATTTCACCAATTCGCTGATCGTCTCCATTACCTCGACCGCGATCGCACTCGCCATCGGTATGTCCGGCGGCTATGCCTTCGCCCGCTTTCCGTTCCGCGGCAAGGGTTCGTGGTTCCTCGGCCTGATGCTGACGCGCACCGTGCCGGGCATCGCGCTCTCGCTGCCGCTTTTCTTCGTCTATGCGCGGCTCGGCCTGCTCGACACCCATGCCGGCCTGATCCTGGTCTATGTCGCCCTCAATGTGCCCTTCACCATCTGGCTGATCGACGGCTTCTTCCGGCAGGTGCCGAAGGATCTGGCCGAGGCGGCGCAGATCGACGGCTGCACCCGCTGGCAGGCCTTCTGGCAGGTCGAATTCCCGCTTGCCGGGCCAGGTATCGCATCGGCCGGCATCTTCGCCTTCCTCACCTCGTGGAACGAATTCGCGCTCGCCTCCAACCTCACGCGCTCGGTCAATTCCAAGACGCTGCCGGTCGGGCTTCTCGACTACACGTCGGAATTCACCATCGACTGGCGCGGTATGTGCGCGCTCGCCGTGGTGATGATCGTCCCCGCGCTCATCCTCACCTTCATCGTCCAGAAGCATCTCGTGGCCGGCCTGACCTCGGGCGCCGTCAAAGGATAATTGAGAGAAATGGCTACCGTCTCCCTCCGAAACCTGGTCAAGCGCTACGGCGCGCTGGAGATCGTCCACGGCATCGATCTCGACGTCGCCGACCGCGAATTCATCGCGCTGGTCGGCCCGTCCGGCTGCGGTAAGTCCACCACGCTCCGCATGATCGCCGGCCTTGAGGACATTTCCGGCGGCGAGGTACTGATCGGCGGCAAGGTGGTCAACGACCTGCCGCCGCGCGCCCGCAACCTCGCCATGGTGTTCCAGTCCTACGCGCTCTATCCGCATATGACGGTGCGCGAGAATATGGGCTTCTCGCTCAAGATCGCCGGCAGGCCGCAAAGCGAAATCGACGCGCGCGTGGCCGATGCGGCGCGGACGCTCGATCTCGAACAGTTGCTCGACCGCCGCCCGTCGCAGCTTTCCGGCGGCCAGCGCCAGCGCGTGGCGATGGGCCGCGCCATCGTCCGCGATCCGGAAGTCTTCCTCTTCGACGAGCCGCTTTCCAACCTCGACGCCAAGCTGCGCACACAGATGCGCACCGAGATCAAGAAGCTGCATGCCAAGGTGCGATCGACCGTCGTCTACGTCACCCACGACCAG
>JAGRLJ010000006.1:0-6156 GCA_020441805.1 Rhizobiaceae bacterium
CCATGATCTGGCCGGCGGCCTTGCCCGTGATCACGAGATTGGTGGCCTGGTTCCAGTCCTGGACATTGGAGCCCTTGGACATGCGGCGCGCGTCGTCGGCCGCCTTGAAGACCTTGGCGATCTCGGGACCGGCCGCCAGCTCGGCGTCCTTGTCCTTATAGACCTTGGTGTAGACGTCCTTGCCGGCAATGGCGACCATCAGCACGCTGAACGCACCGGAAGCCTGCCAGGACTGGCCGCCAAGCGCGAGCGGAATGATGCCCTTGGCCTCCAGCGCGGGCGCGGCGGCGACGAATTCGTCCCAGTTCTTCGGCACCGGCACGCCGGCATCGGCGAAGGCCTTGTTGGAGAGCCACAGCCATTGCCAGGAATGGATATTGACCGGCGCACAATAGATCTTGCCGTCGATGGTGCAGTTGTCGAGCAGGCTCGACGGACGGATGATGTCCTTCCACTTTTCCCGTTCGGCAAGGTCGGTCAGATCCCGCATCAGGCCCGCCTCGACGAGTTCCGCCGCCTGGCGGCCGTGATTGAACTGCGTCGCGGCCATCGGGTCCCCGCCGGTGATGCGGCTCACCATGATGGGACGCGCCGTATTGCCACCGCCCGCGATCGCCCCGTCGATCCACTTGTTGCCGGTGGCATTGAACGCCTTGGCGAGCTCGGCGACCGCCGCCGCCTCGCCGCCCGAAGTCCACCAATGGGTGACTTCGAGGTCGGCCGCATGCGCGATGCCGCCGCCAAGCGCGACGGACGCCGCCAGCGCCGTCGCAAAATAACGAGCTTTCATGAAGATCTCCTCCCTCACTGAAACGTTGCCGGAAAAACTTATGCCAATTGCTCTTGGCCCGCAACGGGGGCGGTTAAAATTTTCTCCAGCCGCAATAAGCTACAACCGCCAGAAGCAAAATGAAAGGAAAAAATTCTCTAAATCGTTTAAATCCATCTACGCCGAACCTCTCGAAAAATCCAAAAGATCGCGCACCGTCCAGACCGCCGACAAGATCTCCAACGGCCTATCCGGGCGCGCCGCAAGCATCCGAAAATATTCGATATAATTATTATTTTCAATTTGTTACGGATATTTCATCAGATCTTCAGCACGAAGCCGATGATGATGTCGCGGATGGGACGAGGCGTGCCAACAGCCTCGCCTCTTCAGCACTCTGCGCTGTCCTAAATAATTTTGAGATACAAAATAACTTTCGCAGGCGCAAAATTTTTTCGCAGCGCGGCCTGCTGCACCGCAAGATAGAAATCTTGAAACGAATTGCAAAAAACCACTCGACTTTCTTCCTGTAACGTTACAGATTTTTCCAGTTCAGACGAAAGAGAGTGGTGTCCGGCACGAATCTGCCCTAGATATCCCGCACATATGGGAAACGGAGAGATGAGAAGCACAGCACCGGCGAGTCCGGGGCTCGTTCCGGGCGAGCGGCCGACGCTGAAGACGATCGCCTTCATGACGGGCCTCGGCATCACGACGGTGTCGCGCGCGCTCAAGGACGCGCCCGACATCAGCCAGGAGACGAAGGAGCGGGTACAGCTGGTCGCCACCCAGATCGGCTACCATCCGAACCGCGCCGGCGTGCGGCTTCGCACCGGCAAGACCAATGTCATCAGCCTGATCCTCAATATCGACGAGGAACTGATGGGCCTGACATCGCATATCGTCTACGGCATATCGGAAGTGCTCGCTTCGACCAATTATCACCTGATCGTCACGCCCTACAGCCGCGACCGCGACCCGATCCTGCCAGTGCGCTACATTCTCGACACTGGCTCCGCCGACGGCGTGATCCTGTCCTCGATCGAACCGCAGGACCCACGGGTCAAGCTGCTGATCGAGCGCAACCTTCCCTTCGCCACGCATGGCCGCACCGAATTCGGCGTCGCCCATCCCTTCCATGATTTCGACAACGAGGCCTATGCCTACGAAGCCGTCCGACGGCTGGCGGAGCGGGGCCGGCGCCGGATCCTCATCCTGGAGCCCTCCCCGCGCTTCAGCTTCTACCGTCACATGCATGCCGGCTATCTGGCGGGCCTCAGGGATTTCGGCTGCGAGGGCGTGCCGACCATGGACGCGACGGTGCACGATCCGCTTCATGTCGTTCATCGGGCGGTGACGACGCTGTTGCGCGACCATCCGCAGACCGACGGCATCATTTGCGGATCGAGCGCCGGGGCCGTGGCGATTTCCTCCGCCATTGCGGCGATGGGCCGGCAGGTCGGGCAGGACATCGACATGGTGTCGAAGCAGCCCGCCGACCTCCTGCGTTTCATGCGGCCCGAGGTCATGACCGTCTTCGAGGATATTCGGCTCGCGGGGCGCGAGCTTGCCAAGGCCGTGCTCGGCCGGATCGACGGCATCGCGCCGGAAGAATTGCAGAGTATCTTCAAGCCCGACGGACGCCTGGTGTTCCAGCACTGAGCCGCGACATGGACCTGCCGCGCCGCAGCCTGTTCGTCTGGCAGCTCGCCCCGGTCGTCGCGGCCGAGGGGTCGGCCGAGGCGATCGCTTGCAAGGCCGGGGCACTGTCGATCGACGGGCTTTTCGTCAAGATCGCCGAAGGGATCCATCCCTATCGCAATATGGAGGGGCCGACGGGCGCGGCGCTTGCCGGGCTCCGGCGTCACTGCGCCGATCGCGGGATCGCGCTTTGGGGCTGGCACCTGCCGCGATGCGCGACGGAGGACGACGCCACGGGCGAATCGGCTGTGGTGGCGGAGATCGCCGACCGCCTGGCGCTGGACGGACTGATCATGGATGCCGAGCCCGGCGCCGGGTTCTTCCGGGGCGGGATGGGCGCCGCGCATCGCTACGGCGATGCCATGCGCGGCCTGGCCGATCGGCTCGGCGTGCCGCTGGGTATCTGCGGCCCGGCCCTGCCCTCCGCCGATCCGTCATGGCCCGATCGCTTCGGCGTGATCGCGGCTCATGCGGTTGTCAGCTTTCCACAGGTCCATTACGACGACGAGCGGTCGATCGAAGGCTTTCTCGCCGAAACGGAGGTGGAAAATGCCCGTTTCGGCCTGCCGATCATTCCGGTCGGCACCGCCTGGGTCGGAGAAGACGGCTGCGCGTCGGAACAATCCTGCGCGGCGCGCGCCGCAGAATTCTCGCGTCTTTGCGCTCTTCGCGGCCATCCCGGCTGCGCCTTCTGGCACTGGGCCTCGGCCCCGGCCGCATTCTGGAATGTATTGGCGGCGCTCCAGCCCTGAACCGCCGGGCGTCGATCCTCAGGCGAAATCGGCCAGTCCGCTGCCCCAGGGGCCGTGATGCTTGTCGAGGCCGTCGACACGATCGAAGCCGTGGGCGCCGAAGAAGTCGCGCTGTGCCTGGATCAGGTTCGCCGTGCCGCGTCCACGACGGTAGCTGTCGAAATAGCCGAGCGCCGAGGCGAGCGCGGGAACGGCGAGCCCGTTCAGCGCCGCCACCGAGACGACGCGGCGGAGCGCGCCGTCCGTTTCCTTCAGCATCGCCGCGAAGGCCGGCGTGATCACAAGGTTGTCGGCATCCGGCATGGCGCGGAAAGCGGAGGTGATGTCGTCTAGAAACTGTGAGCGGATGATGCAGCCGGCGCGCCAGATCTGGGCGATGGTCGGCATCGGCAGCGTCCAGCCGAATTCCTTCGATGCCTCCGCCATCACCGCGAAGCCCTGCGCATAGGCGCCGATCTTGCCGGCGAGCAGCGCAAGTTCGAGATCGGCCACGAGCTGCCGACGGTCGACCGATCCGATCTGACCGGCCGCCGGCAGACCGAGGACCTTCTCGGCGTTCTCGCGCTGCGCCTTGAAGGAGGAGAGGCTGCGGGCGGCCACCGCCGCCTCGATGCAGGTCGCCGGCACGCCCATAGTCTGCGCCTCGATCGCCGACCACTTGCCGGTACCCTTCTGGCCGGCCTTGTCGACGATCATGTCCACCATCGCCTTGCCGCTGATCGGGTCGGTCGCGCCGAGCACGATGCCGGAAATCTCGATCAGGTAGGATTCGAGCCGACCCCCGTTCCAGGTCTTGAAGATCTCGCTGCATTCGGCGGCGGAAAGGCCGAGCCCGTCGCGCAGGATGCCGTAGATCTCGGCAATCATCTGCATGTCGGCATATTCGATGCCGTTATGGATGGTCTTGACGAAGTGGCCCGCCCCGTTCTCGCCCAGCCAGGCGCAGCAATCCTCGCCCTTGAACTTGGCGGAAATCGAGGTCAGCACCTTCTCGACGCGCCGGTAGCTCTCCTCGGTACCGCCGACCATGATCGACGGTCCGTGGCGCGCGCCCTCCTCGCCGCCCGAGACCCCCATGCCGATGAAGGTGAGCCCGGTGCCTTCGAGATCCTTGAAACGGCGGATCGTGTCGCGGAAATTGGCGTTGCCGGCATCGATGACGATGTCGCCGGCCGACAGGTCTTTCTTGAGGCCCTCGATCACCTGGTCCACCGGCGCGCCGGCCTGGACCATGATGATGACCGGCCGTGGCGGACGGATGGCGGCAACGAATTCCTCCATCGTCTTGCAGGGAATGATACGGTCCCTGAGGTCGCCCGCCTCCGCGTAGAATGTATCCGTCTTGTCGGGGCTGCGATTGAAGACGGCGATTCGGTTGCCCTTTTCGGCGATGTTGAGCGCGAGGTTCGAACCCATCACCGCCAGTCCGATCAGACCGATTTCCGCCTGTTCCACGCCCGTCTCCTCCATGCCGTCCGATGATTTCGCCGGACTATAGGCGCGGACCGCAACCCGAGGCAAGGCGATATCGCCGCCGCTCGACGGCAATCGCTCCGGTTGACCGTTCAGCCGAAGATCGACCAGCCGCTGCGCCGCGCGAAACTCTCCATCGCCCGGGTGCCAGCGGCCGAATTGCCGTTGGCGTTCAGTCCCGGAGACCAGACGGCGATGGCCGCCTTGCCGGGCGCGATGCAGAGAATGCCGCCGCCCACCCCGCTCTTGCCCGGCAGACCGACCCGGAAGGCGAAGTCGCCGGATGCGTCGTAATGGCCGCAGGTCAGCATCAGCGCATTGATGCGCCGCGCCCGTTCCGCGGAAACCACGCTGTGACCGGAGGCGAGCCGGCCGCGATTGGCCAGGAAGAGCCCTGCCCTGGCAAGCTGGACACAACTCATCGACAGCGCGCATTGATGGAAATAGACGCCGAGCGTCTTCTCCACCGGATTGTGGATGTTCGAGAATGCGAACATGTAATTGGCGAGCGCGGCATTGCGGAATCCGGTCTGCTGCTCCGACCGCGCCACCTCCCGGTCGATGACGATCGTCTCGTCGCCGGCGATGTGACGCATGAAGCTCAGGACCTCGCCCAGCGTCTCGCGCGGCTCGTGGCCGGAAAGCAGCGTGTCGGCCACCACGATGGCCCCGGCATTGATGAAGGGATTGCGCGGGATGCCGTGTTCGTGTTCGAGCTGGACGATCGAGTTGAACGGCGTGCCCGACGGCTCGCGGCCGACCCGCTTCCACAGCCCCTCGCCCACCCGGCCGAGTGCCAGTGTCAGCGTGAACACCTTCGACACGCTCTGGATCGAGAACGGCTCCCCGGCATCGCCCAGCGTGACGATTCCGCCATCGACCGTCGCCACCGCCATGCCGAACTTGCGGGGATCGATCTTGGCGAGCGCCGGAATGTAGTCCGCCACCTTGCCTTCGCCGATATGATCGGACACGTCGCCGAAAACACCGTCGAGAATTGCTTCGAGATCCATTCCGCTTCCCTTGCCGGCGGTTGTCGCTACCGGTTAACCCATTCCGCGGCGCGGCGGAAGGGGAATGGAAGCCCGGAGCTCACCGCGTGATCACCACCTTGGTGTTCCTCAGCCCGTATTTCTGCGCGAGCCCGAAGAACAGGGCCGCATTCTCCGGATGAAGCCGGATGCAACCATGCGAGGCGGGCCGACCCAGCCGTTTCAGGTCATAGGTGGCATGCACCGCATAGCCGCCCTTGAAAAAGATGGCGTAGGGCATGGGCGCATTGTCGTATTTGCGCGAACGGTGATGGCGCGAGGCCCAATAGGCGCGATAGTTCCCCACCGGCGTGACATAACCGCGCCGCGCGGTCGAGACCTTCCATTTATAACGGACGATACCGTTATGCGTCACGGTCATGGTCTGCGACGATAACGATATCCGCGCGGTAACCGTCCCCGCCTCCGC
>JAGRLJ010000006.1:6278-17322 GCA_020441805.1 Rhizobiaceae bacterium
GGCCTGGTTAACAGGGTCGAAATTAAATCTAGGGTTAAGATCGATTGGCGGATATGTCGATCTTACAGCAACGACTCGATGGAAAGGCTCAGTCCGATCACGACGGCGCTCAGAACAGTACAGGCCGACCAGAAGACTTCTATCGCCGCATCTATATCCGTCGGTCCGATATTCTTTCGGCCGGCCGAATTCTGCATCGGTTCCATCACCTGCTCTCCCGCATAGACGCGGGGGCCGGCGAGCGCGATATCGAGCGCGCCCGCCATGGCCGATTCCGGCCAGCCGGAATTGGGCGACCGGTGCAGGCCGTGGTCGCGCAGCGCCGCGCTGACCGATTTGCGCGCCGAGGGCCGGCCGCGCCGGATCCAGGTGCCGATAGCGATGAAGAGCGCGGACAGCCGCGCCGCCGGCCAGTTGGCGAGATCGTCGAGACGCGCCGAGGCCCAGCCGAACTGGCTATAGCGCGGCGTCCGGTGGCCGATCATCGAATCGGCGGTGTTCAGCATCTTGTAGGCGAACAGCCCCGGCAGGCCGAAGACCGCGTAATAGAGCGCGGGCGCCACCACGCCGTCGGAATAGTTCTCGGCCAGGCTCTCGATCGACGCCCGGCAGACCCCCGCCCGGTCGAGGCTGTTGGGATCGCGCCCGACCACCATGGCGACCGCCCGCCGACCGCCGGCAATGCCGTCGCGCCTCAGTCCTTCGGCAACGGCGAAGACGTGATCGGCGAGGCTTTTCTGGGCCAGCAGGATCGCCACGATCACGATCTCGACCGCGATGCCGAGAAAGCCGAGATAAAGCAGGACCCGCGAAGCCAGCAGCCCCACCAGCACCGACGCCATCAATAGCGCCAGTATCGCCATGATGCCATAGGCGCGGCGGTCCCGGTCGTTGAGCCCCTTGCTGTTGAAATGCGTATCGAGGAAGGACACGGCCCGGCCGAACAGCACGACGGGATGCGGCACGCGCCGCCATGCACCCTCCGGATCGCCTATCGCTCGGTCGGCGACGAGGGCGAAAAAAAGCACATAGAGCGTGTACATTCAGTCCTTTGCGGCGGCGAGCGCATATGCGAGCCGCCGGTCCCCTTCCTCGTCTGGCGTCAGTCCGATCCTGAGCCAGTCGCCGGCATAGTCGAACCTGCGGACCAATATATGCGAGCGCGCGAGATGTTCATAGAGGCGGGCGGCGTCCGAATGGCGCACGAGCTTGAAAAGATCGGTACCGCCGGTGATCTCCAGTCCCGCGCCCTCCAGCACCTGTTCGAGGCAGCGGGCGCGGGCGGCCAGACGGGCGGCGAAATCCCGGTTGTCGCCGCGCAGGAGATTGTTCGCGATATGAAGCGCCGGCCCGGAGACCGGCCACGGCCCCAGTTCGTCGGCAATGGTGTCCAGCACAGTGGAGGCGGCGAAGACGAAGCCGAGCCTGAGCCCGGCCAGGCCGAAGAACTTGCCGAAGGACCGGCTGACGGTGACACCCTCCGTCTCGGCCGCATGGCGCGCGATCGAAAGCGCCCTCCGGCTGTCCCCGAAGGCTTCGTCGACATGCAGATGGCCGTCCTGCCGGCGCATGCGCTCCGCAAGCGCGATCAGGTCTCCCGGTGTGAGGACCCGGCCGGTCGGGTTGTTGGGATTGACCGCGATCAGCGCGCCATGGTCGGCGCGCAGGGCGTCCGGACTATCGATCGCTTCCACATCGAAGCCGGCGCGGCGGAAGCAATGCGCATATTCGCCATAGGTCGGCGACAGGATCGCCACCGGACGGCCCGATGGCACGAGGCTGGGCAGGATCTGGATGAAGGACTGCGTGCCGGGCACAGGAAGGGGGAGAAGCGCGTCCTTACCGCCACCTCCGAGATACCAGTCCCGCGCCGCCGCCCGCGCCGCCTGTTCCAGCGCGCGGTCCGGCAGCCGGTTCCAGACCCGCGCGGGGATCTCCGGCAGTTGCGCCATATCCGGATTGATGCCGGTCGAGAGATCCAGCCAGTCTTCGGCGCGACCGCCATAGGCCGCCATCGCCGCAGCCACGCCGCCGCCGTGGAAGACGCCAGCCATCAGGCGGCGGCCTGCGCAAGATCGATCAGATGCATGTAGGAGCCCGACACATTCTCCCGCGCCAAACCGGCAAGGCCGACGACCTCGCCCGCCGCATCCTCGGCCTCGAAGAGCCGCTCCGCCTGCCCTTCCCGCACCACGGTGGAATAATGGAATTCATGCGCATTGAGCCGGAGACCCGCGAACGGTCCCGCCAGCGCCGTGACCCGCCGATAGCCGAGATGCCGCTTGCGCGTCGCGAAGCTCGTCGTCAGCGGCAGGAGGCCGAGCATCGGCCATTCGGAGCCGGCCGCATCGACAAGCGTCTCGCCGAGCGTCATGTAGCCGCCGCACTCGCCATAGATCACCTTGCCCGCCGCGGCCGCTTCCGTCATGGCGTTTCGGAAGATCTCCGCCGCGGCGACGCGGCCGGCGTGAAGCTCTGGATAGCCGCCGGGCAGGAACACCGCATCCGCCGCTCCGTCCGGCGCCTCGTCGGCAAGCGGCGAGAAGAAGGAGAAGCGCGCGCCCTGTGCCCGCCAGCCGTCCAGCAGATGCGGGTAGGTGAAGGCGAAAGCCTCGTCGCGGGCGATCGCCACATGCGCGCCGGGCGGAGGGACGAAACGATCCGGCCGCCGGCCCGCTCCTCCCGCCCGCGCGGCAAGCCGCGCCAGCGTCTCGAGGTCGCATGTTTCGGCCACGACATCGGCCGCATGGTTCATGAAGGCCTCGATGCCCTCGATCTCCTGCGCCAGAACCAGTCCGAGATGCCGCTCCGGCAGGCCGAGAAGCCTGTCCTGCCGGATGATGCCGAGGATCGGCGTCGCGAGCCCCGACAGGCCGGCCAGCAGCATCGCCTCGTGCCGCGCGCTGCCGACCTTGTTGAGGATGATGCCGGCGATCGTCACATGAGGATCATGCGAGAGGAAGCCGCGCACCATCGCCCCGACCGAATGAGAGAGCCGGGCGCAATCGACCACCAGCACCACCGAAAGGCCGAGCAACCGGGCCAGGCTTGCCGGCGAACCGGTATGGTCGGCCGCCCCGTCGAACAGGCCCATCATCGCCTCGATGACCAGCGGCCCGTCGCCTGCCGCCTGGAAAGCCAGGAGCTCCGGCCGCATGGCCCAGGGATCGTAGTTGAGGCAGGTCCGGCCGCAGGCGATCGCGTGAAAGGCGGGATCGATATAATCCGGCCCGGCCTTGCCGGGCGTGACATCGACGCCCCGGCGGGCAAGCGCGCGCAGCAGTCCGAGCGTGACGGTCGTCTTGCCGGATCCGGATGACGGCGCGGCGATCAGAAGACCGCTCATGCCGGGTCCCTGAGATCTTCGACACCGAGCGGGTCGGCCACCAGCTGGCGACCGTCGAGCGCACCCAGCCAGTCGAGCCCGCCCCGCAGCCGCACGACCTCGCCGACCACGACGATCGCCGGCGGCTCGATCCCGGCCGCGGCGACGGCGGCGGCGGCATCCGCGAGCGTGGTTTCCAGCACGCGTTGCGCGCCGGTGGCGGCATTGCAGACGAAGGCGACGGGCTCCAGCGGCGCCCTGCCCGCCTCCATCAGCCGGCGCGCGATCTCGCCGATATGCTTCATCGCCATATACATGACGATAACCGGCGAGCCCCGGGCGATCGACGGCCAGTCGATGCGGTCGGGGACAAGGCCGGAGGAATCATGCCCGGTCAGGAAGCTGACGACATGGGTGATCTGCCGGTGGGTGACCGGTATGCCGGCATAGGCGAGCCCGCCGATGCCCGCCGTGATGCCGGGAACGACGCGGAAACCGATGCCGTGATTGACCAGCGTCAGGGCCTCCTCGCCGCCGCGCCCGAAAACGAAAGGATCGCCGCCCTTGAGCCGCAGAACCCGCTTGCCGGCCCGCGCCAGTTCCACCAGCCGGAGCGAAATATCGCGCTGCCGGGGCGACGGCTTGCCGCCGCGCTTTCCGGCATATTCCAGCAATGCGCCGGGCCGGGCCAGACCGAGGCAGCTTTCATCGACCAGCGCATCATAGATGACAACATCCGCCTCGCGCAGCGCCTTGACCGCGAGCAATGTCAGCAGGCCGGGATCGCCGGGGCCGGCGCCGGTGAGCCACACGGTGCCGCGTTCGAAGACCGGGAGGTCGCGGAATATGTCATCCATCGTCATGTCCTATGCCGGCGCCGGCACGAAGGCAATCGGCACGCGGCGCCAGATGAAGCGCCGGAACCTGCCAAGCCCGTTCCGGCGGTCTTGTCACCACTCTATGCTGGGGCCGGCGCCCCGGGCCTTCGGAAAACGGCAGGCGCCTGTCGTGGCGCGGCGGGCGCCTATCGGCGTGTCCGTGTCTACTGCCTGACCAGCGTCTTCTTGACCAGGGCCATCAGCGCGTCCGCCCGCACGTCGGTGCAGACGAGCTGGCTGGGCTTGCCGTCCCATTCGCTGGGGCCGAAGCGGTGGCCGTCCGGCTTCTGCAAGGTCTTGCCCTCGCCGATGCCGGTCGTCAGGACCCGGACGGGGCCCGACCGCGTCGTGAAGAGTTCTCGCGCGACGAGATAGACGCAGGCGCAAGTGTCGTGCACGACCATGCTGTCCTTCACCTCGCCGTCATAGAAATCGATATAGAACTGCGACAGCCGGTCGAGCAGTTCCACGGCCGCGCCGCCCTGCTTCGCGAGCCCCGCGAGTTCCATGCGCGACATGGTGGTCTTGAGCGTGACGTCGAGCCCGACAACCACCACCTTCCAGGGCGCGGTCATGACATGGTCGGCCGCTTCCGGGTCGCCGTGAATATTGGCTTCCGCCGCTGGCGTCACATTGCCCGGCACATCCACCGCGCCACCCATGATGATGACTTCCCTGACCAGGCCGGCGATCTCGGGCGCCGCTTTTAGCGCATTGGCGAGATTGGTCATCCGACCGACGGCGACAAGCGCCACCTCGCCCGGATTGGCCATGACCGTGTCGATGATGAACTGGTGCGCCGGCCGGGGATCGAGCGGAAGGTCGATCACATCGGGCACCCCGATATTGCCGAGGCCGTCATCGCCATGGATATGGGCGGGAAAGGGGTGCGGCTTGCGGCCGGGATCGAACTGTTCGGAAGACCCCCTGGACACTGGCGCCGTCAAGCCCCATTGCTGTTTCAGATAGAGCGCATTGCGGGTGGTGGTCTCGATCGATGCATTTCCGAACGCGGTGGTAATGCCGAGCAGTTCGATATCGGGATGGCGCTCGAGAAAGAGCAGCGCCATCGCGTCGTCGACGCCGGGATCGGTGTCGAAAATCACTTTATGCATGGAAATCCGTCCAGTCGTTCTTGTTATCGTTCGTCATGCGGCCGTTATCCGGCTTGGTCGAGCTTTGGCAAAGCCGGCGCGAAAAGGCCAGCGAATTCTACCGACCGGTCAGGAAGCCGGCCCGATGGCGGCGACCGCCGCCGTCACGCCCCCGGCCTTCGCCTTGCCGGCAAGCAGAAGGCCACCGTTGCCGGCCGCCGCGAGCGCGGCGGCTTCCGCCACGCCATGGCAGCCGATGCGCGCGAAAAGGCGCGCCGACGGATTAAGGAGCCGCGGCGTCTCGCATTCGAGCCGGCCCGCGTCGAAAACCGCGACCGGCACGCCGAGATAGCCCGCCACGCCTTGCACCGCCGGATGCTCGGCCCGTCCGAAGATCGTGGCGATCGCGACCGGCCGCCCCTCCTCCGGCAATCCGCCCAGCACCTTTTCAACGAGTTGGATCGCATCGCTCGCCGAGGCCGCTTCCGTCACGCCGATCCCGATCACCACCGCGCGCGCCATGGCCGCCTCAGAGCGTCGGCGTCGGCGCCGCCGCCTTGATGGCCTCGATATCGGCTCTATAGCGCGCGGTCATCGTCTTCGCCGTTTCCGGATCGAAGCGGATCTTCTCCGACCTGGAAAAGCGCTCGAAGGGCAGCAGGACATAGCGGCGGCCGAGATGCTGGATCGTCTTGCGCGACTTCTGTGACCAGCCGATCCGTTCGGCGATCCCATTCCAGCGCCGATAGGCACTGACCATGCCCCGGCCGATCGAGCTGTTCTTGTTGGGCGGATTGCGTCCCGCCTCGCCGAGCGCCGCCATGACGGTGGGAAAGGCCCGGCTGAACACGCCATGGGCGTCCTTCACGAGATCGGCGTGATCGTAGACCTCCACCCGGTCGGCGCCGAAATGCTCTCGTAGCGCCGCCACGGCGGGCGCCCAGGTCGCCTTGCGAAAATTGTAGGCCCTGGCGAAGGGCTCGAAATCCATATCGTTGCCCATGCGTACCTGCTGCACATACCATGACGGCAGGAAGCCGGCGAAATCCCGGATGAAGAAGCGCACCTCGACGTCGTAACCGTCCAGCGCCTCGGCCATCAGCCGCGCCGATTCGGCGGCCTTGGGCAGGAATGTCTTGTTGCCCTTGATGGCCGGCTTGCCCAGAAGCCCCTCGTTGGAGATGAGAAGCGTATGCGCGCCGCTCTCCGCAAACAGCCGCTCGATGAGCTTGCGGACCTGCCGGACCTCCTTCTTGCGGTTGCCCTCGCCCTTGAGGTTGGAGAGCACGATGCGGATATCGTCCTCCTCGCGCTTCTTGCGCGATACGCCGGGATAGAAAAACCCGGCCTTCAGCATGCGCTCGCGATTTTCATAGAGCATGTGCTGAAAGCTGGTGGAGCCGGTCTTCGGGGCTCCGCAATGAAGAATGATCTTGCGGGACATGGCCTATCCTGCGGCACGTCGTGCCGGGCTGGGAAATTCGCTGGAGGATTGGCATTTGCATCCCCCGCGCGTCAAGGTAAAAGCGGCATGGCCGTCGTCGGCGCCCGCCATCGGCATCCGGGCATCCCGGCCGCATGCCATGCAAATCGAGCCCGCCTTGACCGACATCACGCTGCATCTCACCGGCCTTCTCTTCCTGGCCGCCTTCATCGCCGGTTTCGTCGACGCCATCGCCGGTGGCGGCGCGCTGGTCACGGTTCCCGCCTTGCTCATCGCCGGCTTCTCCCCGCTCGAGACGCTTGGGACGAACAAGCTTCAGTCCCTGTTCGGATCGGGTTCCGCCACGCTCGCCTATGCCCGTGCCAGCCATGTCGATCTCCGGTCGCAATTCCCCATGGCGGCCATGTCGGCGCTCGGCTCGGCGGTCGGCGCCATGTTGACGACCTTCATTCCGGGCGACGTGCTACGCGCGGCGCTGCCGGTCCTGCTCGTCGTCATCGCCCTCTATTTCCTCCTCAAGCCCGATCTCGGCGATGCCGACAAGCACCGTCGCATGACGCCCTTCCTCTTCGGCACGACGCTCGTGCCGGCCATCGGCTTCTATGACGGCATTTTCGGTCCCGGCACCGGCTCGTTCTTCATGCTGGCCTTCGTCACCCTGCTCGGCTTCGGCCTGTTGAAGGCGACGGCCCATACCAAGATGCTGAACTTCGCCTCCAATATCGGCGCCTTCGCCGTCTTCGCCCTTTCGGGCGTCATTCACTGGAAGGCCGGCCTCGTCATGGGCGTCGGCCAGTTCCTCGGCGCGCAGGCGGGCTCGCATCTGGCGATGCGCTCCGGCGCGCGGATCATCCGGCCGCTGCTGGTGATCTGCTGCGCGGCGCTGGCGATGCGCCTGCTCGCCGACCCGTCGAACCCGCTGCGGGTCTGGATAGGGTTCTGACCCTGCCAGCTACGCTCCAGCCTCCTGTGTTCTCTTGGCGCCCGAAAGAGAGGAGTTGGACATGGCTGCCAGCAATCTGAGCCTCGGCGCTCACTGGGACCGTTTCATCGACCGGCAGGTCGCGACCGGGCGCTACGGTTCCGCGGGCGAAGTCATTCGCGAGGCGTTGCGCGCGCTCGAGGCCCGGGAAGCCAAGCTCTCCATGCTGATCGCCCATCTCGAAGCCGGCGATGCGCTGATGGAGGACGTACCCTTCGTCGCCGACTTCTCGCTGGAGAAACTGATCGAGGAACTCGATGCCGAGCTCGATTCGGATCTGCCGGCCGACCGCCGACACTGATTCCCCCGGCCGCCTTCAATGGTCCGAGGCGCATTTGGCATGATCGCCGAGCACCTCGATGATCCGGCAATCGGCGACTTTTCCCGAACGATGGCCGTCGAGCATGCGTTCCAGCTCGCGCTTGAGCCGGGTAAGGCGCGCGATCCGCGCATCGACCTCCGCGAGCCGCGCCCCTGCGATGCGGTCGGCATCGGCGCAGGGCCTGTCGGGATGCTCCGCAAGGTCGATCAGGCTGCGGATCGCCTCCAGCGGAAAGCCCATCTCGCGGGCATGGGCGATGAAGCCCAGCCTGTCCCGCGCCGTGCCCGAATAGCGCCGCTGGCCGCCTTCGCTGCGCGGCGGCGCGTTCATCAGCCCGATATCCTCGTAATACCGGATCGTCGGCACCTTCACGCCGGTCGCGCGCGACAATTCGCCGATCGAATATTCCCGCATCGAAACCTCCAGCCACTGGAGACATCATGGCGATCCGGCGCGGGAAATTCAACCGCTCAGAATTCCACGCCCCGCTGGCCCTTGATGCCGGAGCGGAACGGATGCTTGATCAGTTCCATCTCGGTGACGAGATCGGCGATCTCGATCAATTCGTCCTTGGCGTTGCGGCCGGTCAGCACGACATGGCACATCGGCGGCTTCTCGTCGCGCAGGAAGGCCACGACCTCCGCCACATCGATATAATCGTAGCGCAGCGCGATATTGATCTCGTCGAGCAGCACCATGCTCTTCTCGCCCGAGGCGATCAGCTCCTTCGCCTTGGCCCAGGCCGCCTGTGCCGCCGCGACGTCGCGGGCCCGGTCCTGCGTCTCCCAGGTGAAGCCCTCGCCCATCGTGTGGAATTCGCAGATTTCGGCGAAATGCCGGTCGATCAGGTCGCGCTCGCCGGTATCCATCGCCCCCTTAATAAACTGCACCACGGCGCAAGGCATGCCATGCGCGATATGGCGGAAGATCATGCCGAAGCCGGCCGTCGACTTGCCCTTGCCCTTNNTTGCCCTTGCCGGTATGGACGATGATCAGGCCTTTCTCGCCGGTCTTTGTGGCCATGATCTTATCGCGCGCCGCCTTCTTCTTGGCCATCTTCTCGGCATGGCGGGCATCGTCCTGGGCAGGTATTTCCGTGGTTTCTTCGGTCAATTTCTCTTTCCTTCAAGTTCCAATGCGGCCAACTCCGCAAGCCCGAACCGCGCCGAGTTCGATTTCGGCCGCCAGAGCCCCCGGTCGATCGCGTCGAGAAAGCGCCGGGCGATATCGCGCAAGGCCGCCTCGTTCTTCTCCTCGATGAAACCGCGCACGGCTTCGTCCATGAGAAAGGCCTGGTAGGCCGCCTCGAAATGATGTTCCCGAACTGCCCCGGTCGTGGCCGCGAAGGCGAACATCAGGTCGACGGTGGCGGCGATCTCTGCCGCCCCCTTGTAGCCATGCCGCATGATGCCCGCGATCCATTTGGGATTGGTCACCCGCCCGCGCATGACTCGGGAGACTTCCTCCTCGAGCGAACGAATGACAGGCTTCTCCGTCCGTGACAGGTCGTTGTGATAGATCACGGGACGCTCTCCGGAGAGGTGCTCGGCCGCCGCCGCCATGCCGCCCTCGAACTGGTAATATTCGTCGGAATCGAGCAGATCGTGCTCACGGTTGTCCTGGTTCTGGACCACGGCCTGGATGCTCCGGATCCGTTCGGCGAAAAGGCCGCGCGCCGCCTCGCCCTCCTCCTGCGCGCCATAGGCATAACCGCCCCAGTCGAGAAAGCTTTCGGCCAGGTCCGTCCGGTCCTCCCAGATATTCTCGTCCATCAGCGTCTGAAGCCCCGCGCCATAGGTGCCCGGCTTCGCGCCGAAGATCCGGTGGCCGGCGGCGCGCTGCCCGGCCGTCTCGGCCTCGCGGCGCATCCGTGCTGCGATCGGATTGTCCGCCGCGTCCTCGTCAAGCGCGCCGATCGCCCTGACCGCGCGGTCGTAGAGCGCGATCTGGTCGGGAAAGGCATCGCGGAAAAATCCGGAAATCCGGAGCGTCACGTCGACGCGCGGGCGGCCGAGCATGGCGATAGGCATGATCTCGTAGCCCGTCACCCGGGCCGAGCCCATGTCCCAGACCGGCCGGGCGCCGATCAGCGCCAGCGCCTGGGCGATATCGTCGCCGCCGGTGCGCATATTGGCGGTGCCCCAGCAGGTAATGCCGAAGGAAGTCGGCCAGTCGCCATGATCCTGCACATAGCGGGTCACCAGAAGCTCGGCGGATTTCCGGCCCAGTTCCCAGGCCGTGGGCGTCGGCACCGAGCGCGTATCGACCGAATAGAAATTCTTCCCCGTCGGCAGCACGTCCGGCCGGCCGCGTGTCGGCGCGCCGGAAGGGCCGGGACGCACGAAACGGCCCGAAAGGCCGGTCATCAGCGCCGTCATCTCGGAGGGACCGCAGGCCGCGATCGCGGACTTCAGCCGGTTCTCGACCTCCTCCATCACCAGCCGGGTCCGCGGCCAGCCGCCCGGCGTCGCGAATTCCCCGGCGACCAGCTTCGCGGCAAGCATCTCGATCCGCTCGACGGCGTCGCCATTGCTACGCCACGGCGCATCGGAAAGCGACGCGAGCACGTCCGGTTTCGGGCCGGCCCAGGACGCGGCCATGTCGCAATCGACCGGATCGAAATCGATGCATCCCAACGCATCGCCGGCGATCGCCCGTTGCAGGCTCTCTCCCGCACCCTCGCCGCCGCCGCGCGGCGAACGCGCCAGCGCCAGCGTCAGGTCGGTCAGCAGCCGCCCCTCGGGCGACAGGCCAAAGACATGCAGTCCGTCCCGGATCTGCATCTCCTTGAGGTCGCAAAGCCAGGCATCGAGCTTTTGCAGCGCATCGTCCTCGTCGAGCCCGGCAATGCCGACATCGGTGCCGAGGCCGGTATCGCCGGCAAGGTCGAGGATCTGCCTGCGCAGAAGCCTCAGACGACGGGGATCGGTGCCCTGGGCCTGGTAATATTCGTCGACCAGCGCCTCGAGATCCTTGAGATAGCCATAGCTCTCCGCCCG
>JAGRLJ010000006.1:17388-25401 GCA_020441805.1 Rhizobiaceae bacterium
CCCGGATCGTTGACAATGAAGGGGTAGAGATGCGGCAGCGGCCCGAACACCGCCTCGGGATAGCAGGCCGCCGACAGCGCCATCGCCTTGCCCGGCAGCCATTCCATATTGCCGTGCTTGCCCATGTGGATGACGGCATCGGCGCGGAACGCCGCCCGGAGAAACGCATAGAAAGCGAGATAGCCATGCGGCGGCACGAGATCCGGCGAATGGTAGGTCTCCTTGGGATCGATATTGTGGCCCCGCGCCGGCTGGATACCGGTCATGACATTGCCGAAGCGGGCGAGCGGCAGGGCGAAGGCACCGTCCACGAAGAAGGGATCGGCCTCCGGAGCGCCCCACCGCCCCGTCACCTCATCCTGAATCTGAGCAGGAAGGCCTTCGAAGAATTGCTTGTAAAGATTCAGGGAAAGCGTCTCGCGGATCACCCGTCCGTCGGCTGCGGCATTGGTCGGCCCTTCCATCAGATGGCCGATCAGCGCATCGCCATCCTGCGGCAGTTCACCGGTCTCGTAGCCTGCCGACCGCATGGCCTTCAATATTTCAAGCGAACCGGCCGGCGTATCGAGGCCCACGCCATTGCCCAGGCGGCCGTCACGGTTCGGATAGTTGGCGAGGATGAGCGCGACGCGCTTGTCACAGTTCTCGACATGCCGGAGCCGCGCCCAGGCGGCCGCGAGATCGGCGACGAATTCGACGCGGTCGGCCACTGGCTCCGGCGTGACGATATTCACCTCCGCCTTCTCGTCATAGCGGTCGGCTCGCTTGAAGGAGACCGCCCGCGAGAGCACCCGTCCATCGACTTCCGGCAACGCCACGTTCATCGCCAGATCCCGTGACGAAAGCCCGAGGCTCGATCCTTCCCAGCTTTCGCGCGTCGAACCGGAGAAGATCACCTGCAACACCTGCGCGCCGGTCTCGTCCAGCACGGTCCCGGTCTCCGCCGCACCGGGCGATACCACGGCGAAGCTCGTGGCGTTGAGCACGACGTCCGGCGACAGACGGGTGAAGAGGTCGCGGAGCGTCCGCGCCGAATAGGGCTCCTTGAGGCTGGAGACGAAAATCGGCAGCACGCGGAGCTCCCTTGCCCGCAAAGCGTCGACCAGCGCCTCCACCGGCTGCGTCTGGCCGCTCTGGACCAGCGCGCGGTAGAAGGTGATGACGGCGAGCGGAGCGGTCGGTAGGCTCATATCCGCCCACGCCTCGGCCCCTATCACCCCCGACCCCGGCCACCATATCCCGGCCTTGGGCACCGCCTCCGCCGCGTCCGGCCGCGCCCCGCCAGCCACCAGCGCCTCTGCCATGGCCACGAACCGCACCATGTTCGCTTCACCGCCCTCGACCAGATAGGACCAGAGACGCGCGCAATCCTCCGGCGCCACTGTCGACCAGGGGTCGAGACCCGCATCCGGCCGGTCGTCTCCCGGCAGCGCCGCGAACCGGAAGCCATGCGCCCTGGACGCCGCCGTCAATGCCTCGATGAGATAGGAAAAATAGCTGACACCGCCGAGCGCCCTGAGCACGACCAGCCCGGCATGCCGGGCGGTCTTTTCCACCCACATGTCGATCGACATCGGATGCTTGAGGCTCGACAGACTGACCAATCGCCAGCCGGGACCGGTCCGGTTGGCGAAGGCGGCAACGCTTGCGATCTCCGTATCGGCCGCCGACAGGAAGACGATATCGCCGGGCGTCTGGTCGAGATCGAACGCCTCGTCGCCTTCCGTGATCGAACCTTTCTGGGCAAGGAGCAGGTGCATGTTTCTCTTTCGTTGTCGTCAGCGGTAGACGGCCGCCGCGATGATCGACTTTCACGACGAGAATGACGAGCCGCCTGTCGATGATGTCGCAGATGATTCGATGATCGCCGACGCGATAACGCCACAGGCCGCGCAATGGGCCGGTCAACGCCTTGCCTTGGCTTCTTGGATCATCCAGCTTTGCGATCTTCTCCTCAAGGAAAGACGTATTCTCTTGCGTGTCTGCGGATCGAGCCTGAAGACGGGTTTTCGGACGGATTCAGCGTATTCAACTATCCATGCCACGCCAGAATTCTTCGGAGGTCAGCACCTTCTCCTCGCCGCGCGCAATCCGTGCGAGAACATCCTGACCGGCATAGTAGTCTTCCATGTCCTCAAGGCCGGCGTCGATGATCTGGCGAAGCTGGACGTCAGTCGCCTGCCCCGATTTTTCGGCAAGGGCCTTCAATCGCGCCTCCAGCTCCTGCGGAAGATTCACGGAAATCGTCATGATCTGCTCCTGGCACCCGTCGGAAGATACCATTCCCGGCTGCTGTCATCAACGTGATCAACTCAGCGCCCCGATCTCCCGCCGGATCGCCGCGTCGTCCATCTCGTCATGCAGGCCGATCGCCACCAGTCGCGTTCCGCGCGCCTCGCCGGGCTGCCAGGCGCGGTCGAAATAGGTGTCGATGCGCGAACCCACCGCCTGGATCAGGAGCCGCATCGGCTTGCCCTTGACCTCGGCAAACCCCTTGAGGCGCAGGATGTCGTGGCGTTCGATGATCGGCTTCAGCGCGGCGACGAAGGCACCGGCGTCGTCCAGGGCACCGAGCTCGACCACGAAACTCTCGAATTCGTCGTGATCATGGTCGTGATCGCCGCCCTCATGCTCCAGTTCGTGATGCGACTTACGAAGCGCGATCTCATCTTCCGTGCCGACGCCGAGGCCGAGCAGGACCGACGCCGGCAGGTCGCCGTTGCGCGCTTCCACCATGCGCGGCTTGCGCGCCGTGGCGCTGCTCACGATATCCCGCACCGCCTTGAGCGCCGCGCCGTCGAGAAGATCGGCCTTGTTGAGCACGATGAGGTCGGCGGCGGTAAGCTGGTCCTCGAACAGTTCCTCGATCGGACTTTCGTGGTCCAGTCCCTGGTCTTCCACACGCTGCGCGTCGAGCGCATCGTGGTCGTCGGCGAAACGGCCGGCGGCGACGGCGGCGCTATCGACCACGGTCACCACGCCATCCACCGTGACGGCCGTCTTGATGCCCGGCCAGTTGAAGGCCGCGACCAGCGGCTGCGGCAGCGCCAGCCCCGACGTCTCGATCACGATATGGTCCGGCCGGACATCGCGGGCCAGCAGCTTCTCCATGGTCGGGATGAAATCGTCGGCGACCGTGCAGCAGATGCAGCCATTGTTGAGCTCGATGATATCGTCCTCGGTGCAGGCTTCGGCGCCGCAGCCCTTCAGCACCTCGCCATCGACGCCGAGATCGCCGAACTCGTTGATGATCAGAGCGATTTTCCTGCCCCCCGCATTGGAGAGCAGGTTGCGGATCATCGTCGTCTTGCCCGCGCCGAGAAAGCCGGTGATCACCGTGGCCGGTATCTTCTGCATGGTGCCTAACCTTTCATCCTGAGCGGCAACCCGGCCGCCACGAAATACACATCGCTCGCCGCCGCGGCGGCCATCTGATGCAACCGCCCGGCATGATCGCGGAATGCCCGCGCCATGCGGTTTTCGGGCACAATGCCAAGACCGACCTCGTTGGAGACGAGAACGATCTTCGCCCGCGCCGTTCCGATATGTGCGGCAAGCCGCGAAAACGCCTCCGCCATCGGCCTCTCCTCCAGCATCAGGTTCGTGACCCAGAGCGTCAGGCAATCGACCAGCACAACATTGCGCGGATCGTCGAGGGCCTCCAGTCTCTCGACCAGCGCCAGCGGCTCCTCATGCGTCGTCCAGCCCTCGCCCCGGTCGGCCCGGTGGCGGGCGATCCGGTCGCGCATCTCGTCGTCCCAGGCCCGGCCCGTGGCGACATAATGGCGAACAAGGCCCGTCTTCGCGACAAGCCGTTCGGCAAAAGCGGATTTGCCGGAACGCGCTCCGCCCAGCACCAGGACGGCACCGGACGGAGCGATCGTCATATCAGGCCGTCTTGGCCCAGCGGTCGTTGATCGCGCCCATGACGAGCCCGAGCACGATCCAGAACAGGAGCCCCGCCGACAGCGTCGCCACGGCGAATTCCGCCGCCAGGATAGCCGGAACGTCGCTTGCTATATCGGCCGGCTGCGGCGCACCGATCACATGCGGCGCGAACAGCAGCACGACGCCCGCGGCCTTGGCGACCGGCTCCTTGCGAAGCACGATCAAGTAGAGCGCGGCGGCGGTCGCGACGACCGTCCCCGTCCACCAGACCTGCCGGTCGAAGAGCGCGGCGGCGGGAAAGCCGGGAAGCTCGGGCGGCAACCCGACCGAAGGCATCAGCTGGAAGGTCAGCCAGGCAGCGGCGCCCCAGAGCACGCCGTTGGCGAGCGTGATCGAACGGCCGGTCAGGACGGCGGCGGCCATCAGCAACAGGGAGAAACCCGCGCCGGTGACGAGATTGGCCATCAATGTGCCGACGGTGCGGTTCACGCCGAACAGCATGCCGCCTTCCTCCTCCGCCGCCGCGACGGGCGCGGTGTCGGGTGTCGTCTCCTGCGCCTGCGCGGCGCTCGCGAGGGAAAGCTGCAATCCGGCGGCGTGGTCATGCGCCGGCGCGCCATCCTCATATTTCTCGGCTTCGAGAATGAGGGGAACGACCTTCGCATGCTGCACCGCCGTTTGCAGCGCACCTGCGATCAGCCCGGCCACGAGCGCGGCCAGGAGATATCTGACAATCATGGAAGCCCCCTGTTAGTGGCAGGGGAAGCCGTTGGCGTGCCGGACATCGTGCGCGGTGTCGTGCAGGACCGACGAATGCGCGAAGCCGGCGCCGAAGATCAGGAACGAACCGAGCAGGAGCGCGAGAACTCCGGCGACGAGGCGATCGGAAAGAGAACCGGAAACGGTGGAAACTGTAGAATGCGCCATGACAACCTCCGTGCTGCTGGCAATGGATTCTAGGCGCGGATGCGCCCTGCTTCGCCTGGCAGGTCTCCTGGCTCGCGGGTAACGGCGTGCAACACGCCACCGCGTCGTCCTCGTCTTCCCGAAGCCTGCTCGCCTTGCGCGTGGGGGACGATTCGTAGAATGAGGCGTCCCGCCCCGTATTGCCGCAATGGCTGCCTCAGTGACTTTTCGCTTGCCCCTCCATCCGCCGCGCCGGGCCCCATGCCCTGACTTTCGACGCATGACCGGAACAAACGCCGGACGTCCGCTTATCCGCACTACAGTCGCGGGGTCGGCCGGGATCGAAGCGCCCTGATTGGGTCCACTCTTCCCGTTCCCTTTTGATCCCTTGGGCTCTCGCCCTCTGGGAACCAGACGTATGCGAGATGTAGAACCGGCCGGCGGCCGAGTCAATCGCCATTTCGACCGCGAGAACGACTGTTTGCGACGCTCCGGACGAAAAGGGGGCGCCGAAGCGCCCCCGACGAAATCCGACAGGTCGCCCCGCCGTCAGCAGCGGCGCTTCTTGCGGCAACGGCCGCCGAAGTTGAACTTGACCTTCATCCGGTTCTTGGCCTTGAAGCCGTGCCGGAAAGGCTTGACCACCACGACCGCTCCCGGACGCTTGACGACGAATTTGGTGCGCGGGCGCACGACGACCCATTCGGCGCGCGGCCGGACGCGATGGACGCGGGCGGGAACGCGGCTCGCGAGCCAGGTCGCGTAGGTGGCCGCCGAGGCGGTGAAGATCGCCTGCACCTGGTCCTCGGAGAGATAGCCGGTCACCGGCGCACCGTTGTCCTGCTGCCACGAGGCGATGGCATCGCGGCTTCGTTCACCGAAGATACCGTCCGTGCCGAGCGTGTCGTAGCCGAGCGAGCTCAGGCGGCCCTGGACCTCGTGGCGGGTCTCCCGGTCGAGCATCGCGTCCTCGGCATCCTCGGAGCCCTCGGTGAACTGCGCCTGCTGCTGGTCGTCGGCGTTCTGGTTCCGCTTGGCCTTCAGACCGCCCATATTGGAATTGGCCTGCTGGTCGTCCATGCCGTCCTGATTGGCCATGTCCTGATTGGCCATATCCTGGTCGTCGCCCGGCTCGGTGGCGTCATCCTGCGCCGCAGCCTGATCGTCGGCCTGGTCCACCGCGTTGTTTTTCTTCCTGTTGCGCGCCACATTGTTCTTCGGAGCCGTGGCGTCATCCTGCTGGTCGCCCTCGGCGATCGTCGGGTCGGGCTGCTCGGCGGCGGCGAGCTGGGCGATGCGCGCCTGTGCGATCGCGGCGAACTTGCCGTCCGGATAGGCCTTGAGATAGGCCTCGTATTCCGTCACCGTATTGCCGTCGGAAGCCGCCTTCCAGAGCGCATATTCCTGCTCCCAGTCGGCGCTTGCGGGTTCGTCGCTGGTCTGCGCGGTCTCGACCTCGGCTGCGTCCTGCCGGTTGTCCTGGGTCTCGGCCTGAGCCTCGTCCACGGGTTCGAGAGCCTTGTTGTCGGCCGCGGCGACATCCTCGTCCTGCTGGTCGGCGGGCGCGCTCGCCGTCAGGGTCTCGATGCGGGTCTTGGCGACCTTGGCGAACTTGCCCTGCGGGAACTCCTTGAGATACTTCCGGTAGTCCTCGACCTTGCCGGTTTTGGACACCTGCCGCCACATTTCGAGATCGCGCGTGCCGTCGTCGACAATGTTCTTCGTGGTCTCGGTCACCGCCGCCGTCTTGTCGGCCGCCACGGCGGTCTGCGCGGATGCGCTGAGCTCCTCGATGCGGCGCTTGGCGACATTGGCGAACTTACCTTCGGGATAGACCCTGAGATATTTCTGATAGTCCGCGACCTTGCCGCCCTTGTTGGATATCCGCCACAGTTCGAATTCCTTCTGCCAGCCGGAATCGCCCGGCGCCTCGGCGGCGGGGGCGCTCTGCGCGAAGGCGGACGTGAAGCCCACGGGCGGCACGGCAATGGCGAAGCTGAGGGCGGAGGCCATCAGGATGTTGAAATGCTTGGGCAAGGACATGATTTCCCCCGTTTGCCTGAAATCTTCGTTTCAGTTTGGCGATGGTCGAGGCCCCGAACATAGCGCAACTGAAATAAAAAGCACGAGAAAAGACGTTTTGCACGTCTGTTCGACGAACTCTACGTATCGCGACGTGGATTTATTCGCCGCGATCCTGCCCGGCCGCGCATGAACCTTCGCTGAACGGCGGCGGGATCACCGCCCGCCGAACAGGCGGTCGAGCCACGCGCGGTCCAGATGGGCCTCGATCTCAGCCGCCACGCCGTCGAGCGCGCGATCGACCGACGCGCGGTAATCGGCGGCTCCGCCCGCGATCCCGAAATCGGCGAGAAGGGCGGCGCGAAACGGATCGCTGTCGAACAGGCGGTGCAGATAGGTGCCGGCGATCCGGCCGTCCGCCGACATCGCGCCGTCCGGCCGGCCTTCGATCTCGACATAGGGCCGTCCGTGGTCGGCCCCGGACGTGCGGCCGAGATGGATCTCGTAGCCTTCGAGCGGCGCGTCATAGGCCACCGAGCGCGCCCGGGAATTGGCGAGCCGCTTTTCCGGCGCCATCACCGTCTCGACATCGAGCAGGCCGAGCCCCTCGACCACGCTCGTATCGCCTTCGATCCCGGCGGGATCGCGGATCGCGCGGCCGAGCATCTGGTAGCCGCCGCAGATGCCGATCACCCGGCCGCCCCGGCGGGCATGCGCCGCGATATCGCGGTCCCATCCCTCGGCCCGCAGCGCCATCATGTCGGAAATCGTCGCCTTCGAACCCGCGAGCACCACGAGCCCGGCATCGGCGGGAATGCGCTCGCCCGGCCTGACGAAAACGAGTTCCACCGCCGGCTCGGCGCCCAATGCGTCGAAATCGTCGAAATTGGCGATGCGCGGCGTCACCGGCACCGCCACCTTCAGCGCCCGCGCCTCGCCCTTCGTCAGCCGTTCGAGCGTCACCGAATCCTCAGCCGGCAGGCGCGCCGCATGCTTGAGCCAGGGAACGACGCCGAGGCAGGGCCATCCGGTGAAACCGCTTATGGCGGCGATGCCGTCGTCGAACAGGGTGACGTCGCCGCGGAACTTGTTGATGATATAGCCGGTCACCATCGCCCGGTCCTCCGGCGGCAGGATGAGATGCGTGCCGGCGACGGAAGCGATCACCCCGCCCCGGTCGATGTCGCCGACCAGCAC
>JAGRLJ010000006.1:25506-28649 GCA_020441805.1 Rhizobiaceae bacterium
CCCACGATCGCGAAGCTTTCCAGGACCCGGCCGAGCAGTTCGGGCTTGAGCCGCTGGTAGTCGCGCGCCCGAGCCTGGCCGTGGACATGGCCCTGAACGACGATCTGGCTGCCATTGTCGGACTGCGGCTTCAGCAGGACCGGGTTCATATGCACCGAACTCGGCACGCGCGCCGCCATCGCCTGGAGCCATTGCGCGCGGCCGATCTCACCGCCGTCGTCGCTGACGGCGGCATTGTTGGACATGTTCTGCGGCTTGAACGGCCGGACGCGCAAGCCCCTGTTGGACGCAAGGCGGCAAAGGCCGGCGACAAGCACCGTCTTGCCGACATCCGATCCGGTTCCCTGCAACATGATGGCCCTGGCCATGGCGCTCTCCTTCGGGAGGGTAGCCATGCCATTGCCCGGCCCGGCGGGCAAGCACGCCCGCGCCCGAAGCCGGCGCATGTGGCCGGCGGCGACCGCCGGCTCCGGCATGGCCGGGAACAACTCCGGTACGCGAGACCTGATCCGGAGGCGAAGGTTTCCCGTCCGCGAGCGGAGAGATAGCCCAGCCATCGTTACCGGATCGTTATCGCTGGAAGAAAAGCGTATTTAAAATTTTTTTGGGGCTAGGCCAAAAAAAATCTTGGCGTATTCTGACGGCGCATATGGAATAGAAAAAGTCAAAGCTCAGCCATGACAGCCCGCCTTTTTTTTGCCGCACGACCGGACACCACACCCAATAAGTCAATCACGATACCGAAATACAACCCTGGGGTTTGCATTTCCGCGCCTCGAACCGCCGGGAATTCGCGTCTTCTGCCCGCTACCGGAGCAAGTGCCCGGACAGGGGTGTTGATTTCTGCGCGATTAGCCGTAAGGTCCATGGACAATGACAAGGACGCGTCGGCGACAGGGTTCCGCCACGCTCCGAACAGAAAAACCGCGGAGGCTTTACTCCCGACCGGATACACCTGGACCCGTAGAAAACAACAACAGGGAACGATCCAGGAAACCGGGCAACGATGTCAGGCCTCGGCGCGCATGCACCACGCTCGCCGACGACAGGGGAAAAACTGGGAACTTGAACGCTATCGGAACAAGAACAAGTATCTTCGGCCGTGCCGGAGAACCGATTTGCCTTCGGAAACAATCACTTCGTCGCAGCCGACCTGCCGCGCCGCCTCAGCGGCCGGGCGTGGGAGCCGTGTTGTCGAGCCGATTTGGTGACCGTGAAATCTTCGATTTTCAAGCTCAGGGAAACAAGTCTGGGCACCACTTCGAAGCACAAAAGGGAGACTGAACTCATGAACGACTTCGAACATAAACTGCACGAAGCCGAGCGGATGGCCCGCAAGGGGCACCTGTCGCGCCGCGATTTCATCCAGCTCGCCGCCGCCGCCGGCATTGCGATCCCGCTGGCCTCCACCATGTTCTCCAAGGCGCAGGCCCAGGAAGTCAAGAAGGGCGGCACGCTTCGCCTCGGCATGGAAGGCGGATCGGCCTCCGATTCGCTCGACCCGCGCACCTATGCGGACTCCGTCATGATCGCGGCCTCGCTCGCCATCATGAACGGCCTGATCGAATTCGACGCCGACGGCAACCCGACCGGCGAACTCCTGGAAAGCTGGGATGTCCAGCCGGGCGCGCAGGACTGGGTCTTCAATGTCCGCCAGGGCATCAAGTTCTCGAACGGCAAGACGCTCGACGCCGACGACATCATCTATTCGATCGGCCTGCACCGCGGCGAGACCAAGTCGCCGGCCAAGGGCATTCTCGAGCAGATCGCCGAGATCAAGGCCATCTCGCCCACCCAGGTCGGCATCACGCTTTCCGCCGGAAATGCCGACTTCCCGGCCATCCTCGGCGACTATCACCTCGTCGTCGTCCCGAAAGACCACGACGATTGGGAAAACCCGATCGGCACCGGCGCCTATGTGCTCGAGAGCTTCGAGCCGGGCGTGCGCATCGCCCTCAAGAATCGCGGCGATTACTGGAAGCCGAACAGGGGCAACTTCGACAATGTCGAAATTCTCTACATCCAGGACCCGGCCGCCCGTACCGCCGCGCTCCAGTCCGGCCAGGTGGATGCCGTCAACCGCCTCGACGCCCGCACCGTCGATCTCGTGATGAAGGATCCGAACGTCGCCGTGGTGCGAACCAAAGGCACCGGCAACCGCTTCTGCTTCGTGTCCCGCGTCACGATGGATCCCTTCACCAACAAGGATCTTCGCCTCGCCCTCAAATGGGGCATCGACCGTGAGAAGATCATCAAGCAGGTCTATAACGGCTACGCGATCCCGGGCAACGACCACACGCTCGACCCCTATAACCCCTACTACAACACCGAGATGCCGCAGCGCGTCTACGACCCGGAAAAGGCAGCCTTCCACTTCAAGAAGGCGGGCCTCGCCGCCGGCACCAAGATCGAGTTGCAGACGTCGGAAGGCGCCTGGGGATCGGCCGTCGATTGCGCGCAGATCTACCAGGAATCGCTCAAGGGCTGCGGCATCGACCTGACCGTGACCAAGGTGTCCGGCGACGGCTACTGGGACAATGTCTGGCTCAAGGTTCCGTTCTGCGCCGTTTATTGGGGTCGCCGCCCGACGGCGGACCAGACGTTCACCCAGGTCTATGGTTCGGCCTCCGACTGGAACGACTCCGACTGGCGCGTGCCGGAATTCGATGCCCTGGTCGCCGAGGCCCGCATCGAGCTCGACGACGCCAAGCGCAAGGAGATCTACTCCAAGTGCCAGGAGATGATCTCCGAGGACGGCGGCATGATCTGCTTTGCGATCACCGACTATCTCGACGGCTACTCGCCGAAGGTCCAGGGCGTCAAGCCGCATGCCCGCTACGACATGGACGACAACCGTGTCGCCGAAAAGGCCTGGTTCGCCTGATTTGAAGACTGTGGGAGGCCGGCCCGCCGGCCTCCCTGCCTCGCTGGGTTCGGTGGTCGAGGGGGATGACGGAACTCGCGCCGCAAGGCTGACCCGGCGTTTCTCGATAGGACACGAATGAAAAGGGGGGCGGCTTTATGCTTCGTCTGCTGGTGTCCCGGTTGTTACTGGGTATATTAACACTGATTGCGGTCAGCGTGCTGATCTTCGCCGCGACCGAGATTCTTCCCGGCGACGTCGCCAGCGCGGTTCTCGGACA
>JAGRLJ010000006.1:28736-32319 GCA_020441805.1 Rhizobiaceae bacterium
CACGGCGATCTCGGCGTGGCGCTCACCAACAAGCGCGATATCGTCAAGACGCTCGCCCCCCGTTTCCAGAACACGCTCTTCCTGGCAGGTTTCGCGGCGATCATCGCCGTGCCGCTGTCGGTCGGGCTCGGCATCCTCTCGGCCATCAACGAGGGGAAATGGCCCGACAAGGTCTCCAATATCGTGTCGCTGGCCTTCATCTCGGTGCCGGAATTCTTCGTCGCCTATATCCTGATCCTGATCTTCGCCGTCATCCTCGCCTGGTTCCCGTCGATCGCCAACGTCTACCAGTCGATGGGCTTCGGCCAGCGGCTCTACGTCGCCACGCTGCCGGCGCTGACATTGACCATGCTGGTGGCCGCGCACATGCTGCGCATGACGCGGTCGTCGGTCCTGTCGATCATGTCGCAGCCCTATATCGAGATGGCCTTTCTCAAGGGCCTGCCGCGCTCGCGCGTCATCGTCCACCATGCGCTGCCGAACGCGGCGGCCCCGATCATCGCCGTCATCGCCCTCAACCTCGCCTATCTCATCGTCGGCGTGGTCGTGATCGAGGTCGTCTTCGTCTATCCCGGCGTCGGCCAGTATATGGTCGACGGCGTGTCGAAGCGCGACCTGCCGGTGGTTCAGGCCTGCGGCCTCGTCTTCGCCTCGGCTTTCATCGTCCTCAACACACTGGCGGATCTGTTGAGCATTCTCGTCAACCCGCGTCTTCGCCGGCCCAAGTGAGGAGATCACGCGATGAAAATCTTCGGACGTAAACCCACGACCTCCGCCTGGATCGGCATGATCATTGTCGCGGTCTTCATCTTCACGGCGGTCTTCGCCCCGTGGATCGCGCCCTATGGCGAGGCCGACGTCGTCGGCGACACCTGGTCGTCGCCCTCCGCGCAGTTCTGGCTCGGCACCGACAATATCGGCCGCGACATGCTCAGCCGCATCATCTTCGGCGCGCGCACCACGATCAGCGTGGCGCTGATGGCGACCATCCTCTCCTTCGCCATCGGCATGTGCGCCGGTCTCTTCGCCTCGATCGGCGGCCCGGTCGTCGACACGATCCTGTCGCGCTTCGTCGACATCATGCTGTCGATCCCGATGCTGGTCTTCGCGCTGATCATCCTGTCGATGTTCGGCTCATCGATCATCACCATCGTCGTGACCATCGCCGTGCTCGATTCCACCCGCGTCTTCCGGCTCGCCCGCGCGGTGTCGATGAACATCGCCGTGCTCGAATATGTCGAGGCGGCGCGCCTGCGCGGCGAGGGCAACTGGTACATCATGACCCGGGAGATCCTGCCGAACGTGCTGCCGCCGATGATCTCGGAATTCGGCCTTCGCTTCTGCTTCAACTTCCTGTTCCTGGCCGGCCTGTCCTTCCTCGGCCTCGGCATCCAGCCGCCGGAAGCGGACTGGGGCTCGATGGTGCGCGACAATGCCCGCCCGATCATGAACCCGTTCGACCCGAAGCTTACGCCGCTCTGGCCGGCTTCCATGATCGCGCTGATGACCATCGGCGTGAACCTGGTCGTCGACTGGATCCTGTCCATCAATGCCCGTCCGTCGGGCGCCTCGGCGGAGATGTAATTCATGACTGGAACCTCATCCGTTCTCAAACTGGTCGATCTGCGCGTCGAAACCGTCAATGGCGCCGTGCTAGTCGACAATGTCTCGCTGGAGCTCAAGCGCGGCGAGGTCGTCGGCCTGATCGGCGAATCGGGCGCCGGCAAATCCACCATCGGCCTGGCCTCGATGGCCTATTCCCGCGCCGGCTGCCGGATCACCGGCGGCCGCATCGAGATCGACGGCGTCTCGGTGCGCGATCTCTCGCCCGAGGGCCGGCGCGACATGCGCGGCCAGCGCATCGCCTATATCGCGCAATCGGCCGCCGCATCCTTCAACCCGGCGCATACGATCATGCAGCAGGTCTGCGAGATGCCGATCCAGCACGGGCTGATGAGCAAGGCCGAGGCGGAGAAGAATGCGGTCGACCTCTTCCGCTCGCTCGGCCTGCCCAATCCGGACACGTTCGGCAGCCGCTATCCGCACGAGGTGTCGGGCGGCCAGCTCCAGCGCGCCATGACCGCGATGGCGATTTCCTGCCGGCCGGACATCCTGGTCTTCGACGAGCCGACCACCGCGCTCGACGTGACCACCCAGATCGAGGTGCTGGCGCTCGTCAAGCGCCTGATCCAGGAGCTCAACACCGCCGCGCTCTACATCACCCACGATCTCGCGGTCGTGGCCCAGGTCACCGACCGCATCATGGTGCTGCGCGGCGGCAAGATGATCGAACTCGACACGACCGAGAATATCCTCAACCATCCTGAAAACGCCTATACCCAGGCGCTGGTCTCCGAACGCAAGGCCGCCGACCATTTCGGCGACATCATCGAGGACACTCGCGGCGAGACCGTTCTGAAGGTCGAGAATGTCGTCGGCAAATACGGCGACTTCACCGTGCTCAAGAATGTCTCGATCAACGTCGCCAAAGGCGAGACGGTGGCGGTGGTGGGTGAATCCGGCTCCGGCAAGAGCTCCCTCGCCCGTCTGATCGTCGGCCTTCTGCCGCGCGAATCCGGCTCGGTCAATTTCGGCGGCAAGGAATTGCCGACCCATACCAAGGGCCGCAGCAAGGACGATCTGCGCAAGATCCAGCTCATCTACCAGCTCCCCGACGTGGCGCTCAATCCGCGCCAGACCATCGGCGAGATCATCGGCCGGCCCTATGCCTTCTATTTCAACAAGTCGCCGGCCGAGGTGAAAGCCCGCGTCGCCGAGCTTCTGCGCCAGGTCGGCCTGCCCGAGGACTATGCCGGACGCCTCTCGACCGCTCTTTCGGGCGGCCAGAAGCAGCGTATCTGCATCGCCCGCGCGCTCGCCGCGAACCCCGATCTCGTCATCTGCGACGAGCCGACCTCGGCGCTCGACCAGCTCGTGGCAGAGGATATCCTCAAGCTTTTGAAGAAGTTGCAGGACGAACTGGGGCTCGCCTATCTCTTCATCACCCACGATCTGGGCATCGTCCGGCGCATCGCCCACCGCACGGCGGTGATGCTGCGCGGCGAGGTCGTCGCCGAGGGCCCGACCGAGGAGATTTTCAACCCGCCCTTCCATCCCTACACGGAAAAGCTCATCACCTCCGTACCGGAAATGCGCACCGACTGGCTGGACGAAGTGCTGGCCAAGCGCAAGGTGGTGTGAGACCCATCGCGAGCGACCGCGAAAGCCGCCGCCGGGCGGCTTTCTTCGCCTCTCACCCTAGCCTGCCTGGGTCAAGCCACCGGTCTCGACCAGGCAGGCAGATGAGGCATCGTTTTCGGCGAGGACTGGCTCTGCTATCGTTCCCGCCATGACCTTCGCCGAACTCTCCGACATTCTCCTGACCTGGCCGATGGTCGACGCCTCGACCTCCTACGGGACGCCATCCTTCAAGGTCCGCGGCAAGCTCCTCACCCGCCTGCGCGAGGACGGCGATTCGCTCGTCATCAAGGGCGTCGACCCGGAGGAGCGCGCCATGCTCGACCGGACCTACCGGACCCTGCTTCCGAAGAAGCACGGCGCCAAGGCTTGACTCGTTTCTCGA
>JAGRLJ010000096.1:0-16528 GCA_020441805.1 Rhizobiaceae bacterium
TTGCGGTTATTGACGCGGTTCCGGTACTGGCTTTTCAGTCCTAACGCTTCCATCGTGTCGGCCATCTTCATGCACATTTCCGCATCAACCTGGACGCCGGGCGCGCCGACCGTGTCGGTATCGAACTGCATGAACTGGCGGAAACGGCCGGGGCCGGGCTTCTCGTTGCGGAAGACGTAGCCGGCGCGATAGGTGCGATAGGGCAGCTGGATCGTCTGGAAATTCTCCGCGACATGGCGGGCAAGCGGCGCGGTCAGGTCGTAGCGCAGGCTCAGCCACTGCTCGTCGTCGTCCTTGAGCGAGAAGACGCCTTCGTTGGGACGGTCGCTGTCGGGCAGGAACTTGCCGAGCGCATCGGTATATTCGAAGAGCGGCGTCTCGACCGGGTCGAAGCCGTAGCGCTCGTAGACCTCGCGGATCTTCGCCGTCATCTCGCCCACGGCACGGATGTCGTGGGCCTCGCGATCGACGAATCCGCGCGGCAGGCGCGCCTTGAGCTTCTGCGGTTTCTTCGGCTTGTCGTTCATGGCGGGATCCGGTCCGGCGATATGGAAATGCTGACTTATTGCGAGGTTGCTCTAATGGATAGCTTGGGATGCGGCAAGGGGCATGAGGGAGCGACGCGCCCCCTCGGCTGCTCTTGCGGAAGCGGCAAAGGTCGCTAGGATGAGACCGGCCCTTCCGCTGGATCGAGACATGATCGAAACGATCGACCTCCCCGAACTCGTCGTCATCGGCATCCTCGTGGAGGCGCCGTGGCAGGAATTGCCCGTAAAGGTGCCCGCCGCCTGGCAGGCCCTGTTCGCGGCCGGAACCGGTGCGGGCGCCTTCCTCGAAGCGTCGCTTTCGGTGGAGAACGGCGTCTATCGCGAGATCGTCGGCTATCTTGCCGCGCGCAAGTCCGAGGTGCCGGAGGGGATGACCAGGGTCGTCATTGAGCCGCGGCGCTATCTGCGGCTCGTCCATGACGGCCCGCTCACGGCGATCGCCGACGGCTATGGCCGGCTGCTCCGGCATGCCAGGGCGGCAGGACTTGCCGCCACCGACATGAAGCTCGATTTCGGCTATCTGCCCGGCCTGCCGGACGGTCGGCACGAACTCCATGTCGCGCTCGCGCCCGAACCGCTCCGGCTCGCGTGACGGCGCGATGATCCTCGAAGCGCTCAATTTCGCCGCGACATGGGCAGTCTCATCGCGGCGCCGGGCGGGCGAGATCAACTCCTCCGTCCGCCTCTGGGCGCGCGCCCGGCGCTGCGCCCGCGACTGGGCTTCGCATGAAACAAAATGCAAGGCCTTCATCCGGACGAACATGCCCGAACGGGGCGGCGTGGCGGCGGTGCTCGGATCGGGACTTCTGCGCGACGTGCCCGTCGAGGATCTGGCGAGGGCATTTCGCGAGGTTCGGCTTTTCGATCTCCAGCATCTCGCGAGCGTTCGGCTCCGGGCGCGGACGAAGGGCATGACCAATCTTCGCTTCGTCCAGCGGGACCTCGCCGAGGGGCTCGGCTTCCTGCGAGACGACCCGGAGATCGGTCTCGTGATCTCGGCCAACCTGCTTTCCCAGCTCGGCGTGGCGGCGGACCGGAACGGCGCCGATGCCGCGGCGGTCATCGCCGGGCATCTGGAGGGATTGCGGGCCGCGCCGGGCCGCAGACTGCTGCTGACGGATGTGGGCTTCGGGATCGTCCTCAAGGACGGCTCGGTGGCGGAGCGGCACGACCTGATGCATGGCGTGGCGCTTCCCGAACCGACGGAGACATGGCCCTGGCCGGTCTCGCCCTATGGCGAGATGGATCCGGGCTACAAGGCGGTGCACGATGTAGTGGCGATCGGGCTCTGATCACTCCGCCGGCGCCAGCGCCGGCCGGCCGGGGACGAGCGCTTCCCGGATCGGGACATGGACGACCGCGGCGAAGACGCCGAGCGCCACGCCAATCCACCAGACCGGATCGTAAGTGCCGAAATGGTCGTAGAGATAGCCGCCGAGCCAGACGCCGAGGAACGAGCCGATCTGGTGGGAGAAGAAGACGATGCCGCCGAGCAGGCCGAGATGGCGGGTGCCGAACATGATCGCCACGAGGCCGTTGGTCGGCGGCACGGTGGAAAGCCAGAGCAGGCCCATGACCGCCGAGAAGACGATGACCGAGGTGGCCGTGATCGGCAGCAGCAGGAAAGCGGTGACGGCGATCGAGCGGCCGATATAGATCAGCGCCAGGAACCAGGGCTTGGAATAGTGCTGGCCGATATAGCCCGCCGCGAGCGAGCCGATGATGTTGAAGCCGCCGATCAGCAGCATGGCGACGCCGCCGACCCAGGCCTCGATGCCGATATCGAGCAGGTAGGCCGGAAAATGCGCGGTGATGAAGGCCACCTGGAAACCGCAGACGAAGAAGCCCGAGGTGAGCAGCAGGTAGGAGCGGTGGCCGAGCGCCTCCCGCAGCGCCTCGCCCGCGGTCTGCTGGAACTGCGCCGCGCTCTGCGTGCCGGAGGCGGCATTGCCGCGCAGCGCGAAGGCGAGGAACGGGATGGCGGCCATCATCGCCGCCATGGCATAGAGCGCGCCACGCCATTCGAGCGCCGAGATCAACCCGATGGTAAGCGGCGCGAAGACCATCATGCCGGCGGAACCGGCGGCGGTGGCGATGCCGAAGGCCATGGAGCGCTGGGCGGGCGTGACATTGCGGGCGAAGGCCGAGAGAATGACGCTGAAGGAGCCGGCGGCGATGCCGAGGCCGATCAGCACGCCGGCGCCGACATGCAGCATGGCGGGCGAAGCGGGATGCGCCATCAATACCAGGCCGGCCGCATAGAGCACGGCCGACGCCATCAGCACCCTGGCTGTCCCGTATTTATCGCCGAGCGCGCCGAAGAAGGGTTGGCCGAGGCCCCAGAACAGGTTCTGGATGGCGATGGCGAGGCCGAAGGTCTCGCGGCTCCAGCCGGTATCGGCCAGCAGCGGCAACTGGAAGAAGCCCATGGCCGATCGCGGGCCGAAAGTGATCATGGCGATCACGGAGCCGCAGATGATGATTGCCCACGGCATGGTTTCCTTGCGGCTCATTGCGGTCATGTTCTTCCCCTGACTGAGGCCCGCGAATTTACGTCATGGCTGAACAATCGAAAAGCATGAAAAATTGATGGCAGAAATCAGCGGCGCTGATGTGATCCGGCAGCGCAAGCGCCTCAGCGCGCGCGGATCGGCCAGCCCCGCTCGCGTTTCGCGAGGACGGATACCGCATCGTCCCGGCGGATGCGGCCGGTCGCGCGCGGGACGGCATTCCAGCCGAACAGCACGCCCGGCACGCGCCGGTCCATCGACATGCGCAGCTTGCGCATGGCCGGCATCGGGTCGGGGCCGCCACGCTCGCCGGTCAGCTGGTCCTGGGTGGTCATGATACAGCGCGCGCAGGGCTTGACGAGATCGAAGCGGATTCCGCCGATCTCGATCGCCGCCCAGAAATCCTCGGCGAAGGGCTCGGGATGATCGACGACGATATTGGGCCGGAACCGCTCCATGCCGAACATGTCGGCACCGGCCTCCATCGTCGCCTCGTTGAGCAACCGCAGCGAGCCGGTGGTGGTCACGAGAACGGGATAGCCGTCGGCGAAGCCGGTCTCGATGCCCTCGCCCGCCCATTCGGCGCTACAGGCGCGCCGGGTCTCGGCGTCGGCATGGACGAGCCTCACCGGCCGGCCGAGCCAGCGGCCGAGCGTGTCATTGGTCGCATCGTCGGCCACGGCGGCGGTGACCCTGCTGTTCCAGACCTCGACCGGCATCCGCCGCGCGGCGTCGAACGTGGCCTCGACCGGGTCCGCCTCGCCGACCTTGGCGAGACGCAGCACGCCTTCCCTTTCCGCCGCCGTCACCTGCGCCAGCGCCTGCAACTCGCGCTGGGTGATGAACATGCCGGCGGGATCGACGACCATGTAGCGCCGGTCGCCCGCAAGGCCCCAGGCCTGGATGTCGGCCTCGGCCACGTCGATGACCCGGGCGCTCTTGAGGGGGTAATAGTGAAGCGAATGGACCTTCATGCGATTTCCTCGAGGAAAAGATGGTAGAATTCTTCGAGCCGGCGGTGGCGTTCCCGGGCCAGCGCCGCCCCGGCCGCGGTCTGGAAGCCATCGGCGAGCCTGAAGAGCTTGGCGGGAAAATGGTCGATCGAATAGGCCCTGTCGTCGACCGGCCTGTTTTCGGCGCGCGGGTCGGCCGGATCGTAGAGGGCGGAATTCAGCCGGCCGGCAACGTAGAAGCAGCGCGCGGCGCCCACCATGCCGATCGCGTCGAGCCGGTCGGCATCCCGGAGGATTTTCGCCTCCAGCGTTTCCGGCGGAATATTGGCCGAGAAGGAATGGGCGAGAATGGCGTGCGACACAGCGGCGATCCTGTCGCCCGGCCAGGCGAGGCCGCGCAGGATTCCGGCAGCCTTCCCGGCGGCAAGGCGCGATGCCTGCGGCCGCAGCGGCGAATTCTTCTCGACGGCCACGCAATCGTGAAGCAGCGCGGATGCGGCGATCACGCCGCCATCCCCGCCCTCGACGGCATGGATGCGCATGGCGTTGCGGAAGACGCGCAGGATATGGGCGAGATCGTGCGAGCCGTCGGTCGTGTCGGCGGCATGGGGCAACAGGTCGGCGGCCATCGCGTCGTGAGGTGCGAAGGATTGGGCGGTCACCGCCATGCGATTCGGGCTCCGGTTCACGAGGAACCCTACCGGCCGGCGGCGGGCCGCACAATCAGGCCTGCGGCTCCGGGGATGCGGTTTCGGGCTTCTCCTGGCGGGCGAGGCCGGTCAGCGCCTTCTGGTAGAACCAGCCGATGCCGATCAGCGCCACGCCGAGGCCGAAGAAGGAGAGCGCCCGGTAGAGGCCTTCGAGGTTGGACATGTCGACCAGGAAGACCTTGACCACGGCGATGAAGACCAGAACGGCGGACGCGATGCGGAGCGCCGTCGAGCGGAAGCGATAGCCCGCCACGAGAAGCGCCACGCCGAGCAGAAGCCAGACCACCGAGTAGGTATAGAGCTCCGATTGCAGGAAACCCTTCCAGTCGGAAATATCGGCGCCGTGGTAGAAGCGCCGGACCGAAAGCGTCACATAGGCGAAGACCAGCGCGGCGCCCGAAAGAGACAGCGCGATCACGTAATGCCGCGGCCGGCGGCTCGCCGCCATCCAGGCCGCGCCGGCATAGGCGAGCCCGGGCAGAAGATAGGCGAGGAACAGCAGGTTGAAGACGGCAATAGCGCCCGTCGTCTCTCCGGTGAAATAGGGATTGAGCGTCAGCATGTGGGCGATGAAGACGGATGCCATCGAAAGATAGCCCACCGCCATCGAGCCGGTCCGGAAGACGATGGACGGATGCCGGAGGTCGAGGCCCATCAGCGTCGCCGAGGCGCCGATGGCCAGCAGCGTGTAGATCGCCTGTTCGGCGAGCGTCGGCACATCGCTCGTCAGCACGCCGCCATTCATGGCATGGCGCACCAGGATGGCGATGGTGAGCAGGGTGAACAGGCTGGCGAGCGCCTCCAGCACCGCGCGCAGTCGGCCATCCGGCGAATGCCGGGTCAGCCATGCCGCGGCGACCAGCAGGGCGGCGGGAATGCCGTAGCCCGCGAGCAACTGGTTGAAGACGGGCGTGGTCGAGAGATTTTGCGCGCCGACGATCGTCGGCTCCCAGGCGATCCGGCCGGCCACGAAAGCCGCCGAGGCGACCATCGCCCAGGGCAGGCTCGGCCAATCCTTGACCCGATGGCCGTTGAGATAGGCAAAGCCGAGCACGGCGGCGCCGATCGTGGTGACGATGCCGTCGGTCATCACGACCAGGGCGAAGACGAAGAAGGCCCAGGAGGCCGCAACCATGAGGTCGCGGTTGACATCGAAACGGCCCTCGCGGTCGGCCTCGCCGTAAAAGGCGATCGCGCCGCCGAGAAACAGCGAGCCGAGGATGACGGCATGGACGCCGTGCTTGAGGTCGAACTGGTAATTACCGAAGAAAAAGAAGCTGAAGGTAGCCAGCGCCAGCGGCGTCACAGCGCCGATGACGATCCAGACGCGCACGAATTCCGGCCGGCTCGCACGCCGGACGAAAACGTTGGCCAACGCCGTAAGCGCGAAGAACAGGCCCAGTCCGAGCGACAGCCAGATCACCGTATCGGGATTGGCATAGAGGACGTCGGCCGGCGACGAGAAGCCGGGGGACGCCGCGCCGAAAGTGAGGACGCGGATGCCGGCGACGGCGGCGATCGCGGCGAAGATCGCGGGATAGGCCGCATAGAAGCGCAGCGCGCCGAAAAGCGCGAGCGCGACCACCACGGCCAGGAAACCGCGCTCCGACATGCCCTGCGCCACGAGATCCGGCGTCACGAAGGCGACGGCGACGAGCATCGAAAACAGGCCCGCCGTCAGCGTGGTGATCGCGTGACGCGGGAAGAAGACATCGTCCCAGGCCGTGCGGCGACGCGCCGCCACGGGCCGGCCGGCCGAATCGAGACGTATCGCCGCCTCGTCCGGCTCCAGTTCCGGTTCCGGCTCCGCCACGGCCTTGGCGGCGCCGGGCCAGAGGAAGGCGACGCCGGCGATCATGACCAGCATGGACAGGAGCGGCGGCGGCACTTCGAGCGGATTTGCGACCGAAAGATAGGTCAGCACCCAGAGCGAAAGGCCGACATTGGCGAGCCCCTGAACCACGTTCCAGCGCTGGATGCGCGAGGCGAGCGTGGTGGCGATCCAGACCAGCGACACGAAGCCGAACAGCGGCCAGGGCGTCGGATTCGTCGACTGGACCAGGAGCGGCGTCGTGAAGGAGCCGAGGAGGCCGAGCCCCGCCAGCGCCTGTCCGTGCAGCATCGAAAGGCCGAGCGTCAGGACGGAAACGAGCGCCAGCAGCACGAAGGCCGTCGCGGGCCCGAAATAGCCGTAAAAGCCATGCGCGACATAGACCGCGCCGAAAAGGGTGAGCGTGCCGGCGGCGGTGAGCACGCCGGGGATCATCGCGTTGCGGAAGGCCGCGCCTTCCTCCGGCCGCTCGCGGCGGCGGAAGACCTCGCCGACGGCGATCAGGACGAAGCCGAAGATCGCGGCGGCGGAGAGGCGGACCGCCGGGCTGAACAGGCCCTGGTCGATCGAATATTTGACCGTGAAAATACCGGCGAGCGCCAGCGCCAGTCCGCCGACCCAGACCGTCCATTGCGCGGCGATACGCGATTCGAGGCTCTGTTTCGGCTTGGCGGGCACAGGCGGGACGGCCGGCTCGGCGGGCGCTTCCATTACGGCAACCGGTTCCGGCTCCGCGGCAGGCATGTCGGCCGGCAACGGCGCGGTCTCCTCGACCGGAACGGTCCCGGCCATGACGGATTCGACCGGCATTGCGGTGTCGGACGCCGTCTCCGGGCCGGGGTCGTCCGCCCGCGATCCGGCGAGACGCAGACCTTCGAGGCGCTTGATCTCCTGCCTCAGTTCCGCAAGCTCGCTTTCGAGCCTGTTGCGGACGCCGCGAGCGGTGGAAAGCCCTGCGATCGCCAGCGCGACCGCGATCAAAGACAACAATTCGAACATCTGGACTACGCCCTGCCCCGCATCTGCACGCCATCGGAATTCTGCGGGAAACGTTTCATCGCCACCGTTTATTTAGCGCCCTGTCACAAGGTCGTCGCACAGACACAAATAAAAGGGGCGCGTCAAACTTCAATTTCCCCCGTGAGGAGACGATCATGGACCAGTTTGCCAAGCGCCACAATGCCGGCGGCGAGGCGGAGTACCGCCCCACCCCGCAGGATCTGATCGAGGCCAAGGAAGATTTCGGCCGGAACTGTTCCACCAATCCGACCATGGGAGACATCGTCAACCGGCGTTTCTCACGCCGTGGCTTCCTCGGCGGTTCGCTCGCCGTCGCCGCCATCGGCGCGACCGTCAGCCCGCTCGCGCTGATCGCCGCCGACCAGGCTCGGGCCGAAGGCGCCGGCGCATTCGATTTCGAGGAAATCGAGGCCGGCATCGACGAGACCCATCACGTCGCCAGGGGCTACGACGCCGATATCCTGCTGCGCTGGGGCGACAAGATCTTCGCCGACAGCCCGGATTTCGACCCGGCGCATCAGTCGGCCGAAAGCCAGGCAAGGCTTTTCGGCTACAATAACGACTATGTCGGCTATATTCCGCTCGATGGCAGCGCCGAGCATGGCCTCCTCGTCGTCAATCACGAATATACCAATGCCGAACTGATGTTCCCCGGCTGGGCGCGGATCGGCAAGATGGCCAAGGACGGCAAGGAAGAGGACGCCGTCATCAAGGGCGAATATACCGGGGAACTGGTGGATATCGAGATGGCGGCCCATGGCGGCACGGTGATCGAGATCCGCAAGGTAGACGGCAAGTGGCAGCCGGTGCTCGACGGCGGGATGAACCGCCGCATCACCGCCATGACCGAGATGAGCATCGCCGGCCCCGCCGCCGGCCACGACTGGATGAAGACCGCCGCCGACCCGACCGGCACCAGGGTCATAGGCACGATCAACAATTGCGCCGGCGGCGTCACCGCCTGGGGCACCTACCTGATGGCCGAGGAGAATGTGAACAACTATTTCTCCGGTGAGATCAAGGAAGACGATCCCGCCTTCAAGGCAATGAAGCGCTACGGCATTCCCGGCGGCGAATATGCCTGGGGCCGGTTCCACGACCGCTTCGACATCTCCAAGGAGCCGAACGAAGCCAATCGCTTCGGCTGGGTGGTCGAGGTCGACCCGTTCGACCCGGCCTCGATACCGGTCAAGCATACCGCCCTCGGCCGATTCAAGCACGAGGGTTGCGAATCGATCGTCAACAAGGACGGCCGCGTGGTGGTCTATTGCGGCGACGACGAGCGCTTCGACTATGTCTACAAGTTCGTGAGCGCCGGCGCCTACGATCCCGACGACCGCGCCGCCAACATGAAGCTGCTCGACGAAGGCACGCTCCATGTGGCGAGGTTCGACGAGGATGGCACGATGGAATGGCTGCCGCTCGTCCATGGCCAGGGTCCGCTTACCGCCGAGAACGGCTTCGCCTCCCAAGCGGAAGTACTGATCCACGCCCGCCTCGCCGCCGACCTGCTCGGCGCGACGAAGATGGACCGGCCGGAGGACGTGCAGCCCAACCCGAGGACCGGCAAGGTCTATTGCATGCTGACCAACAATTCCAAACGCAAGGACGAGCAGGTCAACGCGGCCAATCCGCGACGCAAGAACCGCTTCGGTCATATTATCGAGATCACCGAGACGGACATGGACTTCGCGTCCACGAAATCGACCTGGGATGTGCTGCTGAAATGCGGCGATCCCTCGATCGCCGATGTCGGCGCGTCCTTCTCGACGGCGACGACGAAGAACGGCTGGTTCGGCATGCCGGACAATTGCGCGATCGACGCCGAGGGCCGCCTCTGGGTCGCGACCGACGGCAACAACGAGAAGGATACGGGCCGGACGGACGGTATCTGGGCTGTCGAGACCGAGGGCGAGGGCCGCGGCACCTCGAAGCTCTTCTTCCGCGTGCCCGTCGGCGCGGAAATGTGCGGTCCCTGCTTCACGCCGGACGATGCGACCTTCTTCGTCGCCGTGCAGCATCCGGGCGATGCCGGCCTACCGACCGTCGAAACCCCCGCCACCCGCTGGCCGGACTTCCAGGACGGCATGCCGCCGCGTCCCGCCGTGGTGGCGATCACCCGTCAGGGCGGCGGCAGGATCGCCTGATCGAAGAATGACGAGGCCCGGCAAAGGGCCTCTTCAACTTCCCCGGTCTCGATAAAGCGTGCCCCGCTCCTCGGCGGGCACCCGCGCCGTCTCGTTGGAAGCGGGAAGAAGGGACTTGTGGCACCGTCGACATATTAGCATCTGCCGCCCGCGAAGTGTGTGCCGACTATTGCGAGAAGGATCGCATCTCCAGCCCGTCCAGCACCGCCTTTATGAATCCGTCGCGCGCCGTGCCGGCATCGATGCCGCGCGGCTCGTAGACGTGGCGGTCGAGGAAGTAGCGGGTCATACGGAACGCCTCGGCGAGGCTTTCGCGGGTGGCCGCCTTGCGCGAGCCCTCCTTGAGGAAATCCGGCAGGCGGAAAAGCCTGTCCCGGTAGGGCTGGCCCGCCGCGCGGCTGACCGCCCGGCCCGACCGGGGCGAGACGAATTCGAGCTCTTCGCGGGCGCCTGTCGCGACGCATTCGGCGAGGTCGAGGCCGAAGCCGAGATCGTTGAGCACCGCAAGCTCGAAACGGACGAAGAGCTCGCCCGCGCCCGACGCCTCGCCCAGGTGATCGAGCACGATATCGAGCATGTCGAAGAGATGCGGATGCGGGTCGCGCTCCGGCAATAGCCGAAGCAGGGCGGCCAGCGCCTGCACGCCATGCAGGCTCGCGGCCTGTTCCATGAGGCGCGCGGCGCGGAAGCTGACGGGTTCGGCGGAAAAGTTGCCGAGATGCTCGTCGAGCCGCGCCCGCCATGTCAGGTCGAGAAGGTTGCCCGGTTGCAGCACCGGCAGCATGGTGCGCGAGCGGCCGTTCCGGACCAGCCCGAGATGCCGGCCGCGCAGGCGCGTCATCACCTCGGCGATGACGCTCGTTTCGCCATGCCGCTTGACGCCGAGAAGGATACCCTGATCACGCCATTCCATGGCGGGAGTGTCTATCGCATTTTCGCGGCCTTTGCACGGCAGAAGCAGCCCTCGAGGTGGTCGTTCACCAGGCCCATGGCCTGCATGAAGGCNNATAGACGGTGGTGGGGCCGACGAAGGTCCAGCCGCGTTTCTTCAGATCCTTCGACAGCCGGACCGAGGCCGGCGATGTCGGATTGGCGCGCGCCCAGGCAAGATCGACGATCTCGGGCCGCTCGCCGGGCAGCGGCGCATGGCGCCAGAAATAGGCGTCGAGCGAGCCGAACTCGTCACGCAATTCGACCGCGCGCCGGGCATTGTTGATGGTCGAGACGATCTTGCCGCGATGCCGCACGATGCCCTTGTCGGCCAGCAGGCGCTCGATGTCGGCCTCGCCGAAGGCCGCGACCTTGTCGAAGTCGAAACCGGCGAAGCCGGCGCGAAAGGCGTCCCGCTTGCGCAGGATCGTCAGCCAGGAGAGGCCCGACTGGAAGCCTTCGAGGCAGATCTTCTCGAAAAGCCGGGTGTCGTCATGGACCGGGAAACCCCATTCCGTGTCGTGGTAGCGCATGTAATCTTCGAGCCCGCCATGCCATTTGCAGCGCGTGAGCCCGTCGTCGCCGGTCATCAGGCCGTCCATCCGGTTCCTCCGAAATCATTCCTGTCGAGGGATTTACCATCCCATAACCATCTTTCCAAACCCGTCAGTAACCCTGACAAAAGGTTCATGTATCGCCGGGAAGTTTAATGGCCACCCGTTTACCATTCGATTGGCGTCGGGGGCGCATGGTCGGGCATCGCCTTCATTGGATATCAGTAGAGAGTCGTCCCGATGATCAGGAAGTGCCTTCTTCTCGCCTCCGTCCTTGCCCTGCCCGCCGTCGCCGATGCCTCGGATCGCTACAAGGTCGTCCGTCCCGTCATCATCGAATCCGGTATTGCCGGCGAATGGATGATGCAGCTCGGCGGCCCGGTCCGCGCCCAGGTGGTCCGCCGCGTCGAGCGCCAGCCCGCCGTGCAATACCGGAAGGTCAGGCGCAAGGGCCTGTTCGACGTCCAGCCGGTCGAACAGGTGGTCTATCGGCCGCAGAAGCCGGCCTATGACCGGATCGATCCGAAATACCTGCCGCAGGTCGTCGACTACGACACCACATACAAGCCTGGCACCATCGTCATCGACACCAACAACCGCTTCCTCTATCTCGTGATGGAAGGCGGCAAGGCGAGGCGCTACGGCGTCGGCGTCGGCAAGCCCGGCTTCGAATGGGCCGGCGAGCACAAGATCACCCGCAAGGCGGAGTGGCCCGACTGGCATCCGCCCAAGGAGATGATCGCGCGCGAAGCCGCCAAGGGCCATTTCCTGCCGGCCTCGATGGAAGGCGGCGAAGCCAACCCGCTCGGCGCCCGCGCCATGTATCTCGGCTCGACGCTCTATCGCATCCACGGCACGAATGCGCCCTGGACGATCGGCTTCGGCGTCTCGTCGGGCTGCATCCGGATGCGCAACCAGGATGTCGTGGATCTCTACGAGCGGGTGAAGGTCGGCACGCGCGTGATCGTGATCTGACCCGCCGTCCTGTTGCCGGAACGACACGGTTCCGGCACAAACACGGGATCGTGAACACGGGGGCGGAACGGCTGGGGCGTTCCGCTTCTTGAAAATCCCGGACGGTAGGTTACGGTTCGGCACCGTGCAAACTAGGGGAAATGAAATCATGGGCAAGTTCAGCAGCGCAATGCTCGCGGGCATCGTCGCCGCATCGACGCTCCTGGCATCCGAGGCCGCCGCCTTCACGCGCGGCGCGGATATCGTCGAGCCGGCCGGCAAGCAGATCGTCAAGGTCGCCGTGCGGAAGCAGCCGGCCGCGAAGTACCGGCGCAAGATGGTGCGGCTGGAAACCGACGAGAAGCCGGGCACGATCATCGTCGATACCAACAACAAATTTCTCTATTTCGTCGAGGGCAACAACCGGGCGACCCGCTACGGCATCGGCGTGGGCCGCGAGGGCTTCGGCTGGTCCGGCATCATGAAGGTGCAGAGGATGGCGGAATGGCCGACCTGGATCCCGCCCAAGGAGATGATCGCCCGCGAGCGCAAGAAGGGCCGTATCCTGCCCCCGAAGATCGAGGGCCGGGAAGGCAATCTCGAAAATCCGCTCGGCGCCCGCGCGCTCTATCTCTACAAGGGCAGGAACGACTCGGGTTTCCGCATCCACGGCACCAACGAACCCTGGTCGATCGGCCTCAACATGTCGTCCGGCTGCATCCGGATGATGAACAAGGACGTGATCAACCTCTACGAGAAGGCGCGGATCGGCGCGAAGGTGATCGTCGTTGGGCCTGGCAACCGCCAGGGCAAGGTGAGCTATAACGACAAGGGCGTCGATTATCTGCGTCAGCTTTTCGCGTCGTTCGACTGAGTTTTCTCGCCAAAGGGGGCGGAATAATCGTTCTGCCCCTCATCCGCCCGCCGGCATATTCTCCCCGTTGAAGCGGGGGACGGGACATGTGGCGCGGCCTATCCCGCCGAGCACGTCACCTTGCCCTCGACCGTCACCGCTTCCTCGTCGCCCCTGACCACCGCCGGCTGGATGGTCAGGACGTAGCTGCCGCCATAGGCGAAGTCCTCCTCCGGCGGCTTGGTGGTCTCGACGATCAGCTTGACGAAGGCATGCGGCACCCCGTCGCCCTCGGTCTCGCGGTAGATCATCAGCTTGAGATCGTCGCCGCGAAACCATTGCTGCCGGATATCGGCATCCGTGATCTGCATCTTCTTCAGCGTCTCGTACGTGCCGGACATCCTGGAATCGAGGATCCCCCGCGCCTGAAAGACGCCACCGATATCCGAATAGCTGAAGGCCGCGTCGAAATCGAGCTGGAGATTCCCGTCATCGATCGCGCAGCCGACGCCCCCTGTCGCAAAAGCCGTGGCCGGCATCGCGGCCAGCACCGGGAAAGCGATGGCCGCAAGCCTCCTGCGCATTGTCCGTCCGTTCAGCATTTCACCCTTCCATCCCGTTCCTCGCCGATACCCGCCGATGGCGGCAGACCGGGCCTGTCGATTGCGCATGTTACGGGCGGCGGCCGGGTTTTATTTCAGCCCGTTCGGCTTTTTGCCGCCGAAGGCCCAGTTGAGCAGTTCCACGGTGTGGACGACGGGAATGCCGGCCGCGCTGCCGATCTGGGTGATGCAGCCGAGATTGCCAGCCGCGATCACGTCGGGCCTGAGGGCTTCGAGATTCTTCACCTTGCGGGCCTTGAGCTGGTCGGCGATGTCGGATTGCAGCATGTTGTAGGTGCCGGCCGNNCCGAGCCGCAGCAGAGATGGCCTTCCGCCGGCTCCCTCACCGCAAAGCCCGCGCGGCGGAGCAGCGCCTTGGGCTGGACCGTGATCTTCTGCCCATGCTGGAGCGAGCAGGAAGAATGATAGGCGACGGTCATGCCGCGCGCAGCTTGCTCGGGCAGATCGAGCGCGTCGAGGATTTCGGTTATGTCCCTGGCGATCGCCGAGACCCGCCGCGCCTTGTCGGCATAGGCGGCATCGTGGCGGAACATATGGCCGTAATCCTTGATCGTCGTGCCGCAGCCCGAGGCGGTGACGACGATGGCGTCGAGCCCTTCGCCGTCCATCTCGGCGATCCAGGCGTCGATGGTGCGCCGCGCGGCGTCATGGGCCGGGCGCTCATGGCCCATATGGTGGCGGAGCGAGCCGCAGCAGCCCTCCCCTTCCGGCAGCACGACCTCGATGCCGAGATTGGTGAGGAGCTCGATCGCCGCTTCGTTGATGCCCGGATCGATGGCCGGCTGGACGCAGCCGGTCAGCATGGCCATGCGGCGGCGTCGCGGGCCTCTCGCCGCGAATGTGCCGGGTTCGGCGAAGCGGGATTGGGCCGGCAGGGATTTCGGCGCGAGATCGAGCATGGCGGCGAACGCCTTGAGCGCCGGCACCTTCTTCATGATCCCGGCAAAGGGCCGGCCGAGACGCGCGAGCCGCATGCCGAGACGGAAACGGTCGGCCGATGCCATGAACCATGCCAGTGCCGCGCGCTGGAGCCGGACCATGGCCGGACGCCTGTAGGTCCGTTCGACATGAACGCGGGCATGGTCGATGAGATGCATGTAATCGACGCCCGAGGGACAGGTGGTGGCGCAGGCGAGGCAGGAGAGACAGCGGTCGACGTGAAGCGCCGTGCGGGCATCGGCCGGCCGGTCGTTCTCCAGCATCTCCTTGATGAGATAGATGCGGCCGCGCGGGCTGTCGAGCTCGTTGCCGAGCGTCACATAGGTGGGACAGGTCGCGGTGCAGAAGCCGCAATGGACGCATTTTCGGATAATGCTCTCGGCTTCCGCCGTTGCGGCATCGGCAAGCTGGGCGCGGGAGAAATTGGTTTGCATGAGGTCAGCTCGTCCTCCCCGGATTGAACATGCCCGACGGGTCGAACTTTTCCCGGATACGGGCGGAGAGCGCCGCGACGGCCGGCGGCTCAGGCTCGAAGGCGGGGATGGCGCGGCGCGTCTCCTCGCCCGCCCGTACAAGCGTCGCATGCCCGCCCGCCTGGCGGACGAGGCCGCGCACGAGATCCGACTCTGGCTCCGCCTCCATGCGCAGCCAGAGCAGCCCGCCCTGCCAATCGAGATAGCCGTCGACGCCGACCTGCAATCGGAGCGCCGAGAGGATATGATGTCCCATCGACGGGGCGGTCGAGATCTTCCAGACCGGACGGTCGCCGCCATCGGCGGCGAAGGGCGCGACGTCGCGGATTTCGCGCCAGAGCGCGGTGCCGCGGTCGTGATCGATCACGGTCGCGGGCGCAACGGCGGCAAAGGCAGCGTCAAGCTTCGCCAGACGTTCCTCGACCGAGAAACCGAGTCCTTCCAGCCGGAACACCGTGGCCGCGCCATCGGGAAGCGCACCGCCAAGAAAGCGCCGGACGCAGCTTTCCGGCAGATGGGCCGCGCCCGAGACCTCGACCGGCATCGCCAGCGCCTCGGCCATGACATGGCTGGCGGCCGCTTCGTCGAGGCCGGACAGAACCAGGGTCGCCGAACGTTCCGGCAGCGGCAGGACCTTGAAGGTGAGCTCGGTCATGACGCCCAGCGTGCCATGGGATCCGGCCATCAGCTTGGGCAGGTCGAGCCCGGTGACGTTCTTCATGACGCGCCCGCCGGCCTGGATCGCCTCGCCATGACCGTTGATGAAACGGACGCCCAGGAGATGGTCGCGCGCGGCGCCCGCCTGGAACCGGCGCGGGCCGGAGAGATTGCAGGCGAAGGTGCCGCCGATCGTCGGCTCGCCCTCGCTGCCGAGCAGCGCGCGCCAGTCGGCGGGCTCGAAGGCGAGGCCCTGGCGGTGCAAGGCGGCGGCCGCGACGATGTCGGCGAGCGGCGTGCCGGCCTTCGCGGTCATCACCATCTCGGCGGGATTGTAGGCGGTAATGCCTTTCAGCTCGGCGGTCGACAGGATTTCGGACGCCTCGACCGGGCGGCCAAGGCCGAGCTTGGTGCCGCCGCCGCGGATTTCGAGCGTCAACCGGCTGCGCGCGGCGGTGCGGACGAGGTTGACGACATCGGTCTCTGTGTAGGGAGTCAGCATGGCGAGCGGGCCTCAGAAGCGGACGGAGGGGAGGTGAGCCACGAATGCCATCATCCCGTCACCCGACCCTCCAGCGGGAAGACCTTGGACGGATTCATGATCCATTTCGGGTCGAAGGCCGCGCGCAGCCGCATCTGCTGGGCGAGATCCGCCTCGGCATATTGATGGCGCATGAGGTCGCGCTTCTCGACGCCGACGCCATGCTCGCCGGTCAGGCAACCGCCGTGATCGACGCAGAGCCTCAGGATGTCGTTGCCCGCCTCCTCGGCGCGGGCGGATTCGCCGGGATCGTTGATATTGTAGAGGATCAGCGGATGCATGTTG
>JAGRLJ010000096.1:16671-16810 GCA_020441805.1 Rhizobiaceae bacterium
TTGCGGCCCTTCCAGATCGCCGCCGCTTCCATGGCCGACTGGCATTCCTTGACGGTCTGCACGCCGTGGCGGCGGGCGATGTCGATGATGCCCTTCAGCATCCGGTCCATTTCCGCCTCGGATCCCTCGACCTCGACGA
>JAGRLJ010000097.1:0-1417 GCA_020441805.1 Rhizobiaceae bacterium
GCGCGCCTCGATCGCCCGCGCGCTCGCCTTCGACGCCGATCTCCTCCTCATGGACGAGCCCTTCGGAGCGCTTGACGAGATCGTGCGCGACCATCTCAACGAACAGTTGCTGCAACTCTGGGATCAGACGGAAAAGACCATCTGCTTCGTCACCCATTCCATTCCCGAAGCGGTCTACCTCTCGACCAAGATCGTGGTGATGAGTCCGCGGCCCGGCCGCGTGACCGACATCATCGAATCGCCCTTGCCGCGCGAGCGTCCGCTCGGCATCCGCGAGACGCCGGAATTCCTGGAAATCGCCCATCGCGTGCGCGAGGGCCTGAGAGCGGGGCATTCCTATGACGTCTGAACGCCGTCACCGTCCCCTGCCCGGAGCCAGCCTGCCATGAGCGGAACCTTCATCGCGCTCCTGCTCGGCTCGTCGGCGATCTTCATGGCCGCCGCCAGCGCCTCACGCACCTATATCTCCACCGGCAACTGGCTCTGGGTCGCGCTCTCCATGACCCTCTACGTCGCCGGCAACCTGATCATGATCCGAATCATGCGCGAGGGCGGGCTCGGTCTTGCCATCTCCGGCTCGGCGATCGTGCAGCTCATCATGGTCAATGTCATCGCCTTCGCTGTGTTCGGCGAGCGGATCACGAATATCCAGATGGGCGGCGTGGCGCTCGGTATCCTTGCCATGATGCTGATGATGTGGCCCAGACAGGCGGGGAACTGACATGGCCGCCGCGAAAACCTCCGAGAAGATCGTTCCGGTGCTGACCATCACCGCCATCATCCTGCTGATCTGGTATGTCGCCGCGATCTTCCTCAACGCACCCTTCCAGCGCGACCAGGACAGGCGCGACGGCGTCAGCCCGACCACGTCGGAATTCGTCATCAAGACCTGGTCGCAGCCCAAGCCGACCATGCCCGCGCCGCATCAGGTCGCCGCGGCGCTCTACAAATATGTCTTCACGGTCAAGGTCACCTCGGCGCGCAGCCTCGTCTATCACAGCTGGGTGACGCTCTCCTCGACGCTGCTCGGCTTCGCCATGGGCACGGTGCTCGGCGTGGTGATCGCCGTCGGCATCGTCCATGTGCCGGCGCTCGACAAATCCTTCCTGCCCTGGATCATCGCCTCGCAGACGATCCCGATCCTCGCCATCGCGCCGATGATCGTCGTCGTGCTCGCCGCGGTCAACATAACCGGCATCCTGCCGAAGGCCCTGATCTCCGCCTATCTCTCCTTCTTCCCAGTGGCGGTCGGCATGGTGAAGGGCCTCCGGTCGCCGGAAGTGATGCATCTCGACCTCGTCCACACCTATAACGCCACCGCCTGGCAGACCTTCTGGAAGCTGCGCGTGCCCGCCTCGATTCCCTTCTTCTTCACTTCGATCAAGGTCGCGGTGGCTGCAAGCCTCGTCGGCGCCAT
>JAGRLJ010000097.1:1484-6400 GCA_020441805.1 Rhizobiaceae bacterium
ATCGACGTCTGGGCCGCGCTCTTCGCCGGCTCCTTCGTCGCCGTTCTTCTCGTCACCATCGTCGACATCGCCTCGAAGCTTGTCGCCAGGAGCATGGGAGCGCGGCCGGAATGAACGGAACGAGATTGAACTGGCAAGCCGTGCTTGCCGCCATGGTCCTCGTCGCGGGTCTGCCGTTCCTGCCGCTGACAACCGCTTCGGGCGGCGCGATGACCGCAATCATCCTGCTGCTCGCGGCGCTCGCCATCGCGATCTCGTGCCTCGCTATCGGCCGCTCGGCGATGATCTGGAGCCTTGCGGTCCTGCCGCATCTCGCCGTCTATCTGCTGATCGGCACCATCGGCGAGACCGGCGGCGGCGCCGGCGCGGCCTTCTATACGGTGCTTGCCGCCTGCTGGCTGATGGCATGGCGGCTGGTGACGCTGCTCTCCGGCGACGGACGCCACCGCGGCGCCGGCCTGTTCGCGGGCCAGGTCGCCGTGCCCGCCTTGTTCGGCATCTGGCTCCTGATCATCTGGGAAGCCGTCACGCGCGGCGCGGGCATTCCCTTCGTGCTGCTGCCGCCGCCCTCGGCCGTCGGCGCGCGGATCCTCACGTCGGTCCCGACCCTGATGGCGGACTTCCGCCAGACCGTGCTGAAGGCCGTGCTGATCGGCTATGTGCTGGGCTGCGGCGCCGGCTTCCTCGTCGCGGTGCTGGCCGACCGCTACCGCTTCCTCGCCAACGGACTGTTGCCGATCGGCAATCTCGTCTCGGCGCTGCCCCTGATCGGCATCGCCCCGATCATGGTGATCTGGTTCGGCTTCGACTGGCATTCCAAGGCCGCGGTGGTCGTGGTCATGACCTTCTTCCCGATGCTGGTCAATACGATTGAAGGCCTCAAGACGGCGGGTCGGATGGAACGCGACCTGATGTCGACCTACAATGCCGGCCACTGGCAGACCCTGCTGAAGCTCAGGTTGCCGGCGGCCATGCCCTTCATCTTCAACGCGCTGAAGATCAATTCGACGCTGGCGCTGATCGGCGCGCTGGTCGCCGAGTTCTTCGGCACGCCCATTGTCGGCATGGGCTTCAGGATCTCGACCGAAGTGGGTCGGATGAACCTCGACATGGTCTGGGCGGAAATCGCTCTTGCGGCCCTCGTCGGGTCGTTGTTCTATGGCGCTATCGCACTTCTCGAGCGTGCCACAACCTTCTGGCATCCGTCTTACCGCTCATGACGGGCGGCTGCCTCACAACAGGGGAATGAAAACATGAGAAAATCTCTGAATATCACGCTTGCTCTCGCCATGTCGCTCATGGCCGGCTCGGCGCTCGCCGCCGACAAGGTGGTCCTGCAACTAAAATGGGTGGCGCAGGCCCAGTTCGCCGGTTATTTCGTGGCGAAGGACAAGGGCTTCTACGAAGAGGAAGGCCTCGACGTCGAGATCAAGCCCGGCGGTCCGGACATCGCGCCCGAGCAGGTCATTGCCGGCGGCGGCGCCGACGTGATCGTCGACTGGGCCGGCGGCGCGCTCGCGGCCCGCGAGAAGGGCGTCGGCCTCGTCAACATCGCCCAGCCCTATGCCAAGGCCGGCATGGAGCTCGTCTGCCCGAAGGATGGCCCGATCCAGACCGAGAAGGACTTCCCCGGCCACACGCTCGGCGTCTGGTTCTTCGGCAATGAATATCCGTTCTATGCCTGGATGAATAAGCTCGGCTACAAGACCGACGGCGGCGCCGACGGCGTCAATGTGCTCAAGCAATCCTTCGATGTCCAGCCGCTGATCCAGAAGCAGGCCGACTGCATCTCGGTCATGACCTATAACGAATACTGGCAGCTCATCGACGCCGGCTACAAGCCGGAAGACCTGATCGTCTTCAACTATGCCGCCATGGGCAACGACCTGATGGAAGACGGCCTCTACGCCATGGAAGACAAGCTCGAGGATCCGGCCTTCAAGGAGAAGATGGTCAAGTTCGTCCGCGCCTCGATGAAGGGCTGGGCCTATGCCAAGGACAATGTCGACGAAGCCGCCGAGATCACCATGGACAACGGCGCCCAGGACGAGAACCACCAGAAACGGATGATGTCCGAAGTGGCCAAGCTGCTCGGCGACGCTTCCGGCAAGCTCGACATGGCGCTCTATGAGCGGACCGAAAAGGCGCTGCTCGACCAGAAGATCATCGCCACCAAGCCGGAAGGCGCCTATACGACGGAGATCACCGACGCCGCTTCCAAGTAAGCGCCCGCCGAAGGTCCAGAACCGGAGGCGGGCTGCGAGACCCGCCTTCGACTGTCGGCAAGGCACCGGACAGCCTACCCTGCGACGGTCTGCGGCACCATGCCCGGCCTTTCGCCGAGGATCCGGTCACGATCGCTTAAGTCTCTGAAAGAGTATAATATTCAACCCATCAGATGCTCGGCGCACGATCGTGCATGAGGGTCGAGGACCTTGCCGCGGCCCGGCCCCAGCTACGGACAGCCGGAGCGCCTGGGGCCTGCCGCATGGCCGCGGCTGCCTCAGCCCCGCTTGCCCCAGGCGATGAAATGGCCGTTGGCGAAGTCGCTGTCATGCGCCTGCTTCGTCTTGCCGTAGCGGAAGGGATTGCCGTCGAGATCGACGGTCATGCCCCCGGCGGCGCGCAACACGGCGTCGCCGGCGGCGGTGTCCCATTCCATCGTGCGGCCGAAGCGCGGATAGACATCGGCCTCTCCCTCGGCGACGAGGCAGAATTTCAGCGACGATCCGACGGACTTGGTCGAGGTGATGCCCTTGTCCTTGAGGAAGGTCTCGGTCTCGGGGGAATTGTGCGAACGGCTCGCAACCGCCGTCAGGTCGCCCGACGGCGGGCGACAGCCGATCGGCGCGCGCGCGGTGATGTTGAAGTCGCCATCGACCGCGATCTTCTCAGCCGCGCCGTCACGGCCCGTCCAGGCTGTGCCCTTGGCCGGCGCGTAGACGATGCCGGTCACCGGCGCGCCATCCTTCACCAGCGCGATATTGACGGTGAAATCGTCGCGCTTGTTGATGAACTCCTTGGTCCCGTCGAGCGGATCGACCAGGAAGAAGGCCTTGCCCTCGACATCCGGCACGCGGCCGGCGGCCACCGATTCCTCGGCCACGACGGGAATGTCCGGAAACGCCTCGCCCAGCCCCTTGAGGATGATCGCCTCGGCGCGCTCGTCGGCTTCCGTCACCGGCGAGGCGTCGTTCTTGAAGGTCACATTGGGACCGGCATTGTAAACGCCGAGGATTTCCTTGCCCGCGGCCAGCGCGAGCCTTTCGAGAACGTCCAGCATCGGATCACCGCTTCTTCAGGTAGGTTTCGATCTGGATGGCGAGCGCCTCCGGATCGTGGCCGAGCGTATGCAGATGCACTTCCGGATTCTCCGGCGCCTCGTAAGCCGAGCTGATGCCGGTGAAATTGGCGATCTCGCCGGCCTGCGCCTTCTTGTAGAGGCCCTTGGGATCGCGCTTGATGCATTCCTCGATCGGGGTATCGACGAAGACCTCGACGAACTCGCCGTCCGGGAACAGGTCGCGCGCCATCTGCCGCTCGGATTTGAACGGCGAGATGAACGAGACGATGACGATCAGGCCGGCATCGGCCATCAGCTTGGCGACCTCCGACACACGGCGGATATTTTCGACGCGGTCGTCATCGGTGAAGCCGAGGTCGCGGTTGAGGCCGTGACGGATATTGTCGCCGTCGAGCATGAATGTGTGCTTGCCCTGGGCATGCAGCAGCTTTTCGAGCGTGTTGGCGATCGTCGACTTGCCCGAGCCGGAATAGCCGGTGAACCAGAGCACCGCCGGCAACTGGTGCTTGAGCTCGGCGCGGGCCTGTTTGTTCACCTCCATCGCCTGCCAATGGACGTTGGACGCCCGGCGCAGCGGATGGTCGATCATGCCGGCGCCGACAGTGGCATTGGTGAAGCGGTCGATCAGCACGAAATTGCCGGTGACGCGATTCGATTTGTAGGGATCGAAGGCGATCGGCGACTGGGTCGAGATATTGCACTCGCCCACTTCGTTCATGTTGAGGTGCTTGGCGGCCTCATGCGAGAACGTGTTGATGTTGATCTGGTGCTTGAGCGCCGTGACCGTCGCGCTGACGCTGTCGACTTCCGTGCGCAGGATGTAGCTGCGGCCCGGAATCATCGGCTGGGCGTCGAACCAGATGACATGCGCCTGGAACTGGTCGGCCACATGCGGTCGACTTTCAGGCGCGACCAGCATGTCGCCGCGCGAAATATCGATCTGGTCTTCGAGCACGATGGTGATGGCCTGCCCCTCGCCGGCCACCGGGAGATTGCCGTCCTGGGTGACGATTTCCCTGACCTGAGACTGCTGGCCTGACTTCGCGACGGTGACCTTGTCGCCGGCGCGGATCGAGCCCGACGCGACCTGCCCGGCGAAGCCGCGGAAGTCGAGATTGGGCCGAACCACATACTGGACCGGGAAGCGGAAGGGCTTGCCGATATAGTCGTTCTCGATCGGCACGGTTTCGAGATGTTCCAGCAGGCTCGGGCCGGTATACCACGGGGTCTTGGTCGAGCCCATCGTGACATTGTCGCCGAAACGCGCCGACATCGGGATCGGCTTGATCGAGGCGAAGCCGAGATCCCTGGCGAATTCCATATAATCGGCGACGATCTTATCGAAGACCTCCTGGGAATAGTCCATCAGGTCGATCTTGTTGACCGCCAGCACGATATGGCGGATGCCGAGCAGCGATGCGATGAACGAATGGCGCCGCGTCTGGCGCAGGATGCCCTGGCGGGAATCCACCAGCACGACCGCAAGGTCGGCGGTCGAGGCCCCGGTCGCCATGTTGCGGGTATATTGCTCGTGGCCGGGCGTGTCGGCGACGATGAATTTGCGCTTGGCGGTCGCGAAGAAGCGATAGGCGACATCGATGGTGATGCCCTG
>JAGRLJ010000453.1:0-4678 GCA_020441805.1 Rhizobiaceae bacterium
GGCGCCAGGATCGACGGATAGGGGCAGCGGCCACTGGAGCGCGGTGACTGGATCGGGATGGAGCAGATCGGGATCGCCGCCGCCGTCGGCGGGGCGATCTTCCTTGCCTGCGGCGTCCTGATCCGTCGCCGGATGCGGCGGCGCGGCACCGGCTTCTTCTTCTATCTCGAATATGTGTGGCTGCCGCTGCTGATCCTTGCCGGGCTTGCTGCGGCCTATCTCCATGTCGGCCAGGCTGCACTGTCGCAGGCAACGCTGGAAACATTGGTGGCCCTCTGGCTCCTGAGTTTCCTCGTCATCGGCCTATGGGCGCTTTTCCTGCCCCTTGCCTATTATACGGCGCTGCCCTTCGTCCTGGTCGGCGCCGCCATCCTGGCCGGCGTGACCCTCGGCAACCTTGCCGGGATAGGTCTGGAACTGTGGCAGCGACGAAGGAAAAGGCAGAGGCGGGATTCCGGATGATATGCGGTCCGGCTTCAAGGCCCGGCGGTCCGCCGATATTGGCGGGCGATCCAGGCTGACAGACATCCGGCTTTGCTCTACAACGCGTGACAGGACGATGGAGATCACCCATGCTGAAACTTTTCCATGCCCAGGGCTCCTGCGCGCTCGCCTCCCGCATCGCGCTCGAGGATGCGGGGGCCGATTACGATCTCGTGCGCGTGGATCTTGCGAATGGCGAGCAGCGCCGTCCCGAGTTCCTTGCGGTCAATCCTAAGGGCCGGGTGCCGGCGCTGGTGACGGACAAGGGCGTGCTCACCGAAACGCCGGCGATCCTTGCCTATATCGCCCAGACCTTTCCCGAGGCCGGGTTGGCGCCGCTCGCCGATCCTTATGAATTCGCGCGGCTGCAAGCCTTCAATTCCTATCTTTGCTCGACGGTGCATGTGAACCATGCTCATGGCCGGCGCGGCAGCCGCTGGGCGGACGCGCAATCTTCCTTCGACGACATGAAGCGCAAGGTGCCGGAGACCATGGCGGCGGCGATGAAGATGATCGAGCTCGACTATTTCGAAGGTCCCTGGGTGATGGGCGAGCAGTATACCGTCGCCGACGCTTATCTCTTCACCATCGAGCGCTGGCTCGCGGGCGATGGGGTCGACATCGCCGATTTCCCCGCGATCGCCGATCATCACCGGCGCATGTCGGCGCGTGCGAGCGTTGGCCGCGCGCTCGCCTGATGGGCGGCGAGCGCGTGCAGGCGGCGGGCGACATGATCGGGCTTTACGAGCGCCACGCCGCGCTCTGGGACGTGAGACGGAGCCGGGCCCTGTTCGAGCGGCCCTGGCTCGACCGTTTTCTCGCTCCCGTCGTGCCGGGTGGGACTGTCCTGGATATCGGTTGCGGTTCGGGTGAGCCTTTCGCGCGGCATTTCGTCGATCGCGGCTATCGCGTCGTGGGTGTCGACGGGTCCGAAAGCCTTGTCGCGCTCTGCCGCGCCCGCATGCCGGACGAGACCTGGCATATAGGCGACATGCGGACGCTTGCCCTTGGCCGCGCGTTCGATGCGCTTATCGCCTGGGACAGCTTCTTCCATCTGGCGGCGCATGACCAGAGGCCGATGTTTCCGGTATTCGCCGCCCATGCGCGGCCCGGTGCGCCGCTGATGTTCACCAGCGGGCCGGCCAGGGGCGAGGCGATCGGCAGCTTCGGCGGAGAGCCGCTCTACCATGCCAGTCTCGATCCGGACGAGTACCGGGCCTTGCTGGCGGAAAACGGCTTCGAGGTCCTCGTCTTCAAGGCCGAGGATGCGGATTGCGGCGGCCATAGTGTCTGGCTCGCCCGAAAGACAGGAGGCGCATCGTGACCGGGATCAACCTGCCCCTTGAGGGCGCCTGCCGCTGCGGCCGCGTCCGGCTCAGGATTTCCAGCCCGCCGCTGCTGACCATGGCCTGCCATTGCACCGGCTGCCAGAAGATGAGTTCCAGCGCCTATTCGCTGTCCGCCGCCGTGCCTGCGGAGAGCTTCGCGGTGACCGAGGGCGAGCCGGTCGTCGGCGGTCTGCACGGCGCCGCGCGGCACTATTTCTGCGGCTGGTGCATGACCTGGATGTTCACCCGGCCCGACGGCATCGATTTCTTTGTCAATGTCCGGCCGACCATGCTGGACGATACGCGCTGGTTCGAGCCCTTCGTCGAGACCTTCACGGATGAGAAGCTTGCATGGGCGACGACATCGGCGCGCCACAGCTATCCGACCCTGCCCGCGATGGACGACTATCAGGGCCTGATCGAGGGTTACCGTGCCACGCTTGCGGGGTGATGCCGATGACTGCCGGCGCTGTGCGGCAAACCTTTCTTAACGATCATCGCGCGCCGTCCGTCTTGCCGTGCCGGTTGACGACAATTTGAAAGACCCGATTTCGCTTTGCTTAAGCGGTGACCCCGTAAGGACGGAGATGCGATTGCCATCCGTGCATCGCCCGGCGCCGCGCATCCTCCGGGACAGACGCTGTGAATAGTTCAATCCGCGCAGCGTGCTTTCCGGAGGCCCCACGGTTTTCGGGCCGATGCGCTATGATCGTAGCGGGGCGCTATGAAGAACATTCCCGAGGCCGGCTTTCACTGGCGAGCCGAACCCGACGGCACCATCCTTTACCGGGTGAATGAGCATAGGCCGACCTATGTGATCTCTCGCGATGAGTTGAACCGGATCACGCATGCCGCCGAGCTCGTTGCCGCCGCGCTGTTCGCCAGCATCGTCTTTACCTTCGCCTTCAACGGCCATTGGTGGCTTACCGGATTTCGAACGCCTGAATTCGCGGCTCTCATCCTTGCCATCATGGTGCTGCCGGCCGTGCTGATCGGCAATCTGGCCCTGATACGTCATCGCATCCTGTCCAAGGCCCCGAAGGCCGCGCAGGATATCGAAATCTTCGCGATCACCGAGTCGATCAATGTCTCGATGCGCTATCTGACGCGCCCTGTCGCGTCGGCCTGGCTGTGGCTCGCCAATGCCGCCCTGCTCTTCATCGCCCTGGAGATCGCGATCGCCTCGTTGCGCTTCTTTCGGGCGCCGGCATCGGCCTATATGGGCGCCCATCGTCCGGGACCGCTCGACGGCCTGTTCTATCTCGGCTTCGTGCTGTTCCTCGTCTATCTGCTGACGGAGGAGCTCCATCGCCGCCGCAAGTCGAAGGCAGCCGGCTGACGGCGCCCCGCGCCGGTCATGTCCGGCGGCCCGCTCTTGCGAACGCGATCGCGAAGGCGAGGACGGCGATGCCTATCGTGATCGGGGCGGCCGGCGCGGAGAAGGCCTGGATGGCCGCGCCGAAGGCGATTGTCCCGGCCGCGCTTCCCACCGAATAGGCGAGAGCGAAGGCGGCGCTGCCGGCGACCAGCATCCCGCCGGAATATCTCTGGCCGAGCAGGGTCAAGGCTGCGGTGTAGATGCCGAAGCTCGCGGTGCCGACCAGCGCCAGGTCGATGAAGATCGCGGCCCTCGATTCCAGGAAAGGCAGGCAGAGGAAGCCCGCCGCCGTCAGCACCGCGGCCCCGAGCGCCACGACGGTCCTGTCGAACGTGTCGAGCAAGTAGCCGAACAGCGGCTGCGCCAGCGCCGTCGGCAGTGCCAGCATGGTCACCGCGACGGCGGCGAAGGAAGGGGAATAGCCCATCTCGGTGAAATAGAGCGGCAGTCCGGAAATGGCCGCGATGTCCGCGAAGCCGAAGACCACCACCATGATGATGAGGAGCGGCGCCGCGAACACGAATTGCAGGAACATACCGGGCTGCGCCGCTTCGGGTGAGGTGTGGGTCTTGCGGCTCAGGAGCACGGTGACGAAGGCCACGAAGGCGACATAGACCGCGAGCAGCGCGAAGGCGAAGCCGTCTTCCATGCCGAATAGCGGAATCGCAAGCGGTCCCGCCGCGAAGCCCGCGCACATTCCGGCGCCGAACAGGCCTGAAATGCGGCCTCGGATGCGGTCGGGGCAGGCGGTGTTGAGCCAGGCCTCGCTGGTCATGAAAATGATACTGGCCGAGAAGCCCAGGAAGAAGCGTGCGGCGAACCAGATCCACAAAGCCTCGAAGCTCGCGAAAAGCGCGAGGCTGACCGATACGCCGACCAGCGCGCTGACGATCAGGCGATGACCGTTCATGACGGCGGTGATCGGCCCGATCATCAGCGTCGAGGCGCCCACGCCGATGGCGAAGACCGCGCCGTTCAGGCCGATGATGCCGGCCGCGACGCCGCGTTCGGCCAGGATGAGGGAGATAAGCGGATAGGTCAGGCCCTGCGACACGCTGAAGGCGGTCACGCCGAAGATCACCACCGCGATCGCCGCCCAATCGGCATCGACAAGCTTGTTTTCGGCGATGTTCATGGCGACCTCCCGCATCGGCCACGCTCAGCTATCAGGTTTCGGGAGGCGAAGATAGCTCCGTCGGGCGCCGCACCCGGAACGTGCCCCGGGTCGGAGAGGGAATGCGGGAAAGCGGAAAGACGGCGGGCGCCCGGGAGAGGTCGCGGGCGATCGCGTCAGCCCCGGAAGGCCGCGTCGATGGCCGCGATATCGATCTTCCGCATCGTCATCATGGCGTCCATCGCCCGCTTGGCGGCGGCGCGATCGCCGCTCGCGGCGGCGCGGAGCAGCATTTTGGGGGTGATCTGCCAGGAGACGCCCCATCGGTCCTTCAGCCAGCCGCACATGCTTTCCGCGCCGCCATCGGCAGTCAAC
>JAGRLJ010000453.1:4786-4940 GCA_020441805.1 Rhizobiaceae bacterium
TCGAGTTCGAAATCGACCACCAGCGGTTCGTTCGACGGCGAGTCGCTGACCGGCGGTGAAAAGGTGCCGGTGATCCGCGAATTGGGAATGAGCGAAGTGTAGAATTTCGCGGCTTCCTCGCCGCCTTTCTCGAACCAAAGAACCGTCGAAATCT
>JAGRLJ010000453.1:4949-6817 GCA_020441805.1 Rhizobiaceae bacterium
TCTCTCTGTCATTTCTTCCTCCATCGCGGTTGATAAAATAAACATACCGACTAGTTGGTATGTTGTCAATTGTCCGCGTGAATGACGAAGCGTCTTTCGCCAACGGTTTGCCTTCCAACACGAAAGTCGGGCTTCGGTTCCTTCCGTCCGGCCCGGAAACGTCCATGCCTTGACATATTTTCATTCATGTAACACTGTAAGTTACATGAGAATCGATAGCCGCCTTTCCGTCGTCCTCCACGTCCTGCTGCATATGGCGGAGCGCGGAGAACCGATGACCTCCGCCGAGCTCGCCGCGCATATGGATACCAATCCCGTCGTCGTGCGCCGCATCATGGCGGGCCTGCGCGAGCGCGGCTTCGTCCGGTCGGAAAAGGGGCATGGCGGCGGGTGGGAGATCGCCTGTCCGCTCGATACCATCACCCTCAAGGACGTGCATGACGCGCTGGGGGCGCCGGCGTTGCTTGCCATCGGCATTCATCTTGAACATCCGGAATGCCTGGTCGAGCAGGCGGTCAATCGCTCGTTGACATCGGCCTTCCGGCAGGCCGAGGCCTTGCTTGCGGCCCGCCTTTCCGATGTCACGCTCGCCGCTCTGGCGGAGGATTTCCGGCATCATGCCGCCCGCCATCGGGCTGCCCATCAGCAAAAGGATACCCGCCATGTTTGATGCAGCGATTGTCGGCGGCAGCTATGCCGGCCTCTCCGCGGCCCTTCAGCTCGCCCGTGCGCGCCGCAGGCTGCTCGTCTTCGACGAGGGCAGGCGCCGCAACCGCTTCGCCGCCCATTCGCATGGCTTCCTCGGCCAGGACGGCCGTGATCCGTCGGAAATCGCCAGCGATGCGCGGTCTCAATTGCTCGCCTATCCGAATGTGACCTGGTGCGACGAACGCGTCGAGGCCGTTGCACGGCAGCCGACCGGCTTCGCGCTGACCGGCGCGGGCGGCTCGCATCACGAGGCCCGCACCCTGGTGCTCGCCACCGGCATCGTCGATCGCCTGCCCGATGTGCCCGGCCTTGCCGAACGCTGGGGCAGGGCGGTGTTCCATTGCCCCTATTGCCATGGCTACGAGCTCGATCGCGGCCGGATCGGCGTGCTCGCCGTTTCGGAACTCTCCATGCATCACGCGCTGATGCTGCCAGACTGGGGGCGTGTCACATTCTTCTTGAACGGCGCCTTCGACCCGTCCGCCGAGCAATCGGCGCAACTGGTGGCGCGCGGCGTGACCGTCGAAAGGCAACCGATCCGGGCGCTGGAAGGCGACCCGGTCGATGTGGTTCTGACCGATGGCCGTCGAATCGCGCTGGACGGATTTTTCACTGCCACGGCGACGGAGGTGTCGAGCCCCATCGCGGGCGATCTCGGCTGCGCTTTCGCCGACGGCCCGACCGGCCGGTATATCGCCACCGACGAGATCGGGGCCACGTCCGTGCCCGGAGTCTTTGCCTGCGGCGATGCCGCTCGGGCGGCGGGCAATGTCGCCCTTGCCGTGGGCGACGGTGCGATGGCCGGCGCGGCCGCCCATCGCAAACTGATGTTCGGCTAACAGCGGACCGCTGCCTCAGAGCACGAAGATATCCGACGCGGTCAGCGCCAGCCCCGGATCGAGGATCGCGACGAGCTTCGACGCGCCGGACTTGCTGCCGTCGGCATCGTAGAACACTTCGCCCGTGGTCGAATTGTAGACGATGCGGTCGCTCTTGTCGGCCGCAAGGCCGGTGTCGTTGGCCGTGAAGGCCTTGTCGGCCAGGACTCCGTCGCGGCCGATGCGGGTGAAGACGGCGTTGTTGAAGGCGAGATGGTCCTCGCCGACGGTGAAATCGGTGATCGTGTCGGCGTTGGCCGCCTTCGGCCTGGTGTCGAAGAC
>JAGRLJ010000098.1 GCA_020441805.1 Rhizobiaceae bacterium
TGGCCATGCGCTTGCGCTCGTGCGGATCGAGATAGCGTTTGCGCAGGCGGATCGACTTGGGCGTGACCTCGACCAGTTCGTCGTCGTCGATATAGGCGATCGCCTGTTCCAGCGACATGATGACCGGAGGCGTCAGGCGCACGGCCTCGTCCGTGCCCGAGGCACGGACGTTGGTCAGCTTCTTGCCCTTGATCGGGTTCACTTCCAGATCGTTGTCGCGCGAATGCTCGCCGATGATCATGCCGACATAGAGCTGCTCTTGCGCGCCGATGAACATGCGACCGCGATCTTCCAGGTTCCACAGCGCATAGGCGACGGACACGCCGTTCTCCATCGAGATCAGCACGCCCTGGCGGCGGCCCTGGATCGGCCCCTTGTAAGGCACCCAGTCGTGGAAGATGCGGTTCAGAACGCCGGTGCCGCGCGTGTCGGTCATGAATTCGCCCTGATAGCCGATCAACCCGCGCGAGGGCACATGCGCGACGATGCGCGTCTTGCCCGTGCCGGCAGGCTTCATCTCGGTCAGGTCGCCCTTGCGCGGGCCCGTCAGCTTTTCGATCACCGCGCCCGCGTATTCGTCATCGACGTCGATGATGACCTCTTCGACGGGTTCCAGGCGCTCGCCGTTTTCCTCGCGGAAGATCACCCGCGGGCGCGAGATCGACAGTTCGAACCCCTCGCGGCGCATGTTCTCGATCAGCACGCCCATCTGCAATTCGCCGCGCCCCGAGACCACGAAAGCCTCGCCGCCCGGGGTGTCCTCGATCTTGATGGCGACGTTCGATTCCGCTTCCTTCATCAGCCGTTCGCGGATCACGCGCGACTGCACCTTGTTGCCGTCGCGGCCGGCCAGCGGGCTGTCATTGATGCCGAAGGTGACCGAGATCGTCGGCGGATCGATGGGTTGCGCGGGGATCGCGGCATCGACCGAGAGGTCGCACAACGTGTCGGCGACGGTGGCCTTGGTCATGCCGGCGATGGTGACGATGTCGCCGGCGACGGCCTCGTCGATGGGCTGCTGTCCCAGGCCGCGGAAGGCCAGGATCTTGGTCACGCGGAACTGTTCGATCCGCTCGCCCTTGCGGCTGAGGGCCTTGAGCGTTTCGCCGACCTTGAGGGTGCCGGCCTCGACCCGGCCCGTCAGGATCCGGCCGATGAACGGGTCGGCGCCCAGCGTCGTCGCCAGCATGCGGAAGGGTTCGTTGGCGGCGGCGATCTGTTTCGGCGGCTCGACATGGCGCATCACCATGCCGAAGAGCGCCGACATGTCCTTGCGCGGGCCGTCCAGATCCTCGTCCGCCCAGCCGTTGATGCCCGAGGCATAGAGCACGGGGAAATCCAGCTGCTCGTCCGAGGCGCCGAGGTTGGCGAACAGGTCGAACACCTCGTTGAGCGCGCGGTCGGGTTCGGCCGCCGGCTTGTCCACCTTGTTCAGGACGACGATCGGCTTGAGGCCCAGCGCCAGCGCCTTGGAGGTGACGAACTTGGTCTGGGGCATCGGACCCTCGGCCGCATCGACCAGCAGGCAGACGCCGTCCACCATGCTGAGGATGCGCTCGACCTCGCCGCC
>JAGRLJ010000099.1 GCA_020441805.1 Rhizobiaceae bacterium
GCCCCGCCCACACCGCCGAGAGCGGGATCACGTGGGCAAGGTTGAGGGTGGAGATCGGCGGTTGCCGGACGTTGGCGTAGGCATGGCCGGGAAGGCTGCCGAGCCAGGCTTCCACCGCGTTGACGGTTTCCGGCATCGCCGTGAAGTCGCGTCCCTGGATCACCTTTTCGGCGAGCCGCAGCTTCTCGTCGGCAATGCGCGGATCCTGGTCCCACACCGTCAGCGTCGCGGTGACATAGGCCTGTCCCGCGATGTCGGCGCCGAGTTCCTGCAAGGCCTCGTCGGCGTCCGCGGCCTTGTTCGCGGCATCGGTGTCGACCAGAACGGACGCCTCGTTGGTCATCACCTCCTTTACGATGGCGGCGATCGACTTGCGCTTGGCGAACCATTGCCGGCGGATGCGCGTGAGAAGACGGGTGGCGTCGACCTTGTCGAGCAGGATGGCGCGGGTCGACCAGCGATAAGGGAAGGCGAGGCGGTTAAGTTCGTCGAGAATGCCGGGTGTCGTCGCGCTGGGGAAGCCGACGATGGTCAGAACGCGCAGATGGGCCTCGCCCAGCATCGGCTCGAGGCCGCCGGTGAACGGCTGATCGGACAAGAGCGCGTCGAGATAGAACGGAGTCTCGGGCACGCGAACGCGGTGCCGGTTGGTCGACACCGCTGCATGCAGATAAGTCAGGGTCTCGGTGTCATCAAGCCAGATGCATTCGGGCATGAAACCGTCGAGCAGGGCCAGGATACGCCCTGTTCGGTCGATGAAACCCTGGAGCTGCTCGCGGGCATTGGCGTCACCACCACGTTCCCGGCCCTCATAGAGAAAGCGCTCCGAGCGCGATGCATCCTCCGCCGGCGGCAGATAGAGAAAGGTCAGGTAGTAGCGCGACTCGTGATGTCCGCCTTCCTCTTCGAACATCGCTTTGCGCTCCGCATCGACCAATGCCGACGCCGGATCGGGAAAGGCGCTCTCCGGATAATCGCGTGCGGGCGCGCGCATCGCCTCGACAAAGATCGCCCAGCCGGAACCGAGGCGACGGAAGGCGTTGTTGAGCCGTCCCGCGACGGCAACCAGTTCGGCCTGAACCGCACTGTCGAGATCGGGTCCCCGGAACCTGGCGGTACGCTGGAACGAGCCATCCTTGTTGAGGACGACGCCTTCGCCGACCAAGGCCGCCCAGGGGAGGTAGTCTGCGAGCCGGGTGGAGGTGCGGCGGTATTCGGTGAGGTTCATCATGGGGATTGTCAGACGCTCAGATGGGAGGGAATGCGCAGGTGCCGGCGGCCGACATCGGCAAAGAGCGGGTCGCGCCTGGCGGCCCAAACGGCGGCGGCATGGCCGACGACCCACAAGACAACGCCGACCAGCCAGAGGCGCAGCCCAAGGCCGAGCGCGGCGGCAAGGGTGCCGTTCAAAATCGCGATCGCCCGCGGCGCCCCGCCGAGGAGAATGGGCTCGATCAGGGCACGGTGAACGGGGACGATGAAGCCGGGAACGTCACTCATCAGATGAGCGCCCCGCCGCCGAAGGAGAAGAAGGACAGGAAGAAGCTCGATGCCGCGAAGGCGATCGACAGGCCGAAGACGATCTGGATAAGGCGCCGGAACCCGCCTGAGGTATCGCCGAAGGCGAGCGTCAGTCCGGTGATGATAATGATGATCACCGCGATGATCTTGGCGACTGGTCCCTCGATGGATTCAAGGATGGACTGTAGCGGCGCTTCCCAGGGCATGGACGAACCCGCGGCGTGGGCGGCGGGCGCCATCATCATGATGATGACAAGTGTCGAGGTCGCGCCGGCGATCTGGCGGCGAAGGCGGGAGACAAGACGGATCATGCGGTGGTTCCTTCCGGGGTTTGGGTCGTTGCTGTGAGCTGGTAGTCGCCGTCAGACTTGAGGCCGGTGACGGTGGCGAGTTCGACGAGCCGACGTTCGGAACCGCGACCCGAGAGGACGGCGACGAGATCGATGGTCTCGGCGATCAGCGCGCGGGGAACCGTGACGACGATTTCCTGGATTAGTTGTTCAAGCCGGCGCAGCGCGCCGATGGCCGTCCCGGCGTGGATGGTGCCGATGCCGCCGGGATGCCCCGTGCCCCAGGCCTTCAGGAGATCGAGCGCTTCCGGCCCGCGCACCTCGCCGATGGGGATACGGTCGGGGCGCAGACGAAGGGAGGAGCGGACGAGGTCGGACAGCGTGGCAACGCCATCCTTGGTGCGCATGGCGATGAGATTGGGCGCCGCGCATTGCAGTTCCCGTGTGTCCTCGATGATGACCACGCGGTCGGCGCTCTTCGCCACCTCGGCGAGCAGCGCATTGGTCAGTGTCGTCTTGCCGGTCGAGGTGCCGCCGGCGACCAGGATGTTCTTACGGCTGGTGACCGCGACTCTAAGGGCGACCGCCTGGCCGGCGTCCATGACGCCGGCGCCAACGTAGTCGTCGAGCGAGAAGACGGCGATGGCGGGCTTGCGGATGGCGAAGGTCGGGGCCGCGACCACGGGCGGCAGCAGACCCTCGAAGCGCTCGCCTGTTTCCGGCAGTTCCGCGGACACGCGGGGGCTTCCGGCATGAACCTCTGCACCGACATGGTGGGCAACAAGCCGGATGATCCGCTCCCCATCGGCGGGAGCGACCAGTTCACCAGTGTCGGAAAGCCCTTCGGACAGCCGGTCGATCCAGAGCCGGCCATCCGGATTGAGCATCACCTCGACGATGCCGGGCTCTTCGAGGAAGCGCGCGATGGCGGGTCCGAGCGCGGTGCGCAGCATGCGCGCGCCGCGCATGGAGGTTTCCGATTGTTGGAAGGTCGCCGACATCTCGCCCCCGATAGCGGTTGGGATCGCGATGGCGATCCCGGGTCGGGGATGAGTAAGAGAGGCAGGAAATAGCCTCGCGCAACAGCGTCAAGGGCGTAGTAGGGGCGCGGCGTGTAAAGACAGGGGATCGGCGGCCGAGCAATGTCCGACTGCCGTCAAGTCGAAAGCCTTGGTATTAGAACACGCGCATGAGATGAATCAGCACATGGACTATAGGCACATTTGCACAGCGGGAATGGTCGCCCGTCACGACCTAACGACGGCCCACGAGGCTCTTGAGGCCGGCCCAGATTCACCAAGTCTGCGTTTGGTTCTGATGCGACATATCATGTTGGAGATAGCGAACGTTGCAGACCTCGCAGCAATCTCAGGTGGACTCTACAAGGACAACCCCGATCTTGGCGAACTTCAGCGACCGATCCGCAAGGCGCTCGAATTCTTCAAGTACTTGCGAAACGTCTATGTTGGTCACTTCGTCTCCGATCTCACTGACAAGACGTTCGAGTGGATGCCTCATATGAATGCGCTCGTTGGTAGGCCAGGCATCGAACCGC
>JAGRLJ010000100.1 GCA_020441805.1 Rhizobiaceae bacterium
GGCGAATCTCGTCGTCACGGCCGATGACCGGATCGAGCTTGCCCTCGCGGGCCTCCTCGGTGAGGTCGCGGGCATATTTCTTGAGCGAATCGAAACCCTGCTCCGCATTCGCCGTGTCGGCGGTGCGGCCCTTGCGGATCTCATTGATGACCTGATTGAGCGCGACCGGGGTGACGCCGGCCTTCTTCAGCGCCTCGGCGGTCGAGGCCGTGCTTTCGATGGCGAGCGCGACAAGCAGGCGTTCGACGGTGACGAATGCGTCGCCGGCCTTCTTGGCGGCCTCCTCGGCGCCGTTGAAGACACGGGCAAGCGGCTGGGCGAGCGAAAGCTGGCCGTTGCCGCCGGTGCTCTTGGGCAGCTTGCGGATCGCCTCGTCATTGGCATTCTTCGCGATGCGAGGATCGCCGCCGGCGCGCGAAATCAGCGAGGCGGCCATGCCTTCCTCGTCGTCGAGCAGCGCTTTCAACACATGTTCCGCGGTGAACTGCGGGTTGCCCTCGCCCAGCGCATAGCTCTGCGCGTTTTGCAGGAAACCGCGCACGCGCTCGGAATACTTCTGTATGTTCATAGGTCTCTCCATTTCCCGCTCCGCCCTCGAAGGCACGGAAGCGTTGGTCAAGATCGGCCCCCGATGGCAGGCCGGAGGGGATGAAGTGATTTCCCGTCTGAGCGCATATGGGAAGGAAATTCCCGGAATAAAAGAGGGAATGGCAGGAGAATTTGGGGCCGTTTCCGGGCAGCGGGAATCATGCCTTCGGACCGTCGACGGGCGCGTGGCGACACCTCTTCGGCCACCGGATGGCCCATTCCCGGCGAAGCGGGGGACAACACCGTCCCGGGGGGCTGGCTGAAAGGGAAAGGAGCCGGTCGAGGGTCCCGGACACTTCGGGCCAAACGGCCTAAGCATCCATCCTTGCGCGAAACTGTCGGGAACGACGAATCAGCTTCAATAGTGAATGTCGCTGTCTTGAAAGTTTTAAGGTTTGGTGACTATCTTTAAATGTCCGGCAATCGCGCCGGATGCATGGCTGTTTGCAAGAAAGGAGAATTCTCTGACAACAGTACACGCGAAAGGAGTGGCGCCGATCGCCTACTCCCGGAGCATGGAGCGTAGCGAACTCGCTGCGGCCAAGGCTCTCAAGCTGGTCCTCGAAAGCCTCGAGGACTCGAAAGCCGAAAACGTCACCTCTATCGACATTACAGGCAAATCCGCGCTCGGCGACTACATGGTGGTCGCGTCGGGACGCTCCAGCCGTCATGTGGCGGCCATTGCCGAACACCTGATCGACGATCTCAAGGCCGAAGGCTTCGGCAGCCCTCGCATAGAGGGCCTGGAGACGGGCGACTGGGTGCTGATCGATACCGGCGACATCATCGTTCACATCTTCCGACCGGAAATCCGCGAGTTCTACAACATCGAGAAGATGTGGGCCGCGCCGGACCTCGAAGAGGGAACGCTTCACTGATCGTGCAAGGCCGCCGTCACCTCGCGGCCCGTGCATGATGACAGCGACTCGAAAGGGTTTCCCTTTCGACGTGGAAATTTGGTCTGGAATTCGGGCGCCCGTCATGCGGATTTCCCTGTTCGCCGTGGGCAGGCTGAAGTCGGGCCCGGAAAAGGAACTGGCCGAGCGGTATTACGACCGCTTCGCCAAGGCGGGGCCGGCTGTCGGGCTCGAACTCGCCAGGATCGTCGAAATCAACGAAAGCCGATCGGGCAATGCCGGTATGCGCAAGCGCGAGGAAGCGGCGGCGCTCGAGAAGATGCTCGCCGACGGCGCCGTGCTCATCCTGCTCGACGAGCGCGGCAAGGCTCTCGACAGTCCGCAATTCGCCGAACTCCTCGGCGCCATTCGCGATCAGGGCAAGCGCGATCTCGTCATCGCCATCGGCGGACCGGACGGGCTCGATCCCGACCTGACCGGCAAGGCCGCCCATCGCCTCTGCTTCGGCAAGATGACCTGGCCGCACCAGCTGGTGCGGGTGATGCTGGGCGAACAACTCTATCGCGCCGTGACCATCCTGTCGGGGCATCCCTACCACCGGGTGTGAAGAGACCTTCCGGGCCGCTGCCACCGACCTCGGATCAAAGCGGTTGGCCAAGCGCCGCAAATCAGCTTAAAAGTAACGACATATCGGCGAGGATCGGCGGTCCCGCCGGTCGCGCGCAAGGTTGGTGGCCAAAGCGGTCTATGCGGCACGGAATGCGGATCATCACGACAGGAAGCGGATGGAGGCGGATCGCCGCCGCGGTCTCGGCCGGCGTCCTGCTCGCCCTGCCCGGGCCGTCGCTGCCGCAGAACATGGACCCGATCCCGACCGAGACCGGCCAGATCGGCGCGCTGACCATGAAGCGCAACGTCACCGAGAGCGAGTTGCGCGACCTGGCCAGGATCATCGCCGCCGCCAAGGCCCGAACCGCTGAGCTCGAAGCCTCGATCGCCGGCATCGAGCGGACGACGGCCGGCCTGCGCGAGGCGCTCGTCGCCTCCGCCGGCCGGCGCAAGGATCTCGAGCGGCAGGTGATCGCCAACGAGGACCGGTTGAAGGATCTCGGCGGCAAGGAGGCGGCTGTCCGCGCCTCGCTCCGGGAACGGCGCGGCCTGCTCGCCGAAGTGCTCGCCGCGCTCCAGCGCATGGGCCGCAATCCCCCGCCGGCCTTGCTGGTCTCTCCCGACGACGCGCTGTCGTCGGTGCGCAGCGCCATCCTGCTCGGCGCCGTCGTGCCCGGCATACGCGGCGAGACCGAGAAGCTCGCCGCCGATCTCGAGGCGCTGGCGACGCTGCGCAGGGAGATCGCGGCCGAGCGGGAAAGCTATGTGAAGACCATGGCCTCGGCGATGGAGGAGGAGCGGAAGATGACGCTGCTCGCCGCCGAGAACGATAAACTGAACGTGAAGAACCGGAGCGAGCTCGAAAGCGAACGCAAGCGGTCGGCGGAACTGGCCGCGCGCGCGACAAGCCTCGAAGGCCTGATCTCCTCGCTGGAGAAGGAAATCAGCTCGGCCAAGGCGGCGGCCGACGCCGCCAAGGCCGAGGAGGCTAGGCGCGCCAGCCTCAGTCCGGAGGAACGAGACCGGCTCGACGCCGCCACGGGATTGCCCGACAAAAACCGCATTGCGCCCGCATATGCATTCTCGGCCCTCAAGGCAAAACTCGACCTTCCGGTGGCTGGCGACGTGCTGCGGCTGTTCGGCGACGACGACGGGACGGGACATCCGGCGCAGGGCATCACCGTCGCCGCCAATGCCGGCATGGTGGTCACCGCGCCCGCCGATGGCTGGATCATGTTCGCCGGCCCGTTCCGGAGCTACGGGCAGATGGTGATCATGAATGCCGGCGACGGCTATCATATCGTCATGACGGGCATGGATTCGGTGACCGCCCGGCAGGGACAATTCGCCGTGGCCGGGGAACCCCTCGGCCAGATGGGCGAAAAGAGAATAGCGAGTGCGGCGGGGCTGCATCTGGAAACCGATCGCCCCACGCTGTACATAGAATTTCGCAAGGACGGGAAACCGGTCGATTCGAAACCCTGGTGGTCCGTCAAGGAACTCGGAAAGGCACGCAATGCTACGTAAGACTTCTCTGGTGCTTCTCGGCGCGCTTCTGGGCTCGACGGCCATGGTCGGCGTCTATGCCGCAGGCATTCCCGCCAACGCGGCCGGCTCGTCGACCTACAAGGAGCTCTCGATCTTCGGCGAAGTGTTCGAGCGCGTGCGCGCGCAATATGTGACGCCGCCGGACGAGCAGAAGCTGGTGGAATCGGCGATCTCCGGCATGCTCTCCTCGCTCGACCCGCATTCGAGCTACATGAACGCCAAGGACGCCAACGACATGCGCACCCAGACCAAGGGTGAGTTCGGCGGACTGGGCATCGAGGTCACGATGGAGAACGACCTCGTCAAGGTCATCACCCCGATCGACGATACGCCGGCGGCGAAGGCCGGCGTGCTCGCGGGCGACCTGATCTCCAAGATCGACGGCGCCGATGTGCGCGGCCTCAAGCTCGAGGAAGCGGTCGACAAGATGCGCGGCGAGGTCGGCGCGCCGATCACGCTCACCATCCTCCGCAAGGGCGCCGACAAGCCGATGGAGATCACGCTCAAGCGCGATGTCATCGCCGTCCAGGCGGTCAAGACCCGGGTCGAGGGCGATGTCGGCTATCTGCGCGTCATCTCGTTCACCGAGAAGACCTACGACGACCTGAAGAAGGGCATCGAGAAAATCCAGGCCCAGGTGCCGAACGACAAGCTCAAGGGCTATGTGCTCGACCTGCGCCTCAATCCGGGCGGCCTGCTCGACCAGGCGATCAACGTCTCCGACGCTTTCCTCGACAAGGGCGAGATCGTGTCGACCCGTGGCCGGATCGAAAGCGAGACGCGCCGCTTCTCGGCGACGGAAGGCGACCTTTCCAACGGCAAGCCGGTCATCGTGCTGGTCAATGGCGGCTCGGCCTCGGCTTCCGAGATCGTGTCCGGCGCGTTGCAGGATTTGAAGCGCGCCACCGTCCTCGGCACGCGCTCCTTCGGCAAAGGCTCGGTGCAGACGATCATTCCGCTCGGCGACAATGGCGCGCTCAGGCTGACCACGGCGCTCTATTATACGCCGTCGGGCAAGTCGATCCAGGGCATCGGCATCACCCCGGACATCACCGTCGAGCAGCCGATTCCTCCCGAATTGCAGGGCAAGGTCGAAAAGGCCGCCGAGTCCTCGCTCAAGGGCCATATCAAGGGCGCCGACGAGAATGACGAGGGTTCGGGCTCGCAGGCCTATGTCCCGCCGGATCCGAAGGACGACGTGCAGCTCGCCTATGCGCTCGACCTGCTGCGCGGCAAGAAGGTCGATCCCCATTTCCCGCCTGACCAGAAAAAGGCGGTCGAAGCCGAACAGGCGAAGCCTTGAAGCCGGCGCGCGGGCGGAACCCTTCCGCCCGCCTTCACTGAATCGGGCGGGCAGAGTTGAGCGGGATCAACACGCCACTGGGGCAGGACAGGAAGCCGGCGACACCGTCGCGCGGCTTCTTCTCGCCAGGCCGCGCGCTCGCGGTCTTCGGTATCCTGCTGCTCGGCGGCGCGTCCTTCTATGCGGCGATGGGCCCGGAAAATCTCGAGCGGCCCAGGGTGGCCGCCGTCGAGGACAAGCCGGCCGCCACGACCGCCGTCCCAGCCGAGGCGCTGGAGGACGGCAAGGAGCCCGACCCCGCCGGCAAGCTCGTCCGCGCCCGCCCGCATGACGGCGCCCATGTCGAGCGCCAGGTGATGGACGACGGTTCGGTCGTCACCAAGTTCACCCCGAAAAACCGCACCAAGGACGGGCCGGTGGTGATCGACGCCACGGCGCAGAATCCGCAGGATCCCCGAACCGCCGACCTGCCGGACGCGGCCCTGATCGAGGAGACGCCCGACGGCAGGCTGCCGGTCGTCGCCGCCGACGGCACCCGGCCCGTCGATCGCTATGCGCGGCCCTGGTCCGGCGCGCGCGGCACGCGAATCGCGATCGTCGTCGGCGGGCTCGGGCTCAGCCAGACCGGCACGCAGCGCGCGCTCGACATGCTGCCGGAAGACGTCACGCTCGCCTTCGCGGCGAGCGGCAATTCGCTTTTCCGCTGGATGCCGATCGCCCGGCGCGGCGGCCACGAGATCCTGTTGCAGGTTCCCCTCGAACCCTTCGACTATCCCGCCAACGATCCCGGCCGGCTGACACTGGTCGCGGGCGATTCGCCGACCGCCAATCTCAAGCGCCTGCACGAAGCCATGGGGCGGATGACCAACTACACCGGCATCATGAATTATCTCGGTGGCCGCTTCCTCGCCGATCCCAAGGCGCTGGAGCCTGTGATGAAGGATATTTCCAGCCGGGGGCTGCTCTTCCTCGACGACGGATCGTCCGCGCAGTCGCTGACGGCGAGCTATGCCAAGGCCTTCGCCGCCCCGCACGCCTTCGCCGATGTGATCCTCGACCAGGAGGTCAGCAAGGCGGCGGTGCTGAAGAAACTCGACGAACTGGAGCGAATCGCGTTTCGCAAGGGCTCCGCCATCGGCGTCGCCTCCGCTTTCGACGAAAGCGTCGACGCCGTGACGCAATGGGTCCGCGAGGCCCAGGGACGCGGGATCGAGGTGGTCGGCGTCTCGGTGCTGGCGGACGTGCCGGACTAAGCATGGAATGGAGCGCGTGCCAAGAGTGAAGCCCTCCCCCTTGTGGAGACAGCCCGGACAGCGATAATCAAGACGACCGCCGACAACATTTCCGGAACGCTCTCATGACCAAGCACAAGCCCATCCGCGCCGAGGACCTGCCCTATCGCCCCTGTGTCGGCATCATGGTGCTGAACCGGCAGGGCCTGGTCTGGGCGGGCAGGCGGACACCGGTCGGCAATTCGGAATATGACGGTTCGCCGCAGCTCTGGCAGATGCCCCAGGGCGGGATCGACAAGGGTGAGGATCCGGAGAAAGCCGCCTATCGCGAGCTCTATGAGGAAACCGGCATGGAGACCGTGACGCTGCTCACGCGCGCGCGGGACTGGATCAACTACGACCTGCCGCCGGACCTGATCGGCATCGGCCTCAAGGGCAAGTATCGCGGCCAGAGCCAGGCCTGGTTCGCCTTCCGCTTCACCGGCGACGAGAGCGAGATCCGGATCGCGCCGCCGCCGGGCGGACACGAACAGGAATTCGACGACTGGGCCTGGAAGCCGATGGAAGATCTGCCGGGGCTGATCGTGCCCTTCAAGCGCGCGGTCTATGACCAGGTCGTCTCGGAGTTCGGTCATCTCGCCGGCACGCCCGGCTG
>JAGRLJ010000101.1:0-5232 GCA_020441805.1 Rhizobiaceae bacterium
GGTGCGCGGCAGGATGCCGACTTCGGCGACGATCGGCCGGACGGTCTCGAGATCGCGGCCGTCGATGCGGCTCTTGGTGTCGAGGATGTTCCAGCGGACGATCTTGGCCTGCAATTCCTTGAAGACGGAACCGATTACGTCGGCCGGATAGGTCGGGTTGCCCTCGGCATCGACGAAATGCTCCTTGACCTTGGCCTTGACGGCGTCCACCGCCGCATAGCGAACGGCCTTCTCGGTGTTCTTGTAGGCCGCGCGCAGCTCGGTTTCGGTGAGCTTGAGCATTTCGGCTTCGAGCTCGGAATGGTCCGGCGGGGTGAAATCGCGGGGTTCCTTGGCGGCGGCTTCGGCGAGCTGGATGATCGCGTCGATCACCGGCTGGAAACCGCGGTGGCCGAACATGACCGCACCGAGCATGGTCTCTTCGTTCAGTTCCTTGGCTTCGGACTCGACCATCAGGACGGCTTCCGACGTGCCGGCGACGACGAGGTCGAGCGTCGATTCGTCCATCTCGTCGAGATGCGGATTCAGCACGTATTCGCCGTTGATGTAGCCGACGCGGGCGGCGCCGATCGGACCCATGAAGGGAACGCCGGACAGGGTGAGCGCGGCGGATGTCGCGACCATGGACAGCACGTCCGGATCGTTTTCGAGGTCATGCTGCATGACGGTGACGACAACCTGGGTGTCGTTCTTGTAGCCATCGGGGAAAAGCGGACGGATCGGACGGTCGATCAGACGGGAAACCAGGGTTTCCTTTTCCGACGGGCGGCCTTCGCGCTTGAAATAGCCGCCGGGGATCTTGCCGGCGGCATAGGTTTTTTCCTGATAGTTCACGGTGAGCGGAAAGAAATCCTGGCCGGGCTTCGGCGACTTGGCGGAGACGACGGTGGCGAGAACGACGGTCTCGCCGTAGGTGGCCATGACGGCGCCGTCGGCCTGGCGGGCAACCTTGCCCGTCTCCAGGATGAGCGGGCGGCCGGCCCATTCGATTTCGACTCTATGAGTTTCGAACATATTTTGTCCTTCCATGTGCGGGAGCGCGCCGGCCGGAAGGCCGGATGCTCCGCGTCTTCGTTGTGCACATCACGGGCAAGACAGCGGTGCGTTCCTCCATCTGCGGCGCCGGCCGCGGAAACGAACTGCAATCCTGCCCCATGATGGGCGGGTGAGATCCCGCCTCCGGCCCATCCGGAAAGCGGGGCGCCGGCGAACCGGCGGAATCGAAATCGGCGGAAGGGTCGCCCCTTCCGCCGAAAGGTCTTAGCGGCGGATGCCGAGAGACTGGATCAGCTTCGTGTAACGGCCCTCGTCCTTCTTCTTGAGATAGTCAAGAAGCGAACGGCGGCTCGAAACCATCTTCAGCAGGCCACGGCGGGAATGGTTGTCCTTCTTGTGGCCCTTGAAATGTTCGGTCAGGTTGTTGATCCGCTCGGTCAGGATCGCGACCTGGACTTCCGGGGAACCGGTGTCGCCGGATACGGTCGCATACTGCTTGATGAGTTCGGCCTTACGCTCTGCGGTGATCGACATCGGACAATCCTTTCTGTTGTGGATTTTTAAGACGCCTGAGCCGGGATGTCGTCCAGCTCAGGTCAGCGAAGGCGAGGCATGGAGCACTCGCTGGCGCGGCCTATAAACGAAATCCGGATGAAAGGAAAGGGGTGCATATCGCGGGAAGGCGATCGTCCTCGCGGTTGAAAGCGAGGGCGGTTCGAGTGCCCGGTGCCGGCGATCGACCGATGACAGCGGGATCGTCTTATGGTAGCGCTGTCATTGTGATCGCGCCGGGAGGACGCCATGCCTTATGTGAATATCAGGATTACCCGCGAAGGGGCGACGCGCGCGCAAAAGGCCGAGATCATCAAGGGTGTGACCGACCTTCTGGTCCGTGTCCTCGACAAGGATCCGAACGGGACCTTCGTCGTCATCGATGAAGTGGCGATGGAGGACTGGGGCGTGGGCGGCCTGCCGGTGGACGAGTTCAGGAGACGGCAGTCATAGTTGTGCTTCGGGCAATCCGGTTGGTTGCGAGTTCATTCATGGACGCTGGGCGAGATCCGACAAAGCCCTGCGTTCTCCGCCGTAGAGGCGTGGAAAAAGCCAGAACCATTGCAGATATCCGAGCGCTGCGAAGATCGGCGTTGTCATGACAATCGCTTCAATCGGTGTGACAATGCCTGAGAAGACAAGGCCGCCGCCTATCAGCGACGCGACAAAGCCTGAGGGGTAGGTCATGACCGACATCAACGCTTCAAATAACAGCAGTGCCGGGAAGCCGGCTTCCGCTGGAAAGATAGTCGCTAATGTCGATGCAGGTCCCAGAAACAGAACAGCGATCACATAGACGATTCTTCTGAAGCGCATCGCTGGTGTTCCCGACTGTGACCCGCATCACCCGAAGACCCGTTTTGGCCGGAATTCTCCGGCTTCGATCGCGCCGATGGCGATCAGGGCGCCAGCTACGGTCGCATAGGCTTCCGGCGCCGGCAGCGGCGCGTCCCGGCCGCGCAGGATGATGGGATTGCCCGAGCGGATGCGGCGCGCCTGGTCCTCGTTCACCGCGAGATGGGGCAGGGTGGACAGCGCCTCGGACGTGTCGATGAGGAAGGCATCGAGCGCGGCGAGGCGTTCGTTCTGGTCCTCGACCGTTTCGAGTTCGACCAGCCGGGCGAGCGGCACCATCTGCTCCTCGCCGAAGGGGGCGACATAGGTGCGGCGGAGCCCGGAAATATGGCCGTAGCAACCGAGGTCGCGGCCGAAATCGCGCGCCAGCGAGCGCACATAGGTGCCCTTGCCGCATTCCACCTCGAAATGCGCCGCGTCCTTCTCGGCGCTCAGCAGCGTGAGGCGATGGATTTCCACCTCGCGCGCCGGGATTTCCACCGTCTCGCCTTCGCGTGCCAGGTCGTAGGCGCGCTCGCCAGCGATCTTGATGGCGGAAAATTGCGGCGGGATCTGCTCGATGACGCCGGTATATTTCGGCAGCAGGTCGCGGATTGCCTGCTCGTCCGGACGGCTCGCCGAGCTATGCGTGACCTCGCCTTCGAGGTCGTCGGTCGAGCGTTCCTCGCCCCAGGTCACGGTGAATTCATAGATCTTGCGGCCGTCCATGACATAGGGAACGGTCTTGGTGGCGTCGCCGAGCGCGATGGGCAGCATGCCGGAGGCGAGCGGGTCGAGCGTGCCGGCATGTCCCGCTTTCTGCGCCTTGTAGAGCCACTTGATCTTGGAGACGGCTTCGGTCGAGCCGAAATCCACCGGCTTGTCGAGGATCAGCCAGCCCGAAATCGGGCGGCCCTTGGGTTTTCTCGGTTTGGACATTCAGTCTTTTTCTTCTTCGCTGTGGTCGAGGTCGCGTGAGACTTCCGGCGATTTCAGGAGTTCGTCGATCCTGCGGAAATTCTCGAAACTCGTGTCATCGCGGAAGCGCACTTCCGGCATATATTTCATCTGGCGGAGCGCGGGGCCGATCTTGCCGCGGATGAACCGTGCATTGCGGTTGAGGGCCGCGACGATCTGGTCGTGGCTGCTATTGCCCAGCGGTGTGACAAAAGCCGTCGCGATCTTGAGATCCGGCGACATGCGAACCTCCGAGATCGAGATAACTGTGCCCTCGATCACCGGGTCGCTGATCTCGCCTCGTTGCAAGACCTGCGTCAGCGCGGAACGGACCTGTTCGCCCACGCGCAGCATGCGCTGCGAGGGCGCGGAGGTGGTTGCTTTCGACATCTGGATCCAATCATGCGGCGTGTCCGACGCCCGCTTCGTCAAGCGCGGCTGAATGACTCTTTTGGAGAAAAAGGTCAAGGCCCGGGCAGGGGCTCAATCCAGTCCCGCCTCGCTCATCCGGCTGTCGCGTTCCTGTTTCAGCGCCGCGCGCCAGAGATTGCGAACCTCGCGTCCCGCCCGGGTGAAGGCCGCATGGTCGGGAAAGGCGCGTTCCGGAATGTAGAGCGAGAAGGCCTCGCATTCCATTTCGATGCGGTTTGCGCCGGCGAAGACGTCCCTCACCGCCGGCCAGTCGACCTCGATCGCCACCCGATCGCTCGCCATGGCGACCCCCTTCGGAAAGATGTCGACGTCGATGACGACGCCGGGCGTCAGGCGGGCGACAAGAGCGGCGCGCCGGCGCCGAACGGCGCGCCTGTAGAGCAGGATATAAAGCGCGGCGATCATCAGGATCAGCGGCAGGAGTTGCAGGACGACGGTGCCGAGCGGGGCGGGTTCCGCCGGCCCCAAGACGAGCGGCAGCACGAGGCGGCGATGGATTTCCATCAGGATACCGACCGCCACGCCGAAACCGACAGCGGCGGCGAAAGCCGCCCAGGCCGATATCCGTGCCGGGCCGGCCAGCATCCGCCGCCCGGCGGTGAGCATCACGTCGGCATGTTCCTCCGCATCGCGCGCGAAGGAGACCGAGAGGATACGGTCGGCAGCTTCATAACCCATCACGATTCCCGGCTGGCGATTCGATATGGCGGCCGGCAAGTCGAGTCGCCAGCCGCCATGCGCTATAGCGGGCCGGGCTTGTAACAGGCTTGCGCATGAGGCACGGCGTCATTCGAGAACGTGCCGATCGCTTCGGCCGGAAAGCCGGTCCTGATCGCGGATCGGGCTCCTTCCGGACGGATCAGGTGGATGACCGGCGCCTTATGCGCTGCAAGGTGAGCAGAATGGCGATTGTCGCGAATCCGAGATTGCTCAGGATGTAACGCGGCGAATCCTCGACGCATCCTTCCCGGATCGCCGCCTGGTAATAGGGGTCGGCGAGGTCGATCGAGACATAGGCGAAGGCATGGTAGATCGCCAGGCAGAGGAACCAGGCGATGGCGGCGATGGTCGAACGCGTGCCGTTGCCGACGATCAGCCAGAGCAGGATCGCGCCGGTGATCCAGGCCTCGGGCGTGAAGAACTTGCGATACTGGTCGCCGTCCGGCAGCGACCTCAGCCATTGGTCGAGGGTGGCGACATGGTCGGCGAGGTTGAGCGCGCCCCTGTCGCAGACCTCGGCGAGCGCGAGGCCCGGCAGCAATATGAAAATGGCGGCCGGAGCCGCCATTCCCAAGGTTCTTGCGAGCATTGATCTCCGCATCAGAGCGTACGGGTGATGTGCTCGACGCGGAAGCATTCGATGACGTCGCCCGCGCGGATGTCCTCATAGTTCTCGAAGGCCATGCCGCATTCCTGGCCCGACTGGACTTCCGAGACTTCGTCCTTGAAGCGCTTGAGCGT
>JAGRLJ010000101.1:5324-6484 GCA_020441805.1 Rhizobiaceae bacterium
TGCCGACCTTGGTGATGTTGAACACTTCGAGGATCTCGGCATAGCCGAGGAAGGTCTCGCGGCGTTCGGGCGAAAGCAGGCCGGACATGGCCGCCTTCACGTCGTCGGTGAGGTCGTAGATGATGTTGTAGTAGCGAATCTCGATGCCCGCCCGTTCGGCCGCATCGCGCGCCTGCGGATTGGCGCGGACGTTGAAGCCGATGATGGCGGCGCCCGAGGCCTCGGCGAGCGAGACGTCGGATTCGGTGATCGCGCCCGCGCCCGAATGGACGATGCGGGCCCGGACCTCGTCGGTCGAGATCTTGTCCAGCGCGCCGGCAATGGCTTCGATCGAGCCCTGCACGTCGCCCTTGATGACCAGCGGGAACTCCTTGAGGCCCGAAGCCGTGAGCTGGCTCATCATCTGCTCGAGCGAGCCGCGCTGGCCGGCATGGCGGGCAACGGCCTTTTCGCGCGCCAGGCGCTGGCGGTATTCGGCGATCTCGCGGGCGCGGCTTTCGCTCTCCGCCACGGCGAAGCGGTCGCCGGCCTGCGGCGTGCCCTGAAGGCCGAGGATCTCCACCGGCATGGCGGGGCCTGCTTCCTTGATATGCTCGCCGCGATCGTTGACCAGCGCGCGCACACGGCCCCACTGGTCGCCGGCGACGATGATCTGGCCGGGCTTGAGCGTGCCCTTCTGCACCAGCACGGTGGCGACCGAACCACGGCCGCGATCGAGCTTGGCCTCGATCACCGAGCCTTCGGCCGTCCGGTTCGGATTGGCCTTGAGGTCGAGGATTTCGGATTGGAGCAGGATGGCTTCGAGCAGCTTGTCGAGGCCGGCGCCGGTCTTGGCGGAAACTTCGACGTCGAGCACCTCGCCGCCCATGGATTCGACGAAGACTTCGTGCTGTAGCAGCTCCGTGCGGACCTTCTGCGCATCGGCCGCCGGCTTGTCGACCTTGTTGATCGCCACGATGATCGGCACGCCGGCCGCCTTGGCGTGGTTGATCGATTCGATCGTCTGCGGCATCACGCTGTCGTCGGCCGCCACCACGAGGATCGCGATGTCGGTGACCTGCGCGCCGCGGGCGCGCATCGCGGTGAAGGCGGCGTGGCCGGGCGTGTCGATGAAGGTGATCTTCGAACCGTTCTTCTCGACCTGATAGGCGCCGATATGC
>JAGRLJ010000102.1 GCA_020441805.1 Rhizobiaceae bacterium
CATCTCGGCGACGGCAATATCCACTACAACATTTCCCAGCCGGTCGGCGCCGACAAGGAGGCGTTCATCGGGCGCTGGCGGGAGGTCAACCGTATCGTCCACGGACTCGTGCTGAAATTCAACGGCTCGATCTCCGCCGAGCACGGCATCGGCCAGCTCAAGCGCGACGAACTCGCCGCCATCCGCCCGGCCATCGAGATCGACCTGATGCGGCGCATCAAACGGGCCTTCGATCCCGCCGGCATCATGAATCCCGGAAAGGTTCTGGCGGCGGAATGACGGCGGCGATCAAGCTCAATCTCAGGCTCACCTTTCCCGGCGGCGTCCCGCTCAGCCACGGCAAGGCCGAGCTCATGGAACTGATCCGGGAGACCGGCTCGATCCGCCAGGCAGCGGCGAAGATGGAGATGTCCTATCGGCGGGCCTGGCTGCTCGTCGATGAGCTCAACCACCTGTTCCGCGAACCGGCGATCGGCACCAAGCAGGGCGGCAGGCGCGGCGGCGGCGCCGTGCTCACACCGTTCGGCGCGGCGCTGCTCGAACGGTTCAGGGCGATGGAAGCCCGGACCATGGCCTCGCTTGCCGGAGATCTCGCCTGGCTTTCGGAGCAGCGGGCGCCTCAGGATCCGGCCGCCTCGGAACCCGGCGCCCGATAGATCGCGGCGCCGTCCACCGCCATCGCCTTGAACAGGGCATGGACATGCGTACCCGCCCCCAGACGCAGGCGCTCGGCCGAGAGCAGCGTGATCCGGGCCACCAGCCGCTGGCCGCGACAATCGACCGTCACAAGCACATGGTGGCCATCGGTCTCGATGGCGGCCACCACGCCCGGAAGCTGGTTGAGCGCGCTGAGATCGGCATGCCGGTCGAGCGCGATCATGACGTCGGTGGCCGGAATGCGGATGCGGACCAGGGTGCCCTCCGGCAGGCCGATCGGCTGGAGCGTCACGACGCTGTCGCCGACCTCCGCCATGCTGAGACCGAAATGCGGTTCGTGGCCGATGACGCGCGCCTCCAGTATCGATTGCGGCGCCACGCCGTCATGGCCGAGAGACAGTTCCGGAAAGACCCGCCGCGGCTCGCCTTCGGCGCGAACGCGGCCCTCTTCGAGCAGCACGACCCTGTTGGCGAGGCGCGCCACCTCGTTCAGCGCATGGCTGACATAGATGACCGGTATCCTCACCTCGTCGCGGATGCGCTCGATGTAGGGCAGGATCTCCTGGCGGCGGGCGCGGTCGAGCGCCGAAAGCGGCTCGTCCATCAGGATCAGGCGCGGCGCCGACAGGAGCGCCCGGCCGATGGCGACGCGCTGCTTCTCGCCGCCCGAAAGCGTGCCGGGCCGCTGGGCGAGAAGCCTGCCGATGCCGAGCAGCGCCACCACCTCCTCCTCCGATATCGGCCGCTCGCCGCGCGGGGCGAAAAACCGGCCGTAGAGCAGGTTCTGGCGCGCGGTCAGATGCGGGAACAGCCGCCCTTCCTGGAAGACATAGCCGATGCGGCGGCGATGGGGAGGCACGAAGACGCGTCTTCCCGTATCGTTCCACACCGTGTCGCCGAAGGCGATGACGGCTTCCTCCGGCCGGGTGAGCCCGGCGATCATCTGCACCAGCGAGGTCTTGCCCGAACCGGACGGGCCGAAGAGCGCGGTGACGCCGCCGCCGGCCTCGAAGCCGGCGTCGAGCACGAAATCGCCCTGCCGGTGCCGCACGCGCACCGCGATCATGACGCCGCTCCGAGCCGCCGCGCCACGCTCCGCGAGACGAAGCGCGCCAGCACGATCGCCGCGAGCGATATCAGGATGGAGAACAGGGTCAGCCGATAGGCCATGGGCTCCCCGTCGGGATCCTGGAGCGCGGCATGGATGGCCGAGGCAAGGGTCTGCGTCTCACCCGGTATGGCGGAGACGAAGGTGATCGTCGCGCCGAATTCACCGAGCGACCGGGCGAAGGACAGGACGACGCCGGCGATGATTCCCGGCAGGCAGAGCGGCAGGGTCACCGTGAGGAATACCATCAGCGGGCTCGCGCCCAGTGTACCGGCGGCGGCTTCGAGCCGGCGGTCGATCGCCTCCATGGAGAGCAGGATCGCCTGGACGAGCAAGGGAAAACCCATGACGGCGGCAGCCACCGCCGCACCTGTCCAGCGGAACGAGAGAACGATGCCGATGCTTTCGAGCGCCCCGCCCAGAATGCCCCGACGGCCAAAGGCCATCAGCAGCAGATATCCCGTCACCACGGGCGGCAGGATCAGCGGCATCGAGACGATGCCGCTGAGAAGCGCCTTGCCATGGAACCGGCCCCGCGCCAGAAGCCAGGCGACGAGAATGCCGAAGGGAAGGCTGCATGCCACGGCCATTGCCGCCACCTGGAGACTGAGCCGGATGGCCGTCCATTCCTCCGCGCTGAAAGCCATGGATGCGATTACGAGCCCGCGAGCACGGTAAAACCCGCATCCCGGAAGATCCGCGTCGCTTCCGGCCCGCGCATGAAGGTCATGAAGGCATCCTTTTCAGGGTTCCGGGAGGCATCGACCGTGGCCACCGGATAGACGATGGGCGAATGGCTGTCGTCGCCGAAGACGCCCACGACCTTGACCTGCTTGTCGGCCCTGGCGTCGGTTTCGTAGACGATGCCGAGCGGCGCTTCGCCCGAGGAGACCAGCTTGAGCGCCGCGCGCACATTTTCGGCGCCCGCGACCTTGGACTCGACGTCCTTCCAGACGCCATAGAATTCAAGCGCCTCTCGGCCGTATCTCCCGGCCGGTACGCTCTTGGGATCGCCCATGGCGATGCGCTCATCGCCCAGCGTCCCGGCAAGCGGAAAATCCTTTTCGATCCTGAGCGACAGCGCCGAATCCCTCGCCGCGACGAGAACCAGCCGGTTGCCGAGCAGGTTGACCGCGGCCGCCTTCTTCACCGCGCCTTTTTCGACGAGATGGTCCATCCACTTCGTATCGGCGGAAATGAAGACATCGGCCGGGGCGGCGGCTTCGATCTGCTTGGCGAGCTGCGAGCTGGATGCGTAGGAGATCGAGACCTTCGAACCGCCGCCCGCCTCGAAGGCGCTCGCCACCTTGTCGAGCGATCCCTTCATGCTGGCCGCCGCGAAGACCACGAGGTCGGCCGCCGCGGCGGGCAGCACGGACCCGGCGACGATCGCTGCCGCGGCGAGGAAGGAAAGCAGAATGCTGCGGCGTTTCATGACATCGATCTCCCCATGCGTTATATTTCGACGGATATAACGAATGATCCATAAAAGCAAGCGCGCGCGGTGTCCGGAACGGAAAGGGAGACGAAGCGGACGGCGATCCTATCGCTTGAGCTGGGCGATCGAGAGAAGCGTTTCGGCGCTGATTGTCCCGCTTGCCGAGAAAAGACCCAGCACCGGATCCTGGCTCGTATTGTTCTCAAGATCGTACATCGACGTGAAGCGGCTGATGAATTTTTCCAACTCGGTCGGATCCTGGAGCTTTTCGAGGTCGAGATTTTTCTCGATGATTCCAGCCTGCTTCTCGATATCCATCGCCGACATTTCCGACGGCAGGCTGAAGGCGGTGCGGAAGACCTCGAGCAGCGCCGTATCGCCGAGAATGTCGTAGGGCGTATTGATCTCCGGCAGCATCCGCTTGAAATAGAGCGCGAGGCGCGCGCCGCCGCTATCCTCGCCGACCTGCTCCTCCAGCGTCTGGCGCAGGTAGAGATAGTCCGTCATTTCCCGGCCGTAGCGGCCCTGGATGCCGGATTCCGCGGCGACGATCTCGCCCTTCCCGTCGAAATTGAAGGAAGCGAGGATCTGGGCATAGCGATGGTCGCCGAGCTGATTGACGAAGCTCTTGGGATCGTCGAGATCCGAGGCGAAGACCTGCGCCATGAAATCGTCGGTCACTTTCTCCGATTCGATTCCATTGGCGTCGAGCACGAAATCGACGAGCCTGCGGTCGGCGAGGAATTCCTTCGCCGTCGTGACGTTCTGCATCTGCGCGGCGTAATATTGCGCCTCCTTGTTGGCGGCGTCGCGCTGGTCATCCTTGCCGAAGCGCGTCTTCACGATAATGTAGTCCTTGGCGGTCTGCTTGATCACCCCTTCGGACTGCGCCAGGCGCGGCGTGGATTTCTGCCCGTCGGCGCCGAAATTGAAGGCCGCCGCCAGTTCGCGATAGCGATCGTCCTTCTGCTGGTTGGCGAAGCTGTCAGGGTCGGAGAGATCGCTGGTCAGGACCTGCTGGATCACGCTCGACCTGACATCGTCGGCGTCGAATCCGAAGGCGGCCAGGACGAAATCATAAAGCGTCGTCGTCGATTGCAGCTCCTCGACACTGTCCATCGACCCGATATGGCTGCGGTAATATTCGAAGAGCTCGGCGTCCTTGGCTTCCTGCGCGTCATCATAGCGCACCATGTATTGCGCCGAGGTCTGGGCGGTCTGACCGGCGGTCTGTGCCGTCGTCCCCCCCGCCAGCGTGCCGTCCATCTGAAAATTGAACGCCGCCGCCAGCGCCTCGTAGTCCGCGCCGCCGAATGTCGTCGCATAATTATTCGGATCGCCGAGGTCGCTGGTCAGGATGTTCCGGATCGTGCTCTTGAGCGTCACGTCCTCGAGGCCGAATGCTGTCTTGATATAGTTCAACATCCGGGAATCGTCGACGAGATCGTCGACATCGGCGATCGACCCGATCCTGCTTTCGAAATAGTCCCGGTTGAGATTGGCTTCGGTCGGGACGGTCCGATCCGGTACGTAATAAGCGTAGTTGGAAATCACCGCCGAGATCTGATCGGCGTCCTGGACGGCGACACCGCTGTCGAGCGTGCCGGCGGCATTGAAATTGAAGCTAGCCGTCAGGGCCTGCAACTGGTACCGGTCGCTGGCGGTCGTGGTGTTCACATAGCTCGCCGGATCGTCGAGGTCGCTGGTCAGGACCTGCGTCAGATGATCCCGGCTCCAGTATTTGGTATCGAGTTCGAAGGTCTTGAGCACATAGTTGCGAAGCCGCTCGTCCCCGAGAAGCTGGTCGACCGAGGTGACGGCGCCGATCTTCGCCTTGTAATATTCCGTCTCGACCGCGACGGATTCGGCCTCGCTTTCCTTGGTTTTCTTGAACGTATCGATCACGGCATCGATCTGCCGCGAGGTCTGGACCACGGCGGTTCCCGAGGACAACTGGAACGACGACGCGAATTGCCGGTAGCGCTGGTCGGTGAGTTTGTTGGCGAAGGAATTGTCGTCGCTCAGGTCGCTTTCGAGCACCTTCCTCATGAAGGCCTTGGCATAGGTCATGTCCTCCAGGCCATGCGCCTTCATGGCGTAGGAGTAGAGACGGTAATCCTTGAGAAAATCCTCGACCGATGTGACCTTGCCGATATTGGCGTCGTAATAGTCACGCTCGCGCGCGATCTGGCGCGACGTGGAAAGCCGGTCGAGACTTCCCTTGATGTCGCGATTGACGAGATCGTAGCTGAGATAGGTGGAGATCATTGTGTCCATTCCGACGGCGTCGTCATTCTGACAGCAATGTCTTATCCGAACCTTACTTCCGGCCTTGGGAAAATCCCTCATATTCGGCTCGAAGTCTTCCCTTCGTCTTCATCCTTTGCAAACCCAACCGCGTTTCCAATTGCTAACCATCCGGTCAGGCAAAGTTTTCTTAACCGAGAATATTAAGCCGCATCTCAAGGCGACCCGCTAAGCTGAGGGCACAAGAGGACAGAAAGTCCCGAAAACAGAAGAGATAATCTCTCGAGAAACAGGGTCGAAATTCATGCAGAACACCGTTTATCAGCCCGCCTGGGCCACGAGCATACTCAGGCTCGATCCCAGCCTCTTTCCCCAGAATCTCCGCTACGAGATCGAGGATACGAACGAAGCCGTTTCGATCACCCTGGACGATCGCGGCGCGGTAATGCGGCGCACGCTGCCGGCCAGCGGCCTGCCGCTCACCGTGGCGCTTCCCTCGCGGGTCTTCAAGGGCGTCGCGGCGCGTGCGATCGATCACGGCAATGGCGAAGTGACGGTCACGCTCGAACTTCACCATATCGATCCCTCGCTCTGCATTCCGCTCCTCGTCGCCCACGATCTCTACGACATCGCCGCCGACTGGCGCTCGTGGTCGGAAGCCTATGGCATCCCGATGCTGATGGTGGAAGCCGACGGCGTGGCCCGCGAACTCGACGAACACCTGATCACCGCCGGAGCCAAGCCGCCGAAGCCGCGCCGCCGCCATTCCTATTTCGCCGACCGGCGGCCGCGCTTCCTCGTCCGCCGCAAGACCGGCAATCTCGGCATCAGCATGAAGATCGGCGGCCGGCAGATCTTCCCCCGGGACTGATCGCGGATACACGACATGAAAATGGCGCCGGTGACGGCGCCATTTCGCTTTCCGGGAACGCGAGCGATCAGAGGTTGAAGTTCGCTTCCGTGAGATTGAGCCCGCCATCAAGCTGGATCTTCATGTCGGCGGTGCCATCGCCGTCGATATCGATCTCGATCAGGGTATTTCCGCCCGTCTTGTCCCAGCGCACCTCAGCCTGCGTGCCGGTAAAGGCGCCGCCTTCCGCGGCGATGAAATGGAAGACATCGTTCTCCAGCAACGCCGTGAAATCGAACTTGTCGTCGGCAATACTGAAGTCCTTGATGATATCGAAAGTGTCGGCATCGACGCCGCTATCGGTCTTCGCCGTATAGACATAGACGTCATTGCCGTCGCCGCCGGTGATCGTGTCGGCTCCCGCACCGCCGGTGACCGTGTCATTACCGGCGCCGCCCTTTATGACATCCGCTCCATCGCCGCCGAGGATCACGTCATCGCCGTCGCCGCCGTCGATATCGTCGTCGCCAGTGCCGCCGTCGATCGTATCGTTACCCTTGCCGCCGGTGAGCGTATCCTTGCCGGAGCCGCCGTTGATCGTATCCTTGCCATCACCGCCATCGATCTTGTCGTTGCCGGCCTGGCCGTTCAGCACGTCGTCGCCGGCGCCGCCATTGATGGTGTCATTGCCGCCGCCGCCGTCGATCTTGTCGTTGCCGCCGTCGCCGTTCAGCACATCGTTGCCGCCGCCGCCGTCGATCCTGTCGCTGCCGTCGCCGCCATAGACTGTGTCGTTGCCGTCGCCGCCATCGATCTTGTCGCTACC
>JAGRLJ010000454.1 GCA_020441805.1 Rhizobiaceae bacterium
ACCGTCGGCCAGACATCCAGCATGGCCAGCCCGTAAATCACCGGGAGCGAGGCTAAGCCATTCAGGATCGAAAGCAGCAATGCCGCCCGGCGATGCCCGGCAGGAATGGCAACCTGCTTACGATTCAGCCATACCCTTTCACCGAGCACCGCCTTTGACGCCCAATTATTTGTCGAGGCGGGCTTTGGAAAAATCCTTGGATTGGCCCATATCCAGACGATCGCGGCGGCAATCGGAAGCAAGGCCCACCATCCGAGCCACACGCGGCTCCAAATTCCCAAGGCCAAGAGTGGCAGTCCTAGATAGCGGGTATAGACGCTAAGGGGATTTGCATGACGCAGCCATGTTGCCTCGTCCATCGCCATCATGCGCTCCGCGATACTGTCATCTCTGCTCATGATATCGCTTTCTGGTTTTGCGGAATTCCCATAAACCGAGACATGTTCGCTTCCCGATCCATGGCCGGTTGACGATCCCGCGACCAAACCCGCCAATGACTTGGATAGCGTCGATTGCCGCCATCGCCGATCCTCAAGATCTATATCAGACGGCAGCGTGGAATCGGAGATTCTCGGCACCGCTTGGCACGAGAGCGGAGATCGGCGGCATATCGCACTATCGACGGCGATTGGTGCTGTATATCGGAGGAGAGAAAACGAAGTCCGAACCCATCGCGCCTTGGTTGGCGAGCGGCAAGACGCAAATGAAAATGGCGGAGAAGATGGGATTCGAACCCACGATACCCTTTTGAGGTATACTCCCTTAGCAGGGGAGCGCCTTCGACCACTCGGCCACCTCTCCGTCACGGCTGCATTAGACAAGGCGACCGGCGATATCAAGTCCTTTATGGCGTCCGTTCGTCATTTTCCCCCTGTCGGAACGGCCGGAGCGCGCCTGTCGTCCGTGCGCCCCATGCCGGCCTGGCGGCGCAGGCGGCGCTTGGTTTCCCCGGCCCAGATTGCCTAGCCCAGATTTCCCGGCCCGGATTCCCGCTGCCGGCCTCACACCGTCAGACGCCGAGAAGGGTCAATGTCACGAATGTGGCGAAGAGAACGAAATGGGTCATGCCCTCGATGGCGTTGGTTTCGCCGTCATTGAGATTGATCGCCGCGACGACCAGGGTCACCGCCACCATCACGGTCTGCAACGGCGTCATCGCCATGATCAGGGGCTGGCCGCGGGCGATCGCAAGCGCCTCCATGACGGGCACGGTGAGAATCACGGTCGAGAGCGAGGCGCCGAGCGCGATATTGATCACGGCCTGCATCCGGTCCCGCAGCGCGGCGCGCAACGCCGTCAGCACTTCAGGCGCCGCGGAGATGGCCGCCACGACGACGGCCACGAGCGCCAGCGACGCACCGGCGGCGGTAATGCCGGCGCTCAGGAAAACCGACATCACCTCGGCGAGAAAACCGATCACCGCCACACCGATGCCGATCGTGGCCACGGAAACGGCGATCGGCGGATGGTTTTTGGCGGCCTGCCCGTCGCCCTCCTGCTTGGCGAAGGAATAGCTGTAGCGGAAGAAGGACGAATGCGGCCCCACCTGCATGCGCAGGAAAAGTGCGTAAAGCGTCACCATCGCGCAGATCGTGAAGATCGAATAGACATGCCAATTGTCGCGCGGCACGAATTCGGGAATGATCATCGAAATGCTCATGGCCGTGAGGATCATCACGCTATAGGTGCGGCCGGAATCGTCGTTATAGGGCTGCTCGCCATGGCGGAGCCCGCCGACCAGCGCCGCAAGGCCGATAATTCCGTTGATGTCGATCATGACGGCGGAATAGATCGTGTCGCGCACGAGGGTCGGCGCGCTTTCCGAACTCATCACGATGGCGAGCACGACAACCTCGACCAGCACGGCGGTGAGCGTCAGGATCATGGTTCCATAAGGATCGCCGACCTTGTGGGCGAGGTATTCCGCATGGCGGGCGACCCGGACGGAGACGGCGACGATGAGGGCGACGAGCGCCGCGCTGGCGGCGAACGATCCGACGAGACCGAGCGCGAGCAACCGATGCTCGAACAGGAACAGCGCGAGCCCTATGAGGAAAGCGACCGGGAGCGCGATTTCGCGCCGAAGCATCGTCATATCCCGATTGCCCTCCGTTGGCCGCGGCCGTCAACCTGGAATACGACAGGATCGACGGCCTTGGAAGCACCCCCGCCTATCGGACCGGCACGAAGGACGGCGCGTATTTCCTGGAACATTCCGTCCATGCCGGCGGTTTGAAACGGAAAGGAGATCACAATGACCCAATCCGTTCGACAACCGGAACCGGCGGACAAGGACCGGAAGTCCGGCAAGGATCTTCCGCCGGCCGGGCCGCATGCCCGAGAGAGCCTGACAGATTACGACAAAACGCCGGGCACCGGCTCGCTGCCCGGAAAAGATCGCAAGGAGGCCGATGTCGGCCCCGACTAGCCTTGCGAGCCGGTATCCCGAAGCCTACCTTATCGACAGCATGGAATGCACGGATATCGGCAGCGGGCAAACGATGATTTCACTGGCCAACACCTATAGCGGTCTTCCCGGACGTTTCTACGCCCATGTGCAGCCGACGGCCGTGTCCGAGCCCCGTATGCTCGCTTTCAACCGGCCGCTGGCGCTGGAGCTCGGCCTCGACGCCGACGCGCTCGATTCGCCCGAAGGCGCGGCACTTCTCGCCGGCAATGCGGTGCCCGAGGGCATCACGCCCATCGCCATGGCCTATGCGGGCCATCAGTTCGGCGGCTTCGTTCCGCAGTTGGGCGACGGGCGGGCCATCCTGCTGGGCGAAGCCCTCGACGGGGATGGCCGGCGCCGCGACATCCAGCTCAAGGGTGCCGGACGGACACCCTATTCGCGGGGCGGCGACGGCCGCGCCGCGATCGGTCCCGTGCTCCGCGAATATCTGGTGAGCGAGGCGATGCATGCGCTCGGCATAGCCACCACCCGCGCGCTCGCGGCGGTCGCCACCGGCGACATGGTCTATCGCGACACCGCCCTGCCCGGCGCGGTGCTGACGCGCGTCGCCGCGAGCCATATCCGGGTCGGGACATTCCAGTTCTTCGCGGCGCGCGGCGACGAGGACGGACTCCGCCAGCTCGCCGATTATGCGATCGACAGGCTCTATCCGGAACTCTCCGAACGCGATAACCGCTATCTCGGCCTGCTCGAGGCGGTGGCCGGCCGGCAGGCGCGGCTCGTGGCGCGCTGGATGCATGTCGGCTTCATCCACGGCGTCATGAACACCGACAATTCGTCCATATCCGGCGAGACCATCGATTTCGGCCCCTGCGCCTTCATGGACGCTTACGATCCCGCGACGGTGTTCAGCTCGATCGACCGGGGCGGCCGCTACCAGTACCAGAACCAGCCGGGCATCGCGCAGTGGAACCTCGCGCGCTTCGCCGAGACCCTTCTGCCGCTGATCGACGGCGACAGCGAGGCGGCGACGGAGAAGGCGAACGGCGCGGTGGTCGACTTCGCCCGCCGATTCCAGGACGCCTGGCTCGCTGGCCTGCGGCGCAAGATCGGGCTCGCCGGCGCGGAGGACGAGGACGGCGCGCTGGTCCAGGGCCTGCTCGACCTAATGCAAAGCGACGCCGTCGATTGGACCGGCGCCTTTCGTCGTCTGGGCGACTGCGCGCGCGGCAACGACACACCGTTCCGGAGCCTGTTCGGAGACCGCGCGGCAGCGGACCGCTGGCTCACGTCCTGGCGCGACCGGCTGTCCCGCGACCCGGACGGAGCGCCGGACCGCGCGGCACGGATGGACCGGGAAAATCCGCTCTATATTCCGCGCAACCATCTCGTGGAGGAAGCGCTGGCCGCGGCGATCGCCGGAGAGCTCGGCCCGTTCGACACGCTTCTCTCCGTCCTGGCCGACCCCTGTGCGGATCAGGGACCCGAACGGCGGCGTTACGCCGAACCGGCGCCGCGCGACGGACGGATCTACAAGACGTTCTGCGGCACCTGACCGGGCAGGGCCGCGGGAACCCAACGCTTCGCCCGGCATTCCCGCCTTGGCGGCCGCACGGACCGGTCGCGATCCCAAGGATGGAGAAACATCATGCCCGCCAAATCCCAGGCCCAGCAGAAAGCGGCCGGCGCCGCGCTCGCCGCAAAGCGCGGCGACATGCCGAAATCCAAGCTCAGGGGCGCCTCCAGGGAGATGGAGAAATCCATGTCGGAGAAGGAGCTCGACGAGATGGCGTCAACAAAACGCAAGGGCAAGCCCGAGCGCAAGGCGCCGCATTGACGCCAGGCGCGACCCTTCTCCCGGGGGCCGACCGTCAGCCTGCGGCCAGTTCCCGGACCGGGGCGCCGTCGAGGGCGCCCTCATGGCCGAAATGGCCGGGGAAGAAAGCCATCAGCATGTTGAACATGGTCTCCAGCGATTCGTCACGGCTATAAGGACCGGACATGGTCATGAGATCGAACCAGAGGCCGTTCAGCGTGACCCGGATCGCGCGGGCGGTATGTTCGGATTTGGAAGGATAGCGGCCCTCGCGCGTCAGCTCGGCGCAGAGCCGCTCTATGACCTGGAGATATTCGAGATCGAATCCGGAGCAATGTTCCTGGTAGATCGGCCGGCTCTGGGCCTCCGCCCAGAGCGCCGACCAGGCCGCGAGACGATCGGGCGCGCAGATCGCCTCGTCGAAATCGGCGCGAATCAGGGCGTCCATCTGGCCGGCCGGCGTCCTGGGAGCAAGATCGAGCGCCCTCACCCAATTGTCGCGATATTCCTTCGACATGAATTGCAGCGTTTCGGCGAGCAGTTTTTCCTTCGTCTCGAAATGGAAGATGATCAGGCCGTGCGAAAGACCGGCCGTCTTGGCCACCTCGGTCAGCGTGGTGCGCGAGAAGCCGACCCGGGCGAGCGTGGCGATCGTGGCGTCGATCAATTGCTGTCGCCGCACTTCGCGGCTCGCCTTTCGCGGCGCGGCAAGGGAGGTCCTGGCTTGGGACGGCATCGAACAGCCTTTCGACCAGTGGAGAGATTCACCCCATCCTGACGGCAAGATGCGAAAAAATCGATCCCCTATCGATAAATTTATTGATTGACAGTTCAGTCAAAATGCAAAAAACTCGCCGACAACGATGACGAGCCGCGGAAGCGGACGACAGGGAACGGAATATGGGCGCTCTACCGAACATGCGCGAAGCGTGTTGCCGAGCCGTCGAGGCGGCGGATCGGCCGTTTCCCTGCCATGGCGGCGCGGCCGTCACGGCGATTGCGGTTTCCTTCTCCGACGAATTCCACTGAGATCGGAGCGCCCGCGATGAACCAGATGCAAATTCCCCACCCCGCATCTCCGCTTCTTCCGCATTGCGCGCCCACCCTTCCCGCTTCGGCCTATTCCGACCCGCAATGGTTCCGCGACGAGCAGACCCGGATCTGGGCGCGAAGCTGGGTCCATGCCGGCCGGCTCGCCGACCTGCCGCCGATGACCATGCGCCGCGTCGAGATCGCCGGCCAGAACCTGATCCTGGTCCGCGACCGCGAGGGCGCGGTCACCGCCTTCCACAATACCTGCCGGCATCGCGGATCGGAGCTCTGCGGCGAGCCGGAAA
>JAGRLJ010000103.1 GCA_020441805.1 Rhizobiaceae bacterium
GCCAATTTCTCGGATGGGGCGAAATCGGCCTGGCAGACCGATGACGTGGCCAAGACCTTTTGCGTGCCGATGGCCTCGGTCATCCACGGCTTCATCTACAACAAGGACGCATTCGACGCGCTCGGCCTGACGCCGCCGAAGACCGAGGAGGAATTCTTCAAGGTGCTGGAGGCGATCAAGGCCGACGGCAACTATATTCCGCTCGCCATGGGCACCAAGGATCTCTGGGAAGCCGCCACCATGGGCTACCAGAATATCGGCCCGAACTACTGGCATGGCGAGGACGGCCGTCTCGCACTCCTCAAGGGCGAGCAGAAGCTGACCGACCCGCAATGGGTGAAGCCCTTCGAGGTGCTCGCCAAGTGGAAGGACTATCTCGGCGACGGCTTCGAGGCGCAGACCTATCCGGACAGCCAGAATCTCTTCACACTCGGCCGCGCGGCGATCTATCCGGCCGGCTCGTGGGAAATCGGCGGCTTCAACACCCAGGCGCAGTTCAAGATGGGCGCCTTCATGCCGCCGGTGCCGAAGGACGGCGACCCGTGCTTCATCTCGGACCATACCGACATCGCGATCGGCATGAATGCCAAGACCGCGCATCCCGAGGAAACCAAGAAGTTCCTCTCCTGGGTCTCCTCGCCGGAATTCGCCGAGATCTACGCCAATGCGCTGCCGGGCTTCTTCAGCCTGAACTCCACTCCGGTGAAGATGCAGGATCCGCTGGCGCAGGAATTCGTCTCCTGGCGCGATACATGCAAATCGACGATCCGTTCGACCTACCAGATCCTGTCGCGCGGCACGCCGAACCTCGAGAACGAGACCTGGGTCGAGTCCGCCAATGTGATCAACGGCACCGACACGCCGGACGTCGCGGCCAAGAAGCTCCAGGACGGTCTCGACGCCTGGTACAAGCCGACCAAGTAACCGTGTGACCATCCAGGCGGAGCCTCGTGGCGGGGCTCCGCATCCGGCCTCCGCCGCCGTGTCCGGGCTTGTTCCGGGCATCCGGGCGGATCCCCGGCGCCTCGCCGCGCATCGCATTGCGGGCGTCCCATTGGCCGTGGATGGCAGCCAGAATCGAATTGCCCTCGGGCAAGCCGCCGCGCAAAATCGAAAACCGTCTCTCCAACTGCGGGCCGACCCATGACCACTGATGACATGCCCAACCCCTCAGGCGCGATCCACCGGCCACTGCGCTGGCACATCGTCGTCTTCATTCTGCCGGCCCTGCTGGTCTATTCGGCGATCATGATCATCCCGCTCGCGGGCACGCTGTGGCTATCCTTCTTCAATACGGTGGACGGCGAACGCGCCTTCGTGGGGCTCGACAACTTCCGGACGCTGTTCGGCGACCCGCGCTGGGCGCAGGATTTCTGGAACGCGCTCGGCAACAACGTGATCTTCTTCATCATCCACATGCTGGTGCAAAATCCGATCGGCATCGCGCTCGCCGCCCTGCTCTCGGTGCCGAAGCTGCGCTTCGCCGCCTTCTATCGCACGGCCATCTTCCTGCCGACGCTCCTCTCCTTCGTGATCGTCGGCTTCATCTGGAAGCTGATCCTGTCGCCGATCTGGGGCGTCACGCCTTACCTGCTCGATCTCGTCCATCTGAAATGGCTGTTCGCGCCCTGGCTGGGCAAGCCGAATTCGGCGCTGATCACGGTTTCGCTGATCTCGGTCTGGCAATATGTCGGCATCCCGATGATGCTGATCTACGCCGCGCTGCTCAACATTCCCGACGAGGTGCTGGAAGCGGCCGAAATGGACGGCATCACCGGCTGGAGCCAGTTCTGGAAGATCAAGCTGCCGCTGGTTCTGCCGGCCATCGGCATCATCTCGATCCTGACCTTCGTCGGCAACTTCAACGCCTTCGACCTGATCTACACGGTGCAGGGCGCGCTCGCCGGCCCCGACGGATCGACCGATATCCTCGGTACGCTGCTCTACCGGGTCTTCTTCGGTTTCCAGCTCCAGCTCGGCGACCGCTCGATGGGCGCGACCATCGCCACCGTGATGTTCCTCATCATCCTGGCGGGCGTCAGCTTCTATCTCTTCACCATCCAGCGGCGCCTGCGCCACTACCAGTTCTGAAGGTGACCGCCATGTCGAAAGCCCGTTCCTCCCTCGGACGCACCACCGCAGCCCATGCGATCCTGATCGCCTATACCGCGATCGCGCTGATGCCGGTGGTCCTCACCATCATCAACTCCTTCAAGTCGCGCAACGCCATCTTCCGCAATCCGATGCAGCCGCCGCTGCCGGCGATCGGCGACAAGCCGGCGACCTTCGACCTGATCGGCTACACGACCGTTCTCGGCCAGGGCGACTTCGTGCATTACATGAGCAATTCGATGATCGTGACCGTGGTCTCGATCGCGCTGGTCCTGCTCTTCGGCGCGATGGCGGCCTTCGCGCTCTCGGAATACCGCTTCCGGGGCAATACGCTGCTCGGCCTCTACATGGCGCTCGGCATCATGATCCCGATCCGGCTCGGCACGATCGGCATATTGCAGGGCATGGTCGCCACCGGCCTGGTCAACACGCTGACCGCGCTGGTCCTGGTCTATACGGCGCAAGGGCTGCCGCTCGCGATCTTCATCCTGTCGGAATTCATGAAGACGGTGTCCGACGACCTCAAGAATGCCGGCCGCATCGACGGGCTCTCCGAATACAAGATCTTCTTCCGGCTCGTCCTGCCGCTCATCCGCCCGGCCATGGCCACCGTCGCGGTCTTCACCATGATCCCGATCTGGAACGACCTCTGGTTCCCGCTGATCCTCGCGCCCTCCGAAGGCACCAAGACGATCACGCTCGGCGCCCAGATCTTCATCGGCCAGTTCGTCACCAACTGGAACGCGGTGCTGGCGGCGTTGTCGCTCGCGATCGCCCCCGTCCTCGTCCTCTATCTCATCTTCTCGCGACAGCTCATCCGCGGCATCACCGCAGGAGCGGTGAAATGACCCCGATCCGTACCCTGGTCGCCGGCCTTGGCAATATGGGCATGAGCCATGCCCTCGCCTATCACAGGAATCCGGGCTTCACGATCGCCGGTCTCGTCAACCGCTCGCGGGTCGAGCTGCCGGACGGGCTGGAGAAGCAGGCGATCCTGCCCTCCTTCCCCGACGCGCTGAAGGACCTGAAGCCCGAACTCTGCTCGATCAACACCTATTCCGACAGCCATGCCGATTTCGCGGTGATGGCGATGGAAGCGGGGGCGCATGTCTTCGTCGAGAAGCCGCTGGCGACCACGGTCGCCGATGCGGAGCGCGTGGTCGCCTGCGCCAGGGCCAACGGCCGGAAGCTGGTGGTCGGCTACATCCTGCGCCACCATCCGTCCTGGATGAAGCTGATCGCGCTCGCCCGGGACCTCGGCGGCCCTTACGTCTTCCGCATGAACCTCAACCAGCAATCCGTCGGCAAGACCTGGTCGACGCACAAGTCGCTGATGAACACGACGCCCCCGATCGTCGATTGCGGCGTGCACTATGTCGACGTCATGTGCCAGATCACCGATGCGAAACCGGTCTCGGTGCGCGGCATGGGTCTCCGGCTCTCCGACGAGATCGCGCCGGACATGTATAATTACGGCCATCTACAGGTGATCTTCGAGGATGGCTCGGTCGGCTGGTACGAGGCCGGCTGGGGGCCGATGATCTCGGAAACCGCCTTCTTCGTGAAGGACGTGATGTCGCCGAACGGCTCGGTCTCGATCGTCATGGACCCGAATGCGAAGTCCGACGATATCGACACCCATACCAGGACATCGACCATCCGCCTGCACCGCGCCAGGGCCAATGCCGAGGGATCCGGCTTCGCCGAGCCGGACCAGATGCTGCAAATGGCGGGGGAGCCCGGCCACCAGGATCTCTGCGACCTGGAACAGGCCTATATGCTCAAGGCCATCCGCGAGGATATCGATCTCTCGCGCCATATGAACGACGCGGTGCAATCGCTGCGCATCTGCCTCGCCGCCGACGAAAGCGTACGGACCGGCAGGATGGTGTCGCTGTGAGGGTGGGGAGCGTCATGGGTTTGACAGCACCCTCCTCCGCCCCGCCGGGCCTTTCCCCTTCCAGGGAGAAGCTCGGCAAGCCGCACCTGTCCTGTCTCGATCGAACGCCGCATACCGCGTCCCATCCGGCCTCCCTCCTCGCGGGGGAGATGTCCGTCAGGACAAAAAGGGGAGCATGCCTGATGCAAGAGCCTTTCCTCATCCAGACCACATCTACTTTGGAGAACCTCCGTGGGTAATCTTACATTGAAATCCGTCTGCAAGTCCTACGGACCCGTCGACGTCCTCCGCAATATCGATCTCGACGTCCGCGACGGCGAGTTCGTGATCTTCGTCGGGCCGTCCGGCTGCGGGAAATCCACGCTTCTGCGCTCCATCGCCGGCCTTGAGGACATCACCTCCGGCTCGATCGTCATCGACGGCAAGGAAGTGTCGGCGACGCCGCCGGCCAAGCGCGGCATCGCCATGGTCTTCCAGTCCTACGCGCTCTATCCGCATCTGACGGT
>JAGRLJ010000104.1 GCA_020441805.1 Rhizobiaceae bacterium
TCTGCCGCATGTGGGAGTTCTACCTCGCCGGCTCGGAGGTCGCCTTCCGGCACCAGCATCTCGTCGTGTTGCAGATCCAGCTTGCCAGACGGATCGACACGCTGCCCCTGACCCGCGCCTATATTGCCAGGGAGGAAGCCCGGCTGGCCGGGCTCGACCGGCTCGACGGCGGCGCACACCGCATGGCGGGCGAGTAGCAGAGCCGACTGCGACCTCAACTCCACAGCCAAGCGCTAAGTTTTCGGTGTGTGCATAGCGGGGAAGATCGCGCGCGGCAGCGAATCGGCGATCCCGGGCGAGGGGAGGAATCGGGTAGCTTGCCCGCCATGGCACAGACAGCACTTCTCCAGACCGAGCGTCTCAAGCAGATCGCCGCCGGCGAGGACCTTCCGGTCCGCCAGGCGCCCCACAATATCGAAGCCGAGCAGGCCCTGCTCGGCGCCATTCTCGTGAACAACGAGGCCCACGACCGGGTCTCGGGGTTCCTGCAGGCGCACCACTTCTTCGATCCCCTGCACCAGCAGATCTTCGAGACGATCGCCAAGCTCATCTACGCCGGCAAGCCAGCGACGCCGGTCACGGTCAAGACCTATTTCGACAACGCCGAGCCAATCGACGCCAACCTGACGGTGCCGCAGTACCTCGGGCGTCTGGCGGCGAGCGCCACCACGATCATCAATGCCGAGGAATACGGGCGCACGATCCTCGATCTGTTCACCCGCCGCGAGCTCATCCTGATCGGCGAGGATCTCGTCAACACGGCCTTCGACAGCCCGATCGACCACCCCCCCGAGGCGCAGATCCAGGAGGCCGAGAACCGCCTCTACGCGCTCGCCGAGACGGAGAAGTACGGCAAGGGGTTCCTGAGCTTCGGCACAGCACTGACGCACGCGGTGGAAATGGCCAGCGCCGCCTATCAGCGTGAAGGCGGCCTGTCCGGCATCGCCACGGGCCTGCGGGACCTCGACAATCGCATGGGCGGGTTGCAGCGTTCCGACTTGATCATTCTCGCCGGCCGTCCGTCCATGGGCAAAACCGCCCTCGCCACCAACATCGCCTTCAACGTGGCGCGCGCCTTCAAGGCGGAGGAGCAGCCGAACGGTACCAGCAAGACCCTCGAGGGCGGCATCGTCGGCTTCTTCTCGCTGGAAATGTCGGCGGAGCAGCTGGCCACGCGTATCGTCGCCGAGCAGACGGAGATTCCATCCGAGCAGATCCGGCGCGGCATGATCGACGAGACGGGGTTCCGCCGGCTCGCTCAGAAGGCCCAGGAAATGGCCGCCATGCCGCTCTTCATCGACCAGACCGGCGGCATCTCCATCGCCCAGCTCGCCGCGCGCGCGCGCCGCCTGAAGCGCCAGCGCGGCCTCGACGTGCTGGTCATCGACTATGTCCAGCTCATGACGGGCTCGAAGAAGGCGGGCGACAACCGCGTGCAGGAAATCACCGAGATCACCACCGGCCTCAAGGCGCTGGGCAAGGAGCTCGGCGTGCCGATCATCGCGCTTTCCCAGCTTTCGCGCCAGGTCGAAAGCCGCGACGACAAGCGCCCGCAACTCTCCGACCTGCGCGAATCCGGCTCGATCGAACAGGATGCCGACGTGGTGCTCTTCGTGTTCCGCGAGGAATATTATGTGAAAAACCTGGAACCCCGCGACCCGGACGATCCCAAATACCAGGAATGGGAACAGCAGATGGAGAAGGTGAAGGGCACGGCGGACGTGATCATCGCCAAGCAGCGCCACGGGCCGACCGGCACCGTCAAGCTCGCCTTCCAGTCGGAATTCACCCGCTTCACGGATCTCGCCGATCCGAGTTTCAGCCAGTACGAGCATTGAAATAACGGCGCGGCCCCTATTTGTAGACGCCGCGCCGATTGCCGACCTTAAGCACGAGGATAATGAGCCTGTCATCCTCGATCCGGGCAATGATGCGGTAATCACCGACCCGATATTTCCAGAATTCGCCCAGTCACGATCCCTTCAGCGCTTCGCCGATACTTCTGGCATCGTCGAGCCCGGCGACGCGCTCATGGAGAAATTTCAGAATCCGCCTGGATATCTGGCCGTCGAGTTTGCCCAGTTCCCTCGCCGCCGCCGGGTCGAGCTCAATCTTCCAGGCCATGCCGCCTCATCACCTCTTCGAGCGGAATAGTCCTGGCGCGGCCTTCCCGGATGTCTATCAGGCGCTGCCCGGCAAGGTAGACGTCTCAAGATCGGCAAGGTGTTCGCGGATCGCCTCGGTAACGTAGAATGTCTTGCTCCGGCCGGTCTGGCGGCAAGGTCTTCCAGACGTCGTTCCATATCACGGGGAAGCCTGGCGGAAATCGGCATGGCGAGCGCTCCTGCGATACATGTATCGCATCAATTTACCGTTGGACAATTCCCCTGGCAAGCTACAGTCCCGCCATCCGCGCCGCCACCACCGTTGCCACGCCGATCGCCACGGCGGCCAGAAGCGGCAGTCTCAGCGCGGCGATCGCCGTCACCGCGCAGGCCAGGGTCTCCGCCCAGCCGGTGGCGAGCGCCGTGGGTGCGATCACCGCCATCAGGACGGCGGGCGGAATCGCGTCGAGCGCCTCGCGGGTTTCCTCGCCGATCGACAGATAGCGCAGCAGGAAGATGCCGGATATCCGGGTGAGGATCGTGGCCGCGGCCATGGCGAGAATGGCGAAAAGGGTATGGATATCGAGCGTCATCAGGCCGTCACCGTCTTCCGGAACCGGCCGGTTGCGAATGCCGCGACGAGGCCGGCCGCGGCACCGGCCGCGATATACCAGGCGCCCGGCACCGTGAGATAGACCGAGATCGAGGAGAGCGCGCTCGCGATCAGCACCATCCCCGTCGCCGGGCCTTTCCAGAAGCTCATCACCAGAACGATGAACACGGCGGGGAACGCGAAATCGAGGCCGATCACGGCCGGATCGCCGAGAAAGGCGCCGAGCATCGCGCCCGCGAGGCTGCAAGCGATCCAGTTCAGGTAGAAGAGCACCGAGAGGCCGGCGAAATAGGCGGGCGTGAGCGACGCCCGGCTCGCCCGCGCCTCGGCCATCGCCCAGTTCTCGTCGGCCATCACCATGGCGCCGAGATATTTCTGCCAGAGCCGGAAGGCGCCCATCTTGCGGCCGAGGGAAGCCCCCAGCAGGACATGCCGGATATTGACCAGAAAAGCCGCGAAGCCGAGCGTCGTCCAGCTCGCGGGATGGGTCCAGATATCCATGGCGACGAATTGCGAGCCGCCGGCGAAGACCAGCGCGCTCATCGTCGCCGTTTCGAGCGGCGACAATCCCTTGGTCGCGGCGACCGCCCCGAAGACCAGGCCAATCGGCACGGCGGCGACAACGACCGGGGCGATGGCCCTGAGGCCGGCCGTGAATTCGGATTTCCAACTGCTCATGCATCCTCCGGACAATACGGGCCGGATAGCGCGTGGACGCCAGTCCGGTCTTGAAGGAAAGTGCTTTGACGGAAGCGATCAGCCCCTGCGGAAAGCGGCCGGCGTGATCCCGGTGCGCGCCTTGAAATGACGGGTCAGATGCGCCTGGTCGGCGAAGCCGCATTCCAGCGCGGCCTCGGAGGGCGCGGCGCCCTGGCGCAGCAGGCGCCGTGCATGGCGCACCCGCATGTCGGTCTGGAAGGCATGCGGCGTGATGAAGAACTGCCGGCGGAAGGCGCGGATCAGATGGGCGCGACTGAGCCCGGCCACGCCGGCAATGTCCTCGAGCCCGATCTCGCTCGCGAAATTCTCCGCTATATAGTCGCGGGCGCGATCGACGCCGGTTCGGCCGGCTCTGCCCGGAGGAGCGATGATGGCGCTGCCGTAGCGGGCGAACATGCGGGCCAGCACGCCATACATGGCTTCCTCGGCGCGGAGCGCATCGGCGCCCGCCTCCACCAGGCGGTGGGCCCGGTGGAAATCGAGCGCCAGGGCGTCGTCGCGCAGGAGCTGGCGCGAAAAGCTGGGCGTCCCCCGGAAGGCGCGGCCGGTCACCTCCTCCACGATGGAGGTCAGAAGCGCGATGTCCGGATAGATCATCCGATAGCGATAACCTTCGCTGACACCGGGCGAGCCGTCGTGGATCTCCCCGGGATTGAGCAGATAGATGGCGCCGGGGCCGGTATGTTCCCGCGTCCCGCGAATCGAGGCGATCTGGCAGCCGGCCTCGATGGCGCCGATCGAGAATGTATCATGCGCATGCGGCGCGAATTCATGGGTGATGAAGCTCGCGGTCATGCATTCCATGTTCCGGAAGCGCCGCGCCCTCCAGAAGATGGTCTTTTCCCGCTCCGTCACCGGAATGGCCTCTGTGGCTTCGGCCTGAGAAACATTCTGCATCCGGGCTTGATACGTCATTTCAGACGCGGCGTCTTGAAGAAAAGTTGCTTTGAATGCGTGCCGCGTGGACGCGATCAGCTTCAGGTAAATGCACCACGATCCAAGTTACGCCAACGCCCCGCCGCAAAGCGTCGAAAGTAGCCGGCGTCGCGGTATCCTGTTTGCTTTCTGCATTTTCCATCATACAATACTTGGAGATTTTTGGAGCATTGCATGTCGCAATCAGATCAGCTTCCCGAAGACCGAAATGTCGAACATTCCCCAGGAATACGCAGCGACCAGAATGACAAGGTGGCTCGGTTCAAGAAGGAGAATGCCGCCGCGTTCTCCTCGCTTAATGCCTGGGTCGAAGAGAATGGACTTCCGCTCGCCCGTTATCGTCCGTTCTGATGGCACAATTCGACGTTTACGTGTTGGCCGGCGTGCAAGGCATGTTGTTTCGTTGACCTACAATCCGGTGCCGTCGACGCTTTCAATACCCGCCTCCTAGCAGGCCGTTGAAAAAGCC
>JAGRLJ010000455.1 GCA_020441805.1 Rhizobiaceae bacterium
CCCATCAGGACAAGGAAGACGACGCATTGATCGGCGTGCGTTCCACCGCGCTGCTGTTCGGCCGGAACACCAAGGCGTGGCTGGTGCTTTTCTACGGGCTGACGCTTCTGGGATTCGTCATCGCCTTGATGTCCGCCGGGGCCGGCTGGCCGGCCTGGATCGGGTTGCTCGCGACCCTGGTTCTCCTCGGCTGGCAGATCGCGGTGCTCGATATCCACGACGCGCCGCAATGCCTCTCGCTCTTCCGGTTCAACCATGTCGTCGGCGCGGTCCTGTTCGCGGGACTGGTCCTCGCGATTCCCTTCGCCTGAAGGAAAAGCCCGGCTGCGGGACAAGGTCAGCCGGGCTTTCTTCCGCCTGTTGCCGATATGTGCCTCAGGTCGAAAATCCACCCCAGAATAGCGCCCGGGAAAGCTGGACGATGTTCCTTGGGGAACAAATGGACATGACCGAAAGACGGCAAAATCAATCCCTTCCACCCTGTGCCGGCTGTTTCTCCGGTGTTTCCGGCCGCCGCGCTCCAGGTTTTGTAAATTGACTTGGCTGGCGCCTTGTGAAAGGAAGACGTTAAATTGGTCTCGCTCTGGGGCGGAGTAAGATATTCATGGCGATGGATGCCGATTTCTTGGATTCACTGATGAAGATTCCCTATTTCAAGCAATTGTCCGAGGAAAATGGCGAGGAATGGCTCGAGTCCGTCTTCGCCGCCCTTGAAATCAAGGACTATGACTTCTCCCGGTTCGAGACGCTGCGGCCGTCGATCGTGTCGCTGTCGATCGACGAGGCGATCGGCCTCGATATCGCTGGCAGCGATTCGGGTGCGCCTGACACGGTTGTGGACAATGCGGCTGCCGATGTCGATTCGACGGACGACAACGTCGTTAAGGCCGGCGCCCCGGAACAGGCCCAGCGCCAGAGGAGGCAGGTGGAGGAAATCGCCGACGCCGAGTTGCCCCGGCAGGCGAAGAGCACGGCGGCGACGGACGATTCGTCGGCCTCCGGCGGACGCCGCTTCGACAATGCGGCGCATCCGCGAAAGGTTCTGCCGGTCAACAGCGAAACGCTGATGCGTTACCCGCAACAATGGCTGGCGCTGCATGATTCCCAGGCGAAATTCTCGATGAACGACTCCGAGACGCCGGCGGTGGTCGGTCTCAACGGCATATACCACCGGCTTCGGCTGACCGCGTTCGACGACAAGATCTATACCGCGAACGGCTGGGGCAAGACGACAGTCCGGGGCGGCGAGGGATCCGACACGCTCTATCTGACCGCCGGTGGCCTGAAGGCCGATCTTGGCGGCAAGAGCGATTTCGGCCGCTTCGGCGGCACGGTCGTTCTGCAAGGCGTCGAGAATGTCGTCGGATCGGACGGCGACGACAGGATCCTCGGCAATGTCGCCGACAACAAGCTCGTCGGTCGCAGCGGCGACGACTATATCGACGGCGGAGCGGGCAACGACACGATCACCGGCGGCGGCGGCAAGAACACCCTTCACGGGGGAGGGGGCAACGACACGATCACCGGCGGCAACCTCGATGACAGGATCGACGGCGGCAAGGATGACGATACGCTCAA
>JAGRLJ010000456.1 GCA_020441805.1 Rhizobiaceae bacterium
CGGAACCGACGGGGCCGCCGATGCCAACGCGGAGGGGTCCATTGCGTGATGTCATATTGGGTCCTCGGATCTGTGTCAGGAGCGGAAAAGGCGGATGTGGAGGTTCTCGTGGCGCGCCGACAGGATGTCGGCGATGATCGTCGCGCCGCCGAGATCGTCGAGCGTGGACGATGCCGCCCGACCGGCCACATCGAGGAGCGTGGGCTCGATCGCCGCCAGCAGGGCCGTCGCCTCGCGTTGCCCGAGCACGCTCAGCCGGATCGCGGCGGAAACGAGTTGCGCCGCAGCCGCATGCAGCCAGGCCGCCAGCAAGGCGTCGAGCGGCACGCCGTTGGCCGCCGCCACCGCGCCCACCGCGACAGGGTAGGGCGCCTCGTCGTCCGCAACGCCGCCAGGGATCGGCGTCCATGGCGCTGCCGCGGCGAGAAAGGCCTCGCCCAGCGCGGTGGTTTCGACGTGGCGTTCCCGCGAGCCGGCCAGCGCGCGGGCAAGATCGGCCGCCGCGCCGAGACGGCGCCGGTCGGTTCCCGCGTTCCAGGCTTCGGCGAGCAGGACCGCGTCATTCCAGAAGGAGCCGTGCCGGAGCAGGGCTTCGAGCCAGTCATGCAATTCGCCGGCCGTCGCGACATGACCTTCCCGAACGGCTGCCTCCAATCCGCCCGAATAGGCGAAACCGCCCACTGGAAAGGCGGGCGAGAGCCAGGTCATGAGCCGCAGCAGCGGCAGTTCGCCCGTTTCAGTGGTCATGGCGATGGCCATGACGGCCGTGGCTACCCTGATGATGATAGGCGCCATGGACCGGCTGGAAGGGTTCGATGACCTCCGCCACCTCGGCTCCCAGCCCTCGGAGCATCGCCTCGATGACGTGATCGCGCTCGATCAGGATCCGCGTTTCCTCGATCTGCGCGGCAAGATGCCGGTTGCCGAGATGCCAGCAGAGCTCCATCCGGTGAACGGGATCGCGGGCACGGATTTCCAGCAGGGGTTCCTCGGCGGCGACGACCTCGATATGGCCGCCGCCTTCGAGCTCGAGAAGATCGCCATGTTCCAGCACGACCGGCTCCCGGAGGTCGAGCATCACCACATCGTCATGCGCCAGATGAAGGAGTTTGCGCCGCAGATGGCGCTCGTCATGCCTCAGCACGACGACATCGACCGATACGGTCTCGACAGCCCCGGCTTTGACGACGCGGGTGGAACGGTAGGGCATGGTATCCTCTGTTTTGCAGCGATCATGCTCGCCAGCCTCCGTCGACGCAACGCAAAAAAGCGGGCCGTTCAAAGCCCGTGGGGGAAATACCGGAGATAGATCTGGTTGAGTCGGCCGCTTCTCGACAGCGCCAGAAGGGCGGCATCCATTGCCTTCGCGACGAGGGGCGCGTCCTTCCGGATGGCGAGCGTCAGCCCGTCGCCGAGAATGGTCCGGGAATAATAGGGGCCGCCGAGAAAGCGGCAGCATCCCGCCGCATCGGGAGAATCCAGCCAGAACGCCAGTTGCAGGCCATCGCCGAAGACGGCCTTGACCTCGCCCTTCCGAAGCGCCGCGAGCAGTTCGTCCCGCCTGGCGAATGTCCTGGGCTTCAAACCGGGAAAGAAGGCGCCGAGCATGGCTTCATGCGCCGTGCCGCCGACGACGCCGGTCTCTCCCGGCCGGAGCGAGGCCGGCTGGTCCAGTGCCTTTTCCTCGACACGTGTCGCGAAACGGGCGGGCAACTGCATGAATGCCCGTGACAGGCTCGCCTTGCCACGCAGCGCGGGGGTGACGCGAAGGCCCGCGGCCACGACGTCTCCCTCGCCCTTGTCGAGGTCCGTCAGGAGCTCGGCGAAGGGCACCGCCTCGATCTGGCAACGCTCCAGCACGTTCAGCTCGCGGCAGATCTCGCGGGCGAGATCAACATGAAACCCGGAAAGCTTGCCGGACTGATCGATAAAGTTGAACGGCGGAAAATCGACGGTTGTCAGGAATCGGATTCGGGGAACGGAAGAAAGATCCGGCTTTTGCAGGCGCTCGCGCGGATCGAACATCAGGGGAAGCGACGATGTATCGGCCTGCTGTGCCCTGATCGGTTGAAGGCCGCAGGAAAGCAGGATGATGGCGGCGGTAAAAAAACAACGTGACACAACCGTCAGCTTCATTAATATCATCTCAAGTTTTACCAAATCTTTATGCGTTCCATTGCGGGTGCGATGTTGGGTTCGGGGCTGGACGGGGACGAGACATCAATGACCGTGCTTTCCGGCGAAAGCCGGCCGCGGGCGGCGGCGTCGCCATGTTCGAGCTTTATAGCCGAAGAGAGAACCGAGGAAGAGCGATTTCTGCTCGGATCCGGCTTTTCCAAGCCGCTGGTCGCGGCCATGAAGCGGCGCGCCCGGCGAAACGGCACCACGATCGAGGTCGAGTTGCTGGCGAGCGGGCAGGTGCGGGAGGACGTCTATTTCGAGTCTTTCGCCCGCTTTCTCGGCGTTCCCTTCCTGGGTGAGGTCGATCCGTCCCATGTGGTGGACAGCGATATGCTCGACGGCCAGCTCCTGCATCCGTCGATCCTGCGCCTCGTCTCACCCTCGGCCCCGTCCCTGACGGTGGTCGTGCCGAAGGCCCGGCATGTGGCGGATTGGCGCCGCCGGCTCGAGGAAATGGAAGACTTGCGCCGGACATTGGCGATCACCACGCCCTCCGCCCTGCGGCGCGCCGTGTGGCGGGCGGGCGCCCCACGGCGCGCGGCCACAGCCGCCGACAGGCTTTTCGAAACGCGTCCGGATCTCAGCGCAAGGTCCGTCCTGACCGGCGGGCAGGGCTTTCTCGCGGGTTTTCTCGCGACGGCGTTCTTTTTCAGCCTGCTCCTCGCATTCGAGGCGACCCTACAGGCCTTCCATGTCCTATTGTCCGGCTGTTTCTTCATCCTGATCGCCCTGCGCGCGCTGGCGACGCGGCGCATGCCACGCCCGGCCAAGCCCTCGCCGATGGCGAGGGACAGCCATCTTCCGGTCTATACCGTGCTCGTGGCGCTTTATCGCGAGAAGGAGGTGGCGCCGCAGCTCGTCGCCTCGCTTCTTCGGCTCGACTGGCCACATTCGCGCCTCGACATCAAGCTGATCTGCGAGGCCGGCGACAGGGAGACGATCGGGGTCTTCTCGGCGATGGACCTGCCGCCGCATTTCGAGGTGGTGGAGGTGCCGGACGGGGCGCCGCGCACCAAGCCCAGGGCGCTCAATTACGGCCTTGCCGGGGCCCGTGGCGATTACTCGTGATCTACGATGCCGAGGACCGGCCGCATCCGGAACAGTTGCGGGAGGCCTATGGGCATTTTCGCGAGGCGCCGTCCGACGTCGCCTGCCTCCAGGCGCCGCTGATCATC
>JAGRLJ010000105.1:0-2062 GCA_020441805.1 Rhizobiaceae bacterium
CGCCGCCGATGCCGCCGGTGGCGAAAACCTCGATACCCGCGAGCGCTGCCGACATCATCGTGGCCGCGACCGTGGTCGAGCCCGGCCGGCCGCTCGAGAGCGCGAAGGCGAGGTCGGCGCGCGACAGCTTCATCACATGGTGCATCTGCGCAAGTTCGGCCAGACGCTCCGGCCCGAGCCCGACATGGACAAGGCCGCCGATGACCGCAATCGTCGCCGGAATGGCGCCAGCCTCGCGTACCTGCGCCTCAACGGCGAGCGCGGTCTCCACATTGGCCGGAAACGGCATGCCGTGCGTGATGATGGTCGATTCCAGCGCCACGACCGGCCCGCCGGTCTTCAGCGCGCCGGCGACTTCCGGGGCGATTTCCATGTAATCGGCAAGCGCGCGTGACAGCATGGGCTGATCCTCGTTGATGCTTTCGCTTAGCGGCCTTTGCCGGCAGGCGCAATCTCGCCCGCCCGCGCCTCGACCGGCGCCCACGAAAGTCCTGCGTGGAAGGGCTCGCGCACCGAGAGCGTGAGTTGCGCCGCCGCGATGCCGAAGCGGGCTGCCTGTTCCATAGCAAGTCCTCTTGACAGGGCGGCGAGTGCTGCGCCGGCAAGCGCGTCGCCCGCGCCGTTGACGTCCGCGATGGTTTCGACCGGCGGCGGGGCGAGGGCGCCGATGGCGTCGCCATCCCACCAGAACAGCGGCCCGCCGGCGGCGCTGATCGTGCCGGCCCGTATCCCGGATGTGGCGAGTGCGGCGGCAAGCCGTTCGCCATCGGCCCCTTCAAGCCCGGTGATGGCGCGCGCCTCGGCAAGGTTGGTGAAGATCAGATCGAGCCTCGCGAGCACCGGCCGGAGCCGCACCGCCTTGGCCGGCGATATCGTCGCCGCCGCGACCACGCGGTTGCCGGCCCGGTTTGCCAGCTTGTCGAGGGTCGCCTCGGTGAGGTTGGTCGAGAGCAGCCACAGATCGGCATGGCCGAGCGCTTCGCCGCAATGGGCCATCAGCCAGTCCGCATCGGTTGCCTCATGGATGGAAAGGTCGGCGAGACCGATCACCATTTCGCCGTCCGGCGCCATGATGGACGTGTAACTGCCTGTGCGGCGGCCTTGAAGCGAGACGAGCGCATCGCCGATGCCGCGCGCCGCCGCCAGTCGTTTCAGTTCGCCGGCATCCGCGTCGTCTCCCACCGGACCGGCGATGGCGCAGGAAAGGCCGAGTGCTGCCGCCGCGCTTGCCGCGTTGAGCCCCGCGCCGCCGGGAATGCGCTCGAACCGGCCGGGATTGGAGACATGCAGGATCGGCGCGGCATCGAGCCGGCCGGCCAGGTCGACATGCGCGCCGGTGACGAAGCAGGCGGACGAGAAGGCCTTCATGATGCCATGCCGATTCGCGCTTCGAGCCGGGCACATGCCCCGGACCCGGCTTCGCGTACCGCACATGTTTCAACGCGATGCATCAGGATTAATCCGTTTCACGAACGAAGTTTGAACGATTTCGGAACATTTGGCAAAATTACATTTTATTTCAATGCTATGCGCCCCGCTTTACAGAATGGAACAAATTGAGTACATTACATGAATAAAGCGGGTGTGCGGGCCGATTGGCAAGCCTCAGGGGCGAAGCGGGTTCTGGCGCAATCGCGGCGATTGGAAGCTTTACACGAGGATGATAAAGCATGGCACAGAATTCGCTCCGTCTCGTAGAGGATAACACGGTGGACAAGACCAAGGCACTGGACGCCGCGCTTGCTCAGATCGAACGCGCCTTCGGCAAGGGTTCGATCATGAAGCTCGGCAAGAACGAGCAGGTCGTCGAAATCGAGACCATCTCGACCGGCTCGCTCGGCCTCGACATCGCGCTCGGTGTCGGCGGGCTGCCCAAGGGCCGCGTTATCGAGATTTACGGACCGGAATCCTCCGGCAAGACGACATTGGCGTTGCACACCATTTCCGAAGCCCAGAAGAAGGGCGGCATCTGCGCCTTCGTCGATGCCGAGCACGCGCTCGACCCTGTCTATGCGCGCAAGCTGGGCGTCAATCTGGAAGATCTGCTGATTTCCCAGCCCGA
>JAGRLJ010000105.1:2072-2397 GCA_020441805.1 Rhizobiaceae bacterium
CAGGCGCTGGAGATCGCCGACACGCTGGTCCGCTCCGGCGCCATCGACATCCTCGTCGTCGATTCGGTTGCCGCGCTTACGCCGCGCGCCGAAATCGAGGGCGAGATGGGGGACAGCCTGCCGGGTCTGCAGGCGCGGCTGATGAGCCAGGCGCTGAGAAAGCTCACCGCATCGATCTCGCGCTCCAACACCATGGTGATCTTCATCAACCAGATCCGCATGAAGATCGGCGTCATGTTCGGCAGCCCCGAGACGACCACCGGCGGCAACGCGCTCAAGTTCTACGCCTCGATCCGCCTCGACATCCGCCGCATCGGCGCGATCA
>JAGRLJ010000106.1 GCA_020441805.1 Rhizobiaceae bacterium
CCGGCCTTTGCGGTTCAGGTCAGGAGGGACGGGCCGCTGCGATAGAGAATATAGGCGGCCACGAGGAAGACGATGCAGGCGAAGACGAGATTGAGCGCGCGCCTGTGGGCGGAGAGCCGGGTCGCGAGCAGCATTCCGGCGATGCCCCCGGCAATGCCGCCCGCGATGAACTGGCCCGCCACCGGCCAGTCCACAAGGCCGGACCAGGCGTAGTTCAGCGCGGTCACGAGCCCGAACGTGCCGACCGCGACGAGCGACGAGCCGATGGCGTTGATCATCGGCATGCCGGTGGCGGCGATCAGCGCCGGGACGACGAGGAAGCCGCCGCCGATGCCGAAGAAACCGGATGCGGCGCCGGCGAGCAGGGCGAAGCCAGCCGTCCGGAGGCATGTGCCGCGATCGGCCGGGCGCTCGGCGGCGCTTTCCCGCCTCGGCCTCAACATCAGGGCGCCGACCAGCACCATGACGAGACCGAAGGCGAAGAGCAGCTTCTGGCCGTCGATCGCCTTGCCCATGGACGATCCCGCGAGCGTTCCAGCCACACCGACCAGCGCGAAGACCACGGCGCATTTCCAGCGCACATGATGCTTCAGCGCATGGCTGACGAGATTGGCATAAGCGTTGACGGAAACGGCGAGCGCGCTGGTGCCGATCGCCACATGCGGCTCGCGCACGCCCACGAGGTAGAGCAGCAACGGCGTCGCCAGGATGGAGCCGCCGCCGCCGATCAATCCCAGCGCGAAGCCGACAAGGCCGCCGGAGGCGATCGCCGCGACCATCACACCCGCTTCGACATTTCATAGGCCGAGATGCAACGGTTGCCCGATGCGCAATAGGCGAGCGTCGGACCCTCCCGGCCGGCGAGGATCCGTCGCAGTTCGTGCGCCTGCTCGACGGTCATCGCGCCGGGCGTGACCGGAATATAGAAGGCCTCGATGCCGGCCGACCTGGCGGCCTCGGCCATTTCCGAAAAAGCGGGCTGGGAAAAGCCCTCCTTGTCGGGGCGCATGCAAATCACCGTCCTGTAGCCCAGGCCGGCAACCTCCTTCATCTGGGCCGGCGACATCTGGCCGGTGACATGGAAATTCGGATCGACGGGGCGGATGCTCATGGCTATGTCCTCTTGCTGCGTGGCCGCCGCCACATGGGCGCGGCGGCATGGGGGATGGAGATCGGGGATCAGAACGAATTGAGCGGCACCTTGAGATAGCGGGTGCCGTTGTCCTCTGGCTCCGGCAGTTCGCCGGCCTTCATATTGACCTGGATCGAGGGAATGATGAGCCTCGGCATGCCGAGCGTCGCATCGCGAGCGGTGCGCAGGGCCACGAATTCATCCTCCGAGACCCCGTCATGGACATGGATATTGTGCGCCCTCTCCTCGGCCACCGTGGTCTCCCAGCGGACCTCCCGGCCGTTCGGGCCGTAGTCATGGCACATGAAGAGCCGCGTCTCGGGCGGCAACGCCAGGATCTTGCGGGTCGAGCGATAGAGTTCACGGGCATCGCCGCCGGGAAAATCGGCGCGGGCCGTGCCGCCATCGGGCATGAAGAGCGTGTCGCCGACGAAAGCGGCGTCGCCGACGACATGCGTCATGCAGGCCGGCGTATGGCCCGGCGTGTGGATGGCGCGCGCGGAAAGCGAGCCGATCCGATAGGTGTCGCCATCCTGGAACAGGCGGTCGAACTGGCTGCCGTCGCGCTCGAAGGCGGTGCCTTCGTTGAAGATCTTGCCGAACGTGTCCTGCACCACCGTGATCCGGTCGCCGATGCCGATCCTGCCGCCCAGCTTTTCCTGTAGATAGGGCGCGGCTGAAAGATGGTCCGCATGGACATGGGTTTCGATCAGCCATTCGACCGTGAGGCCATGACCGCGCACGAAATCGACGATCCGGTCGGCCGAGGCCGTGTCGGTTCGGCCGGACGCATAGTCGAAATCGAGGACCGAATCGACGATCGCGCAGGCGGTCGATTCGGGATCGGCGACGACATAGCTCACCGTATTGGTGGCCTCGTCGAAGAATGCGGTGACGGAAGCGGACGCGGCCTGGGACGCGGGCCTATCGGGGGCGGCCATTGCTATCTCCTATATCTACGATATTTCGTATATACGAATTAACAGCATTCCTTGTCAAGGCCCAGGGTTCGTGCCAATGGTCGTCGACGGCGCGAACCGGCTTGAAATCCCGTAAAAAATACGTATATTCGTATCTATGAAGATAGATTCCGAAGCAATGAAGGCCGGCGCCGACATGGCGAGCGAGCTTCTGAAATCCCTGTCCAATCGCTACCGGCTGCTCATTCTCTGCCGTCTGTCGGACGGCGAACATTCCGTGGGCCAGCTCGCCGATTTCCTAGGCATCCGCGATTCGACCGTGTCGCAGCATCTCGCGCTGCTCAGGCGCGACAAGATCATCGCCGCCCGCCGCGACGGCCAGACGATCTGGTATCGCATCGAGAGCCAGCCGGCCCGCGAGATCGTCAACACGCTCTACAACAGTTTTTGCGCGCAGGCCGACTGCGCCTGATTCGTGCCGGTCGGGCACGGCTTGCCGAAGAGCCCACCCAATGGCTTCACCTTCGTCTCCTCTCTTGACTCCCTCACATTCTTTATCTACATAACATCGTATATACGAATATTAATATATGGAGCCCGCCATGTCTCTCGATCGTGCAGTCCTCGCCTTCGCCGGCACGATGGTCCTCGTCTCGCTGGCGCTTACCCACTGGGTCCATCCCGGTTTCGTCTGGCTGACCGCCTTTGTCGGCGTTAATCTCTTCCAGTCGGCCTTTACCGGCTTCTGCCCCGCCGCCATGGCGTTCCGGAAGATCGGCATACGGCCGGGCGCCGCGTTCAACTGAGGTCGATTTCATGATTCGCCGCCTGATCCCCCTCCTCGCCGGCCTGGTCCTGCCCTTTTCGTCGCAGGCGGGAACGCTCACCGTCGAGCCCGTGACCATACCGGAACTCAAGGCCGTCTATGGACAGGTCGAGGCGCGCGACAGCGTGCTGGCGCGGGCGCGGATCGGCGGCACCATCGTGGAACTCCGGGTGACCGAGGGCGACACGGTCAAGGCCGGCGACGTGATCGCCGCCGTCAAGGACGAGAAGATCGATTTCCAGATCAAGGCCGTCGATGCCCAGCTGCTGGGTCTCGCGGCCTCGCTCCGGAACGCGCTCGCCGAGCTCGACAGGGCGGAGCGGCTGATCCGCAGCGGCGCGACCACCGCCCAGCGCCGCGACCAGCTTCGGACCGAGGTCGACGTCCTGCGCAACCAGATCGCCGCGACCGAGGCGCAGCGCTCCGTCCTCGTCCAGCAGGAAAGCGAGGGCGAGGTGCTGGCGCCGGGTGACGGCCGGGTGTTGAAAGTGCCGGTCACGCGGGAGGCCGTGGTGCTGCCCGGCGAGGTGGTGGCCACGATCGGCGGCGGCGGCTTCTTTCTCCGCCTGGCGATTCCCGAGCGGCACGCCGCGGCGTTGAAACAGGGCGCGGCGATCCGGATCACCGCCGCGGGCAAGGCGCTTACCGGCGCGCTCGCCAAGATCTATCCCCAGATCGAGAACGGCCGGGTCGTCGCCGATGTCGAGGTCCGCGATCTCGACACGCAATTCGTCAATGCTCGGGTGCTGGTCGAGCTGCCGGTCGGCTCCCGCCAGGCGATCGTGGTTCCGCGCGCAGCCCTCGTCACCCGCTCCGGCATCGACTTCGTCCGGGTGAGCGAGGGCGGCGAAACCGTCGAGCGCGCCGTCGTCACGGGCCAGCCCATCGATAGCGACGGCGTGGCCGGCATTGAAATCCTGACCGGCCTTGCCGCCGGCGACATCGTGGTGACGCCGTGACCGATGAACGCAGCTCCGGGCCGGCCGACGCATCCGCCGCCCCCGCCGACGACGATGCGGGCCTGCGCGATCTCGGCATCGCCGGCAACCTGACGCGCATCTTCATCAAATCGCCGCTGACGCCGCTCTTCCTGCTCGCCGCCTTCGCCTTCGGCCTTGTCGCGCTCATCACGCTGCCGCGCGAGGAAGAGCCGCAGATCTCGGTGCCGATGGTCGACATCGTCGTCCAGGCACCCGGCATCAAGGCCGGCGACGCCGTCAAGCTCGTGACCGAGCCGCTCGAGACCATCGTCAAGAGCATAGACGGCGTCGAGCATGTCTATTCCCAATCCATGGACAATCGCGTCATGGTGACCGCGCGTTTCATCGTCGGAACGCCGTCGGATGCCGCGATCCTGCGCGTCCATGAGAAGGTCCGCGCCAATATGGACCGGATTCCGGTCGGCATTCCCGAACCGATGATCGTCGGGCGCGGCATCGACGATGTCGCGATCGTGTCGCTGACGCTCTCGCCCGGCCCCCAGGCGGCCGGCCGCATCACCGCCAGCGACCTGACCCGCATCACCCGCGAGCTCCGAACGGAACTTTCCCGGATCGAGGATATCGGCCTGACCTATCTGGTCGGGGAAAGCCCGGAAATCATCCGCATATCGCCGCAGCCGGCAAAGCTCGCGCTCTACGGCGTCACGCTACAGCAGCTCGCGGGCAAGGTCACCGGCGCCAACAGCGCCGTGCCCGCCGGCCAGGTCCGCGACCGGGGCGGCCAGATCGACGTGATGGCGGGCGAGACGCTGGCCACGCCGGACGAGATCGGCAACCTGCTCATCACCGCCCGCGACGGCCGGCCCGTCTATGTCCGCGACGTCGCCGACGTGGCCTTCGCGACCGACACCAGCGACGCCATCGTTTCCACCGTCCGCAAGGCCGGCGACACGACCAGCCGCGTGCCCTCGGTGACGCTCGCCATCGCCAAGCGCGCCGGCTCGAACGCCGTCGTGGTCGCCGAGCGCATTCTGCACCGTGTCGAACAGCTTCACGGCAGCCTGATCCCGCGGGACATCGCCGTCGAGGTGACGCGCGACTATGGCGAGACGGCCAATGAGAAAGCCAACGAGCTGCTCTACCATCTCGGCCTCGCCACCGTCTCGATCATCGCCCTGGTCTGGATCGCCATCGGCCGGCGCGAGGCCTTCGTCGTCGCCATCGTCATCCCGGTCACCATCCTGCTCACGCTCTTCGCCTCGCGGCTGATGGGCTATACGCTGAACCGCGTTTCGCTTTTCGCGCTGATCTTCTCGATCGGCATCCTGGTGGACGACGCGATCGTGGTGATCGAGAACACCGCGCGGCACTGGGCGATGAAGGACGGCCGCTCGCGGCGGCGCTCGGCGATCGAGGCGGTGGCCGAGGTCGGCAATCCGACGATCGTGGCGACGCTGACCGTGGTCGCGGCACTGCTGCCGATGCTCTTCGTCTCCGGCATGATGGGCCCCTATATGAGCCCGATCCCGGCCAATGCGTCGGCGGCGATGATCTTCTCCT
>JAGRLJ010000107.1:0-362 GCA_020441805.1 Rhizobiaceae bacterium
GGGTACTTGAAGTGCCACATGTGGCCGTCGACCTCGATGTTTTCCACTTCGAGGTCCGAGATCGCGGTTTCGAATTTCGGATCCCAGTTGTCGAGGCGCTTGTCCTTGTAGATCAGGCCTTCCTTGTAGAGCCGGACGAAGACTTCAAGCACCGCCTCGGACAGGCCCTCGTCCATGGTGAAGCGCTCGCGCGACCAGTCGCAGGACGCGCCCAGGCGTTTGAGCTGGTTGAAGATCATGCCGCCGGATTCGTCCTTCCACTGCCAGACGCGCTCGACGAAAGCCTCGCGGCCCATGTCGCGGCGCGACGGTTCCTGGCGTTCCAGAAGCTGGCGTTCCACGACCATCTGGGTGGCGATGCC
>JAGRLJ010000107.1:383-6120 GCA_020441805.1 Rhizobiaceae bacterium
GCCACAGCACGTCCTTGCCGCGCATCCGCTCGAAGCGGATCATGATGTCCTGTAGCGTGTTGTTGAGCGCATGCCCCATATGCAGCGAGCCGGTGACGTTCGGCGGCGGGATCACGATGCAGAAGGTCTCGGCGCCCGGCCTGGCATTGGCGCCGGCCGCAAATGCATCCGCCTCTTCCCACTTTTTCGCGATGCGCGGTTCGATGGAGGCGGAATCATAGGTTTTTTCAAGCATCGTGGCGGGTCCGTCGGTTCAAATTCGCGAGCCTTCCGTAATCGCTTGCGCTCGCGGAAGTCAATGGCAAGACGAAAAAGCCGCACGCGGCCCGCGCCCGGGAAGCGCAAGACCGGATATCGATGGCGGAAGGTCGGGGGATGCCGCCGGTCAGCGCCGGTTGCCGCGCGCCACGCGTTCGATCTCCTCGCGGACGAGGCGCTCGACGAGCGTTGGCAGGTTTTCGTCCAGCCATTCCTGCAACATCGGCCGGAGGAGTTCTGCGGCGATCTCGTCATAGGAGCGGCGCTCGGCCTGGTCGATCGCCACCGCGAGATCCTGGAAGGAGCGCGCCACCTGCTGGCCGGCATCGACGGAAATCAGCGACGAAGCCGGGACGGGCTCCTCGGCCGCGGCCGGCTCCGGCTGCACGGATTGCGCATCCTCGCTCACGGACGCCTGCGCCTCGATACGCGGCGGCTGGCCGTCCCATTCGGTCGAGACCCGTGCCGCGGCCTGCGCGCCGCCGGCCGCGGCCATGCGGCTGGTGAGCAAGGGGCTTTCCGCCGACGGGGCCGCGGCGGTTTCGACGGCCGGCCTCGGCGCCAGTTCGCGCAGGCCCGGATTGCGCTCGGAGGCGGCGCGGACCCGCGCGGCGACATCGGCAAGCGACAGGGATTTCTGCGGCGCGGGCGCCGCCTCGTGCGGCGGCGCGTCCTCGACGGACGCCCTTTCCGGCTCGGGCGCGAAATCCTCGTGCATCGGCGGGCGGACCGCCTCGGGGCGCGGGGCGAAAACCTCGTCGATGGTCAGCGGCACGTCTTCCATGTCGTCGTTCGCGGCACTTCCGGAAAAGCCTTCCGGCTCCGGCATCGCTGTCACGGCGCCCGGCGGCACGGGATCGTTGCTCTCGATGATCCGGCGAATCGACGCCAGGATTTCGTCCATGGAAGGTTCACGCACTACATTGGGCTGAGCCATCGTCTTCCCCGCCTTGCCGCATTTCAAATCCGGATGCCGCGCTGAGGGCATCGGCGGCAACTTACGTCATCGAACCCACGGAAAGAACCGCCGCGAATCAATTTCCGACGATGATGCACAGTTTTGTCGGCAAGATGAATCCCCGGTCAGCGGCCATCGACCGTCCGGAGCCCGAGCCAGGCGTCCTTGACCTTCTCGTAATGGACCTCCGGCCGGTATTCGGCGACCTTGAGGTCCTGGGTCGCCACGGTCAGCCGGCCGATCGAGGCGAGAATGGCGAAGCTCGACACGACCGCGTCGCGCTGTGCCACGGCAAGGTTTTCCCTCGCGTTGAGCACGTTGGACTGGACCTGGAGGACTTCGAGCGTCGTCGCCTGACCGAACCGGCGTTCCTCGGTGATGCTGGCGAGCGCGTCGTTCGAGGCCTTGACCTGGAGCGCGCCGGCCTTGGTCGCCGCCAGCGCCGCCTCATATTGCGCCATGGCGGTGACGACGGTCTGCTGCACATCGAGCCGGACGCTGTCGAGAAGGATGCGCTGCTGGCCGAGCCGTTCCTTGGCCTGGCGGATCTGGCCATATTCCGCGCCGCCCTGATAGATCGGCACGTTGAGCCGGGCGGTGATCGACTGGGAGTTATAGTTCGAAAGAGAGCTCAACCCCTGGGTGCCTTCCGTGCTCTGGATCTGGCCCTGGACGACGACGCCCGGCAGCATGGCGCCCTCGGCGGACTTGACCTCGAAACCGGCCGCGTCGACGGCATGCATCGTGGCGAGAACGCGCGGATGTTCGCGCCAGCCGGTGGCGACGGCATTGTCGATCGTCTTCGGCAGGCTCTTGCTGACAGGCCTCGCCTGCTTGACGCCCTTGGGAGGGTCGCCGACGATCTGCACATAGACCGCCTGGCTCTGCTTCAACTGCGAATCGGCCGAGGCGACCAGCGCCAGCGCGCGCGCAAGCTCGGCCTCGGCGAGGCTGACATCGGTGCGGGTGCCTTCGCCGACAGCGAGCCGCTCCTTCGCGGCCCTGATCTGTTCCTTCTGGAAGGCGACATTCTGCCGGCGATAGGCGAGGATCTGCTGGTCGCGCGCGATGTTCGAATAGGCCTCGACGGCCGAGAGCAGGATCTGGATTTCCTTGGCGCGGACGGAGGCGCGTTCCGAGAAGACAGTCGCCTCGGCGGCGCGGACATTGTTGAGCGTCTGGAAACCGTCGAAGATCTGCTGCGTGATTGTCAGGCCGCGCTGATGACTGATCGTGGACATACGATCAATGCCATTGGGGTTGTCAATCGTCTGCGTGCCTGAGAAAGCGCCTTTATTATCGTACCAAGTCGTCGTGCGCTGGGCGAAGGCATTGACCTGCGGCCGCCATCCGGCCTTGGCGATCGTCACGCCTTCGTCAGTTGCGCGCAAGCCCGCGCGGGCAGCATTGAGATCGGGATTGTTCTCATAGGCTTTCGCCATGGCGTCGAAGATGGTGTCCGCCACGGCCGGCATGGGCGCCAGAACCGGCAGGAGGACAACCGCCAGCATTGCCATTTTGAGTTTGAACACACGCATACCCTACTCTCGGCGTCCATTGCGCCTTGCGCGGACTTGTGCCCGTCTTCAAGCAAAAGCTCCGGATGCACGCCGAGGCGCAGATCCGGGCTGATCGATTTTTCCAGACTATGAACGCGGCGACCCTCGACGGCAATCGCCAATGGCTATCCGTCCCAGGAATGCGGAACCTCGTTGCGGTTGGGCAACATTTGACCCGCGCGCACCGATCCGCGCCCACGGCGCCATCCGGACAGGCTCTAGAACTGGAACTCCGGCATCTTCTCGAAGCCCGGAAGCAGGCGCAGCGAGGCATTGAAGGCAAAGCGCTCGGACTGCGTGCGCCCCTCCCGGACATAGATCCGGGCGCCCGACGACAGGCCCCGGCCGACAACGGCGACGAGCCGGCCACCTTCCTTGAGCTGGGCAAAGAGCGCGTCGGGAATCGCCTCGACCGCGCCGCCGAGGACGATCAGGTCATAGGGCGCGCCGGCGGGCCAGCCCGCGGCGAGATCGCCTTTCGCGACGGTGACGTTGGTCGCGCCGGCCGCCGCGAGATTGGCCTTCGCCGTTTCGGCCAGCGCCGGATCGCTTTCGAGCGCCACCACGGAAGCGGCCAGATGCGACAGCAGCGCGGATGTGCAGCCGGTGCCCGCGCCGAGATCGAGCACATGGTCGGTCGGACGGATCTCGGCGAGTTGCAACATCTTGGCGAGCGGCGACGGCGCCATCAGATAGCGCCCGGGAGCGATCTCGACGTCATTGTCGATATAGGCGACGGCCTTGCGATTGTCGGGCACGAAATTTTCGCGCGCGACCGACAGGAACGCATTCAGCACCGGATGCGACGTCACGTCGGTCGTGCGTATCTGGCCGTCCACCATCTTCATGCGCAGCGCGGCGTAATCCATCGTCGATATCCCCATGCCTGTTCCAAACGGGTGTTTCATCCGCTCTTAATCGGGCCACGGGCCGCTTTCAAGCGGCAAAACGCGGTCGACCGGCAATCGTGGACGCGCATCGATGAAAAAGCATACCGGGAAATGGAGGCCTCGCCCGGAATCGAACCGGGATGCAAGGATTTGCAGTCCTCTGCGTAACCACTCCGCCACGAGGCCTCACCGGTGCGAACGAATAAGCCCGAAAGCTTAAATATCCGTTCGCTGGCGGGCGGTTGCGACACCGCCCTTGCGGAATGGGCGGGCTTCTAACAGGAAGGCGAAAGCTGCGCAAGCGGATTTGGAAACTTTCCAAAAAGACCGGAAGACCGCCTGCCGGGCCGGCAAAAACAAACACCTCCAGCGCGTCGCCGCGTCCGGAGGTGTGATAGGTTCGGATCGAAGATCCTCTAAACTGGCTCCCCGGGCCGGATTCGAACCGGCGACCTGTCGATTAACAGTCGAATGCTCTACCGCTGAGCTACCAGGGAATGCCGCGTTGCCGCAGCGTTGGGTGGCCTAATACAAATGCTTTTCCGATTTGCCAAGCGATTTTTTTACAGAAATGTGGGAAAAGCGGACGGATCGTCACCCGGACTGTGGAAATTGTCATTTGCCCCCTTGGAGGGGGTGGCCCTTCGTGTCGGCCATCACGGCAGAGATCATCGCACCCAACCGAAATGCTGTAATCTTCCATGCCCACATCCATCGTCTGGTTCCGCCGCGACCTCCGACTTGCAGACAACCTTGCCCTCCACAAGGCGCTCCGGCGCGGCGGGCCGGTGATCTGCCTGTATATAAGGGAGCGCGACGACGCCTTCGCCGGCGCCAACGGAGCGGCGCAGGCCTGGTGGCTGCACCATTCGCTCGCGGCACTCGACGCGACGCTGCGGGCACGGGGGAACCAGCTCGTTACCGCGACGGGCGATCCAAGGCACCTCATCGAATGGCTTGTCGACAGGACCGGCGCCGACGCCGTCTTCTGGAACCGGCGCTATGACGGCCCGGGCCGGAACACCGATTCGGAGATCAAGGCGCTACTCAAGGCGCGCCATGTGGTGACGGAGAGTTCGCCGGGCTTCCTGCTGCACGACCCAACCGTGCTCAAAACCCGGCAAGGTCGGCATTTTTCAGTCTATACCCCCTTCTGGAAAGCTTTCGACACGGCATACCATCCGCCGGAGGAGATCCCCGCACCCCGGCACATTCCCCCGGGCGAATTCGACCTCCAGGGCGAGGACATCGATTCATGGAAGCTTCGGCCCACAAAGCCCGACTGGGCGACCCGCTTCAAAACGCTCTGGCATCCCGGCGAGGCGGGCGCCCGGGCATTGCTGGACAACTTCGTCAGAGAGCGCCTCGACCGCTATGGCCAGTGTCGCGACCGTCCGGCCGACACTCACACGTCCCGTCTCTCCCCTCATCTGGCCTTTGGAGAAATCTCGCCGCATGCGATCTGGCGCATGGTCGAATCATCTCCCGACTGCATCGATGCCGACGATTCCAGACGGTACAGGATGGAAATCGTCTGGCGCGATTTCGCCTGGCACACGTTTTTCCACAATCCCGGGCTCGGCAGCATCAATCTCGACCGGCGCTTCGACGACTTTCCCTGGCGCAATGACGATGACGGTTTCGATGCCTGGACGCGGGGGCTGACCGGCTATCCCCTTGTCGATGCCGGCATGCGCGAACTCTGGGCCACAGGCGCGATGCACAACCGGGTCCGCATGGTCGCCGCGTCCTTCCTGATCAAGGACCTGCTGATCGACTGGCGCAGGGGCGAAGGCTGGTTCCGGGATACATTGCTCGATGCCGACATGGCCAGCAATGCTTTCAACTGGCAGTGGGTGGCGGGCTGCGGCGCGGATGCCGCCCCGTTCTTCCGCATCTTCAATCCGGTTTTGCAGGGCGAGAAATTCGATCCGCAAGGTCGCTACGTGAAGCGCTGGTGTCCGGAATTGCGGGACCTGCCCGACACGTTCGTACACAGGCCGTTCGAGGCGCCGGAACACGTCTTGAGGGCCGCCGGGCTGACACTCGGGAGAGACTATCCAAGACAGCTT
>JAGRLJ010000107.1:6207-10437 GCA_020441805.1 Rhizobiaceae bacterium
CCCCGCCGTGCCATCACACCGTCATGGCCTTCACGCTTCGCCAGCTTCAATATTTCATCGCCGTCGCCGAGCAGGGAACGGTGAGCGGCGCGGCGCAGGCCTTGTCGATCTCGCAATCCTCGGTGACGGAGGCGGTCAAGGAACTGGAAAGCGATCTCGGGGTGATACTTTTCGAGCGCCATTCGCGCGGCCTGACCATAACCCATGACGGACACCAGTTCCTGCGGCACGCCACCAATATCCTGACGCAGGTCTCCGATGCCCGCCGGGCCTTCTCCGACAAGAAGGAGGAGACCAGGGGTTCGCTCAATCTCGGCGTCACCTCGCTGGTCGCGGGCTATGTCCTGTCCGACCTGCTGCGGCGATACCGCCGCGCCTATCCCGGCGTCGACGTGTCGGCGATCGAGGACAATGGCAGCTATCTCGAACATCTCCTGATCGGCGGCGAGCTCGATATCGCGGTGATGACCATCTCCAACCTGCGCGACCGGATGGCGTTGCAGGCCGAGATCATCGAAACCTCGCCCTATCGCCTCTGGCTGCCGCTGGGCCACAAGCTCGGCGGCGCGGACATCATCTCGGTCCGCGACATCGCCCAGGAGCCGCTGATCATGCTGACGGTGGACGAGATCGAGGAAAATACCGGCAAGCTGCTGACCGCGCTCGGCGCCAAGCCGCATGTCGCCTTCCGCACGCGCTCGGTCGAGGCGGTGCGCAGCCTTGTGGCGACCGGCGCCGGCATCGCGCTGCTGCCCGATCTCGTCTATCGGCCATGGTCTCTGGAAGGCGACCGCATCGAAAGCCGCGACGTTTCGGGCGCCCTGCCCGTCGTGCAGGTCGGACTGGTCTGGCGGCGCGGATCGAGCCTCCCGGCCTCCGCCAAGGAGTTCCTGCGGGTGGCGGAAACCGCCCGCGCGGTCCGGGATCGCTAGTCGATATCGGAAAATCCGAAATCATATTTCTGAACAATGAATTTGCGAAAGCGGCGAAACTTTGGCTTGATGGCCGGTGTGGGAACGACATCAAAAGGGAGACCGGTATGAAGACTTTTCTGAAAGCCACGACTGCCCTCGCCATCGCCTCGAGCTTTTCCGCCCATGCCGTCGCCGCCGAAATGCTCAAGGAGATCGGGCCGGGTGAAGGCGAGGTTTCGATCGTCGCCTGGGCCGGCTATATCGAGCGCGGTGAGACGGACAAGAATTACGACTGGGTCACCGACTTCGAGAAAGCGACGGGCTGCAAGGTCTCGGTGAAGACCGCCGCGACATCCGACGAGATGGTCACGCTGATGAACCAGGGTGGCTTCGACCTCGTCACCGCCTCGGGCGACGCCTCGCTGCGCCTTATCGCCGGCGGCAAGGTCCAGCCGGTCAATGTCGATCTGATCAAGAGCTGGGCGACGGTGGACGACCGCCTCAAGGACGCGGCCTGGCACACCGTGGACGGCGTGCATTACGGCACGCCCTACCAGTGGGGGCCGAATGTCCTGATGTATAACAGCAAGGTGTTCGGCGATCAGCCGCCGACAAGCTGGAATGTCGTCTTCGAGGAAATGACGCTGCCGGACGGCAAGTCGAACAAGGGCCGCGTTCAGGCCTTCGACGGCCCGATCTATATCGCCGACGGCGCGCTCTACCTCAAGCACAAGCAGCCGGAACTCGGCATCCAGGACCCCTACGAGCTGAACGAGGAGCAATATGCCGCCGTCCTCGAGCTTCTCAAGGGCCAGCGTTCGCTGATCGGCCGCTACTGGCACGACGCCACCGTGCAGATCGACGACTTCAAGAACGAGGGCGTCGTCGCCTCCGGTTCGTGGCCGTTCCAGGTGAACCTGCTCGAGGCCGACAAACAGCCCGTGAAGTCCGTGTTCCCGGTCGAGGGCGCCACGGGCTGGGCCGATACGACCATGCTGCACGCCGACGCCAAGCATCCGAACTGCGCCTATATGTGGATGGAGCATTCGCTCTCGCCCAAGGTCCAAGGCGACCTCGCGGCCTGGTTCGGCTCGGTTCCCGCCGTTCCGGCCGCCTGCAAGGGCAATGCGCTCCTGACCGACGAGGGCTGCGCGCATAACGGCTTCGAGAATTTCGACAAGATCAGCTTCTGGAAGACGCCGGTCGCCAAGTGCAGCCAGGGCGAATGCGTGCCCTACAACCGCTGGACCAGCGACTATATCGCCGTGATGGGCGGACAATAGACGCGAGCCCGGTGAGGGCGGCTTTCACCCCTCACCGACTTCCGGCCAGCGGTTCGCCATCGTTCGCCCGGCCTTCGCATCCTCTCCCACCAAGAGAGAGGCCGGGTGCCCCGATCATCGTCTCGACGTGAGGCGACGAAGGCCGCGACTTGCCGCTCCCCCGAATGGGAGAGGATCGTTCATCCCCGGGCGGCAAGGCCGATTGGCGGGATAAACCCGATGGGACATAGTCCGCCCGCGAACAAATCAAATCCACGGAGATCCGATCCACATGACCCCGGCAGTCACCTTTCGCGCCGTGTCACGGCATTTCGGTCAGGTCAAGGCCGTCGACCAGGTCAATCTGGAGATCGCCGAGGGCGAGTTCTTCGCCATGCTCGGTCCGTCCGGCTCCGGCAAGACAACCTGCCTTCGGCTGATCGCCGGTTTCGAACAGCCGACGGGCGGCGAGATCGCGATCTTCGGCGAGAATGCCAACGGCGTTCCGCCCTGGAAGCGCAATGTCAACACGGTCTTCCAGGACTATGCGCTCTTTCCGCATATGAGTATTCTCGACAATGTCGCCTATGGCCTCATGGTCAAGGGTGTGGACAGGGCCGGACGGCTGAAGGCGGCAGAGGAGGCGCTCGCCATGGTGGCGCTTCCCGGCTACGGCGCCCGCAAGGCCGGCCAGCTGTCAGGCGGCCAGCGGCAGCGCGTGGCGCTGGCGCGCGCGCTGGTCAACAAGCCCAGGGTGCTGCTGCTCGACGAGCCGCTCGGCGCGCTCGACCTCAAGCTGCGCGAGCAGATGCAGGAGGAACTGAAGAGCCTGCAAAGGGCGCTCGGCATCACTTTCGTCTTCGTCACCCACGACCAGGGCGAGGCACTGTCCATGGCCGACCGGGTCGCCGTCTTCAACAATGGCGGCATCGTCCAGGCCGGCGCGCCGGAGGATATCTACCAGCGGCCGGCCTCGAAATTCGTCGCCGATTTCGTCGGCTCGTCGAACGTCCTGTCGCCGGACCTCACCGCGCGGCTGACGGGCGAGCGCGCCTGGTCGAGCGTCAGGCCGGAACTGATCGCGCTCGGCAGTCCCGGCGAGGATGCGATCGGCTTTTCCGGCACGCTTGCCACGCGGAGCTTCCTCGGCTCGGTAATGCGCATCGGGGTCGATGCCGACGGTGAGCGGCTTCATGCCAACCTGCCCGCGGCCAGCGCGCTGCCGCCCGACGGCGAAGCGATCTCGCTTCACTTCCCCCGCACGGCGCTCACCAAGCTGGACGACGCCGCATGACCGCCGTTCCCTCCCCCTCCCCGGTCGAACGCGGCGGCGGCCCGCTCGACCGTCTGTCGGCGGTGCTCTGGCGGCGGCCGAAACTGCTGCTCATCCTGATGCTGACGCCGCCGCTGCTCTGGCTCGGCGTCATCTATATCGGCTCGCTCTTCGCGCTGCTCGCGCAGAGTTTCTTCTCGCTCGACGATTTCACCGGCCAGGTCCGATACGAGCTGACGCTCTCGACCTACAAGGAGCTGTTTCGCGCCTCCAATCTCGACATCATCATCCGAACGGTGGTGATGGCGGCACTGGTGACGATCGCCTCGGCGGCCATCGCCTTCCCGATCGCCTATTATGCGGCGCGCTATGCCAGAGGGCGGTGGAAGGCGCTTTTCTATCTCGGCGCGATGCTGCCGCTCTGGTCGAGCTATCTCGTCAAGATCTACGCCTGGAAGATGATCCTCGCCAAGGAAGGCATCGTCTCCTGGCTTCTCGACAAGATCGGGCTTCTCTGGGTGCTGGAGGGTTATCTCGCGCTTCCGGTGGTCGGCGGCACCTCGCTGTCGATCAGCTACACGGGAACCTTCCTCGTCTTCGTCTATGTCTGGCTTCCCTATATGATCCTGCCGGTCCAGGCCGCGCTCGAACGGGTGCCGGGCAACCTGATCGAGGCGAGCTACGATCTCGGCGGATCGCCGCGCCAGACCTTCCGGCACGTGATTTTCCCGCTGGCCCTGCCGGGCATCATCGCCGGATCGATCTTCACCTTCTCGCTGAC
>JAGRLJ010000108.1 GCA_020441805.1 Rhizobiaceae bacterium
TAATCGTTGACGGTGACGACATGCACGCCCTTGCCGGTGAGCGCGTTGAGATAGACCGGGAGCGTCGCGACCAGCGTCTTGCCCTCGCCGGTTTTCATCTCGGCGATCGAATTGTCGTTGAGGATCATGCCGCCGATGAGCTGGACGTCGAAGGGCCGCATGCCGAGCACCCGGCGCGCGGCCTCGCGCGCGACGGCGAAGGCCGGGATCAGGATGTCGTCGACCGACTTTCCGGCGGCGATCGCCGCCTTGAACTCGTCGGTCTTCGCCCGGAGCGCCGCGTCGGACAGCCCCTTCATCTCCGCCTCCAGCGCGCCGATCTGCGCGACGCGCGGCCGATAGGACTTCACGCGGCGGTCGTTGGAGGAGCCGAACAGTTTGCGGGCAAGGCCGCCGAGACTGACCATCTTTATGGTCCTTTCCAAGATTTCGGTTCGGGCGCGGCCACCGGGCCGGTACAACCCGACAAAAGACGTATCGAACCGCGCCTCTATTCGCGCCGCCTAGGTTGCGAGACAGATAAGAGGGGGGCTTTGCCATGTCAACGGGACCGGGTCGAAGTCTCGCTTTTCCGATTGCCTTTTGACCTGAAAAATGCAAATCCCGGACCCGAAACCAACAACAGGAAAGTGGTCCGACCCATGTCCCGCACCAAGCTGATTGCCGCCGCCGCGTTCGTCGCGCTTACGGGAATGACCCTTCCCGCGCTGGCGGACGACGCCAAGGATCCGGTCATCGCCAAGATCAACGGCGTCGAGGTGACCCAGTCCGATCTCAGCCTCGCCCTCGACAATCTCGACCCGCAGCTTGCCCGGCTGCCGGACGAGCAAAAGAAGCTCGCCGCCCTCTCGACCGTGATCGACGCCAAGGTGATCGCCGGCAAGGCGCGCGACGAGAAAATCGACGAGACCCCCGATTTCAAGACCCGTCTGGAATTCATCCTCGATCGCGAGCTGCACAACGCCTATTTCAAGAAACACGTGGTCGACGCGATCACCGATGACGAGGTGAAGGCGCGTTACGACGCTGAGGTCGCCAAGCTGCCGCCGGTCGAGGAAGTCCGCGCCCGCCACATCCTGGTCAAGACCGAGGACGAGGCCAAGACCGTCATCAAGGAACTGTCCGAAGGCAAGGATTTCGCGGAACTGGCCAAGGCCAAGTCGACCGATCCGAACAAGTCGGACGGCGGCGACCTCGGCTATTTCAAGAAGGGCATGATGGTGCCGGAATTCGAGCAGGCCGCCTTCGCCATGAACAAGGGCGACGTCTCCAAGGAGCCGGTCAAGACCCAGTTCGGCTTCCACGTCATCAAGGTCGAGGACAAGCGCAACGCGCCGCCGCCGGAATTCGACCAGGTCAAGGACCAGGTCAAGCAGATCGTCATGCGCGACAAATATATGGAACTGCTGAAGGCGACCAAGGCCGGGGCGAAGATCGAGATCGACGATCCGGCGCTCAAGAAGCTCTATGACGAGGCCAACAAGCAGCCTGCCAAGTAAGGTTGCCGGCGCGGCATCCGGTCGCATGGCCGCCGCGCCGCCCGCCATCATCGCCGACCCTGACCGGACAAGGCCCATGTCGCACGCCGTCTCGCCGCTCGCCCCGAAATCCTATCCCGACATGCCCGCCATCGACGGGGTCCGGATGGCGACCGCCGAGGCGGGCATCAAATACAGGAACCGTACCGACGTCCTGCTGATGGTGTTCGACGAACCGGCCTCGGTCGCGGGCGTCTTCACCCGCTCCAGATGCCCGTCGGCGCCGGTCGATTTCTGCCGCGCCAACCTCGCCGCCGGGACGGCGCGCGCCGTGGTCGTCAATTCGGGCAACGCCAATGCCTTTACCGGCAGGAAAGGCCGCGAGGCGACCGCGCTGACCGCGCAATCCGCCGCCGCCGCCGTGGGCTGCGCGACCTCGGAGGTCTTCCTCGCCTCGACCGGCGTCATCGGCGAACCGCTCGACGCCACGAAATTCGCCGGCGTGCTGGGCGACATGAATGGCCGCGCCGCAGGCGATTTCTGGCTGGACGCCGCCCGCGCCATCATGACCACCGACACCTATCCCAAGGTCGCGACCCGAACCGCCGAGATCGGCGGCGTGACCGTCGCCATCAACGGCATCGCCAAGGGCGCCGGCATGATCGCCCCCGACATGGCCACCATGCTCTCCTTCGTCGTCACCGATGCCGATATTCCGGCGCCCGTGCTACAGGACCTGCTCGCGCGCGGCGTCGGGCCGAGCTTCAACGCGGTGACCGTGGACAGCGATACCTCGACCTCCGACACGCTGCTTCTCTTCGCGACCGGCGCCGCCCGGCGCCGGGGCCAGGCCTCCGTCGCCAGCACCGCGGATGCCGAGGCCTTCGCCACGGCGCTGAATGACCTGCTCCGCGACCTCGCGCTCCAGGTCGTGCGCGACGGGGAAGGCGCACGCAAGATGATCGCGGTCACCGTCACCGGCGCCGAGAGCGATGCCAGCGCCAAGCGGATCGCGCTTTCCATCGCCAATTCGCCGCTGGTCAAGACGGCGGTGGCCGGCGAGGACGCCAATTGGGGCCGCGTGGTGATGGCCGTCGGCAAGGCCGGCGAGCCCGCCGACCGCGACCGGCTGAAGATCTGGTTCGGCGATGTCCGCGTCGCCGTCGACGGCGAGCGCGACCCCTCCTATTCGGAGGATGCGACGTCGAACGTGATGAAGCAACAGGATATTCCGGTCCGCGTCGATCTCGGGCTCGGCCAGGGCGCCGCCACCGTCTGGACCTGCGACCTGACCAAGGAATATGTCGAAATCAATGGCGACTACAGAAGCTGAGCGGCCCGATCTGCCGCTCGTGCGCCGGCTCGAGGCCGCGGGCTTCCGGGCATGGCCCGCAGCCCGCGTGAGCTTCGACGGAAGCTGGCAGCTCCGGATGACGCCCGGACATCCCTCCAAACGCCTCAACTGCCTCGTCCCGCTCGACCCTTTCGACGAGCGCGACATGGAAATGCGGGTGCGGTCGGCCGAACGGGCTTTCGCGGCGCACGGCCTGCGGGTCGCGCTGCGCCAGTCGCCGCTTTGCCCCGCCGGCCTGCCGGCGGTTCTCGAAGGGCTCGGCTGGCACCGGGGCCATGAGACGCTCGTCATGACGGCCGCTCTCGACACGCTCGATCTCGCCGGCGGGATGGACCATCTGCCCACGCACGATATCCAGCGTTTCTCGGAAGCCTGCGTGCGGATCGACCGGGCGCGCGACACGACACCCGCCACCGTCGCCTCGATCATTGCGAGGATCGAGCCCGCGGCCGGGCTTTTCCTCATGGAAGGCGGGGACGGGCCGACCGCCGTCGGTATCTGCATCCAGGATTTCGACCTCGCCGGCATTCAGCAGGTGGCGGTCGAACGGTCCGCGCGGCGGCAGGGCATCGGCCGGGAACTCGTCGCGTCCGCGCTGCGCTGGGCGCGGCTGCGCGGCGCGCAACTTGGCTGGCTCCAGGTTCTCGCCGACAATGCCGGCGCCCGTAGGCTCTACGGCGCCATGGGCTTCACCACCGCCTACAGCTATGCCTATTGGCAGAAGGAAGCATGGACATGAGCCGAAAGCTCCTCCTCGTCGCCGCCTGCGCGCTCGTGGATGCCGACCGCCGCGTGCTGATCGCCCAACGTCCGGAAGGCAAGACGCTGGCGGGCCTGTGGGAATTTCCCGGCGGCAAGGTCGAGCAGGGCGAGACGCCCGAGGAAACGCTGGTGCGCGAACTCGAGGAAGAACTCGGCGTGGTCACCCAGACGCCCTGCCTCGCGCCGCTGACCTTCGCCTCGCATTCCTACGACGATTTCCACCTGCTGATGCCGCTCTATATCTGCCGCCGCTACGAGGGCATCGCGCGCGGCCTCGAGGGCCAGGTCGTCAAATGGGTCCGGCCGCGCGACCTGCGCGACTATCCGATGCCGCCGGCCGACGAGCCGCTTGTGCCATTCCTGGTCGACCTGCTCGGCTGAGGGAGAACTCCGCGCCCCGCGCCACATGTCGGGGCGGCATATACGGTTAAGAATAGGTTTCCGTTAAGGATCTGTTTAGGTCCGTATGGCAAGAATCCGCTTCAGTTAGGAAGTTGATTTCTCTGCAGGACCGATCAAATGAGCGAAGAGCACTGGCATGACACGCCGGAGCGTGAATTTGTTGCGACCCGATCGAATCGGATGGGCACGCTCAACATGGCACTCCTTTTCGGAACCGCCGCGATCGCGCTTTCGCTGATCGTGACGCCGATGCTGGCTCCCGACAGGTCCGCGGGACGGATGCAGGCAAGCACCATGGATTACGACAACATCACCACCGGATCCGTGCCCACCAGCGACGGCAGGACCAAGCGCTACACGATCCGCCGCAGCATCCTTTCCGAACATCCGGGCGATGTCTGCATCATCGGCTCCGACGGCACGAAGACCGGCTGCTGATCCCGCGCGGCCGGCGGCAATCGCCATATCGGCGCTTGATCATGGCGGCCGGGGCGGAGTAGCATATCCATATCGACCGAGTGGCAACTAGGGTTCCGGACGGTATGCCGTCGCTGGACCGAGCGTTGCGGAAACCGTGGGTATTCCACGGCTGCACCCGAGGGGCAAAATCCCAGAGGCGGAGACGTCGAGATCAACCAGCGCCGATGGGCGCGTCAGGAGGTCTCGATGGCGTTTGCCTCGCTGCTGCTCGTTATTCTCGCGTCTGTCATCCATGCCGGCTGGAATCTCCTGGCGAAGCGGGCAGCCCCGGTCGGCCCCGTCTTCGTCTTCGCCTATAACCTGATCGCCTGCCTGGCCTATGCGCCATGGGTGTTCTACCTGCTGGCGCATGGCGAGGGCATCGTCTGGTCCTGGTCCAGCGCCGGCTTCGTTCTGCTCAGCGGCACGGTTCATCTGGCCTACAGCCTCTGCCTGCAACGCGGATATCAGGTCGCCGACCTTTCCGTGGTCTATCCCGTGGCTCGGGGAAGCGGGCCGGTCCTGTCGGCGTTGGGTGCATTTCTCCTTCTTGGCGAAACGCCGTCCGCACAAGGCCTGCTTGGCCTGCTTCTCGTCGTCGCGGGCATAGGCCTCATCGCGACAAAGTGCCGCCTTTCCGCTTTTCGGCAACCGGGCGGGCAGCCGGGTATCCGCTGGGGCGCGGCGACGGGCGGCCTCATCGCGACCTATACGGTGGTCGATGCCTATGCCGTGAAGGCGCTCGGCATCGCGCCCGTGGTGCTCGATTGGTTCTCGAACCTCATGCGCTTCTTTTTCCTGGCTCCGTTCGTCATCGCCAGTCCACGTCGCGCCGCCGCCGCCATGCGCGGCTATTGGCGGATCGCGATCGGCGTCGGACTGCTCTCGCCGCTGTCCTACATCCTCGTATTGGCGGCGCTGACATCCGGCGCGCCGCTCAGCCTGGTCGCGCCAATCCGTGAAATGTCGATGATGATCGGCGCCCTCATGGGCATGCTGGTTCTTCGGGAAGAGGTTGGCCCGTGGCGGCTCGCCGGCTGCGGCGTGCTGATCGCGGGCGTCATCCTTCTGTCGCAGGCATGACCCGTATCACGCAACGCCGGCCGTCGTTCACGTCCTGGAACCCTTGAGCGCATCGGCGAGGCGAACGGTGGCGGAACCCGGCTTCAGCGGCCTGGGCTGGCTGTCATGCGGCGCCCAGCCCGACAGGTAGACCACGGAAAAGGTCGCGCGGACGCGGCCGTCCGGATCGGCATGACGCTCCGCATAGAGCCGCGCGGCCTCCAGGAAGAAGCCACGCGACACCGGTCGGCGCGACCGGCCGGCCAGCGGATTGGTCATTCCGAAGGCACGAAGGTCCTTCATCAGGCCGAAGAGCGACTCGTAGCGAACGGTATAGGTCTCGACATCGGCCACCGGAAGCGCGAAACCGGCGCGCTGGAGCAGCGCGCCGATGGAACGCACATCGCCGAAGGGCGCGACGCGCGGGCTGGCGCCGCCATGAAGCCGCGTCTCGGTTTCCAGAAGAACGTCGTTGAGTTCGGCGAGCGTGCCGGCCGCCGGGATGGCCGCGAGGAAGAGGCCGTCGGGTTTCAGCGCCCTGCGAATGCGCAGCAGGCTGCCCGGCAGGTCGTTGACGAGATGCAGCCCGAGCGGCGCGAGCACGAGGTTCAGGCTTTCCGGCGCAAGCGGCACGTCCTCGAAATCGGCGGCGGCGATATCCGCATCCCCGGCAACGTCCGCGCGCCGCATCGCGCCGATCTTTCCCGTCGCGATAGCCGCCCGCGCCGCCGCTCCCGTGCCGCCGAACAGTTCCACCGCATCGTCGAAACGGCGCTCGACCGCCATCAGCCGGAAAGCCAGTTCCTCGGCGGCGATATCGAGAAGAAAGCCCGCCCTGGGGTCGAAATCGCGGGCGGCGCGGCGCCTGCGGGCGGCGGCAAGGGAGGGATCGAACAGAAGGTCCATGATTCTCGGTTCCGGTTTGCTCGCAAAGTCACCAAGCAGGGTATATTGTCAAGGAATGGAGAATGTCAGGCCCGAACCGCAGAGCCGCGTTTTTATCCCGATGCTGATCGAGCGGGCCCGGGGCGGCTTTCGCCGCGCGACGGATTTTCTCTTTCCGCCGGGCTGTCCCGGTTGCGGCCGCCGGATGGCGATGCATGGCGCACTCTGCCCGTCCTGCTGGACGGCGCTCGTCTTCATAGAGCGGCCCTATTGCGAAGTGCTGGGCGTGCCCTTCACGCATGATCCGGGACCTGGCTTCCTGTCGGCCCAGGCGATCGCCGATCCGCCGGTCTTCGGCCGGCTGCGTTCCGCCTGCCTGTTCGAAGGCGCGGCGCGCCGGCTGGTCCACGATCTCAAATACCGGGACCGGACGGAGCTCGCGCCGATGATGGCCGGCTGGATGGCCCGTGCCGGCTGGGAGGTCGTCGAGGAATGCGACATGCTCGTGCCGGTCCCGCTTCACCGATGGCGGCTCTTTTCCCGCCGCTTCAACCAGGCGGGCGACCTCGCCCGCGCGCTGGAAGACGAGACAGGCAAGCCGATGCTGGCCAATGCGCTGCGGCGACGGCGACGCACCGTCCAGCAGGTCTGCCTCGACCGCGCGGCGCGCGAGGCCAACATGAAAGGCGCCTTCGAGGTGACCTCCGGGGGCAAGGCCGAGATCTTCGGCCGGAACCTGCTGCTGGTCGACGACGTCTATACGACGGGGGCGACGGTTTCCGCCGCCACCCGCGCCCTGAAGCGCGCCGGCGCGGCGCGGGTCGACGTCCTGACCTTCGCGATGGCCATTGCAAGGCACGACACCGGCATTGTATGACAGTCCGAGGCCCAGAAGGCTTGGAGATATTCATGGCATCCGTCGTCATCTATACCAGACAGGCCTGCGGCTATTGCTCGGCGGCCAAGGCGCTGCTCGCGGGCAAGGGCGTGGACTATGTCGAGCATGACGCCACCGGCAGGCCGGAACTGCGCGCCGAGATGATCGGCAAGGCCAATGGCCGCACCACCTTCCCTCAGATCTTCATCAACGGACAGCATGTCGGCGGCTGCGACGATATCCGTGCGCTCGACCGCGCCGGCAAGCTCGATCCCCTTTTGTCGGCGTGACGCCATGGTCAAGGTCGCCGCGATCCAGATGTGCTCGGGAACCGATCCGGAACGGAATGTCGCCCGGATGGAGGCGCTGGTGCGCGAAGCCCATGCCGCGGGCGCGGTCTATGTCCAGACACCCGAGATGACCGGCGCGCTTCAGCGCGACAGGGCGGGCCTGGGCGCGATCCTGCGCCCCGAAGCCACCGATCTCGTCGCCGCAAGCGCGTCGGCGCTGGCCGGCGAGCTCGCGATCCATGTCCATGTCGGCTCCACCGCCATCCTGCTCGAGGACGGCGGGGTCGCCAATCGCGGCCTGCTCTTCGGTCCCAACGGGTCGCTCGTGGCGCGCTACGACAAGATCCACATGTTCGACGTCGATCTCGACAATGGCGAGAGCTGGCGCGAAAGCGCGGTCTACCGCCCCGGTGACGAGGCCTGCGTCGTCGACCTGCCCTTCGGCCGCATCGGCTTCGCCATCTGCTACGACATCCGCTTCCCGCAACTCTTCCGGGCGGAAGCCCTGGCCGGAGCCCAGGTCCTGACGGCGCCCGCCGCTTTCACCCGCCAGACCGGCGAGGCGCATTGGGAGATCCTGCTGAGGGCCCGCGCGATCGAGAACGGCGCCTTCGTCGTCGCGGCGGCGCAGGCCGGCCTGCACGAGGACGGGCGGGAAACCTTCGGCCATTCGATGATCGTCGATCCCTGGGGCCGGGTTCTGGCCCGTGTCGGCGGCACCGGCGAGGCGGTGATCGCGGCGGAGATCGACCTGGCAGAGGTCGCGGCCGCCCGCCGCAAGATCCCCAATCTCCGGAATGCCCGGGAATTTCATATCAAGGACCCCGTGACCGTTCGGTCGGCGGTAGCGTGACGCATTGATCCACTATTCCTTGCAATGCGAAAAGGAACACGGCTTCGAGGGCTGGTTCGCCTCGAGCGAGGATTTCGGCCGCCAGACGGCGGCGGGCCTCGTCTCCTGCCCCTATTGCGAATCGAAAACCGTCTCGAAGACGCTGATGGCGCCGAATGTCGCCACGAGCCGCCGCAAGGAGGGCATGCAGGCGGTGGCGATGGACACGATGCGCCACGACATGATCGCCAAGCTCAAGGAAGCCGTGAGGGAGATCCGCGCCAATGCCGACGATGTCGGCGAGCGGTTTCCCGAAGAGGCCCGCAAGATCCATTATGGCGAGGCGGAAGCACGCGGCATCATCGGCCAAGCCTCGCCGGACGAGGCCCGGGCGCTGACGGAGGAAGGCATAGAGATCGCACCGCTGCCGGTCTTTCCCGAGGACCAGCATTGAAATTCCTCGATAGGGCCATGGATTCGAACGCCGGGCCAACCGTTTCTTAACCTTGATATGTGAGAACCGTAGACGTTCGTATTGCGTCACACATATCGAGTATTGCGTCCAATGGCCCTTCTCCAGGCGTCCGGAAAAGACTTGCCGGATCCCGGTTCGGGCGGGCTCAAAGGCCCGCTCGAAAGGGCTTGGGACCTCCTGACCTCCGATGACGGCCACGGCCGGGCAAGCCGCAATGCCGTGATCGCCTTCATGATCCGGGTCGTCTCCGCCGCCATCGCCTTCGTCTCCCAGATCGTCATGGCCCGGATGATGGGCCAGCACGAATACGGCATATTCGTCTTCGTCTGGGTGCTGGTCATCCTGATCGGCAATCTCTCCTGCCTCGGCTTCCATTCCGCCCAGATCCGTTTCCTGCCGCAATTCGAGGCCGCCAACGACATCGAGCGCATCCGGGGCCTGACGGCGACGGCGCGGATCTTCGCGCTTTTCTCCTCGACCGGCGTGCTGGTGGCCG
>JAGRLJ010000457.1:0-2298 GCA_020441805.1 Rhizobiaceae bacterium
TTCCCCTTCGTCAAGCCGGACGGCATCATCGGCGGCATGTATGCCGAGCGCGAGGGCCATATCGACCCCTCCGCCGTGGTTCATGCCTATGCCAAGGCCGCTCGTCTGCGCGGCGCCTCGATCGTCGAGAAGAACCGGGTCATGGAACTCAGGCAGAAGCCGGACGGCTCCTGGGACGTGATCACCGAGCAGGGCACGGTCAATGCCGAGCATGTCATCAATGCCGGCGGCCTCTGGGCGAAGCAGGTCGGCCGCATGGCGGGCCTCGAACTGCCCGTCTCGCCGCTGGAGCACATGTATCTCGTCACGGAGGCTATTCCGGAGATCGTCGAGCGCGCCGGCCCCGAACTGCCGACGATGGTCGATCTCGACGGCTTCTCCTACCTCCGGCAGGAGCAGAAGGGCATCCTGCTCGGCATCTACGAGATCGAGCACCGCCACTGGAACATGGACGGCGCGCCCTGGGATTACGGCTTCGATCTGATCCAGGAGGACCCCGAGCGCATCGAGCACGAGCTCACGCTCAGCTACGAGCGCTATCCCATCCTGGAACGCGCCGGCATCAAGCGCTGGGTCAACGGCGCCTTCACCTTCACGCCGGACGGCAATCCGCTGGTCGGCCCGGTGCGCGGCGTCAAGAATTACTGGGTCGCCTGCGGCGTCATGGCCGGCTTCATGCAGGGCGGCGGCGTCGGCAAGGCGCTGGCCGAATGGATGATCTTCGGCGAGCCGGAAGACGATATTTTCGGCATGGACATCGCCCGCTACGGCCAGCATGCCTCGAACCGCCAATATATCAGGGAAACGACCGGACAGTTCTACTCCCGCCGTTTCGTGATGACCTATCCGAACCAGCAGCTTCCCGCCGGCCGGCCGCTCAAGGTATCGCCGTCCTACGACCGGATGACCGAGGCCGGCGCCCGCTGGGGCGTGTCCTGGGGCCTTGAAGTGCCGCTCTATTTCGCGCCGAAGGACTATGTCGAGAACCATACGCTGCGCCGCTCCACCGCCTTCGACATCGTCGGCAAGGAAGTGCTGCATACCCGCGAAAAAGCCGGCCTCATCGATATTTCGGGCTATTCGCGCTACGAAGTGAGCGGTCCGAATGCCGAAAAATGGCTCGACCGCGTCTTCGCCTGCAAGATCCCGAAACCGGGCCGCTCGGTGCTCGCGCCGATGCTCGCGCCCAACGGCAAGCTCAAGGGCGACCTCACGATCTTCAACTGGGGCGACGGCACCTTCTGGATCATGGGCTCCTACTATCTCCGCGAATGGCACATGCGCTGGTTCGACCAGTTCGCGGAACCGGGCGTCAGCGTCCGGGATCTCTCCGACGACTGGGTCGGCTTCTCGCTCTGCGGGCCGCTGTCGCGCGAGGTGCTGCAACGGGCGACCGAGGACGATGTTTCCAATAACGGCCTGAAATTCCTCGGCTGCAAGACGGTGGATATCGGCCTCGCCCGAGCCAGGGTCGGCCGCATGTCGGTCACCGGCGAAATGGGCTTCGAGATCAACGTGCCCGCCGCCTATCACCGCACCGTGCGCGAAACGCTGCTCAAGGCGGGCGAGGATATCGGCCTCAAGGATGTCGGCTTCGGCGCCTCGCTCTCCATGCGCCTCGAAAAGAGCTACGGCATCTGGAGCCGCGAATTCACCCAGGCCTATACGCCGCAGGAAACCCTGTTCGACCGCTTCATCGATTTCTCCAAGCCCGATTTCGTCGGCAAGCAGGCGGCGGTGGCCGAGAAGGAAACCCAGTCGGCCAAACGCCGGCTGGTGACCATCGAGGTCGATGCCACCGATGCCGACGCCTCCGGTTACGAACCGATCTGGCGGGACGGCGCGATGATCGGCTATGTCACCTCCGGCGGCTATGGCTTCACGATCGGAAAATCGATCGCGCTGGCGCTGGTCGACAAGGAGCACGCGGTGCCGGGCACGGAGGTCAGGACGCATATCGTCGGCGACGAGCGCGCCGCCCGCATCATCGAGGACTCGCCCTACGACCCGATGGGCAAGGCGATGCGGGGGTGATGTCGCAAAACACGATCGGAAAGTCCCCATGACCCGCCACTACTCCGTCTTTTCCCTGATCAAGGAAGGCTTCGCCAACCAGAAGGGCTGGCAGCCCGCCTGGCGCTCGCCGGAGCCCAAGCCAAAATATGACGCGATCGTCATCGGCGGCGGCGGGCACGGGCTGGCGACCGCCTATTACCTGGCGAGGAACCACGGCATAACCAATGTCGCGGTGATCGAGAAGGGCTGGCTCGGTGGCGGCAATACCGGCCGCAACACGAC
>JAGRLJ010000457.1:2309-2640 GCA_020441805.1 Rhizobiaceae bacterium
CGATCCGCTCCAACTATTTCTATCCGGAAAGCGCGGAGCTCTACGATTATTCGATGAAGCTCTACGAGGGCCTGTCGAAGGAGCTGAACTACAATATCATGTTCACCCAGCACGGCGTGCTGACCATGGTCCATTCCAAGGGCGAGATGGAAATCGCCGCCCGCCTCGTCAACGCCATGCAGATCAACGGCGTCGATTCCGAGCTTCTCAGCCTCGCCGAGGTCAAGGAGAAGGTGCCGCTCTACGACTTCTCGCCCTCGGCGCGCTATCCCGTCTGGGGCGGCGTCTGGCAGGGCCGCGCGGGTTCGGCGCGCCACGACGCGGTCGCCTG
>JAGRLJ010000109.1 GCA_020441805.1 Rhizobiaceae bacterium
TGGCGCTGTTCTTCGTCTTCTGGCTGCTGATCAGCCGCTTCGGAGACGTAAAGCTCGGGAAGGACGATGACACGCCGGACTTCTCCACCTTCTCCTGGATCGCCATGCTGTTCAGCGCCGGCCTCGGGTCGGGCCTCATCTACTGGGGCGTGGCCGAGCCGATGTACCATATACAGGACAACCCTTATCTCACGCGCGCGGGCATAGAACCCAAGGGCACCGACGCGGCCACGCTCGCCATCCAGATCACCGACTTCCACTGGGGCCTGCACGGATGGGCCCTCTACGTCCTGGTCGGCCTCTGCCTGGCTTATTTCGCCTACCGGAAGGATCTGCCGCTTACGCTGCGAACCGCTCTTTATCCGATCCTGAAGGAAAAGATCTACGGTCCGTGGGGACATGTCGTCGATCTCCTGGGACTGTTCGGCACGATCTTCGGCCTGGCGACGTCGCTCGGCCTCGGCGTGACGCCGATCGCGGCGGGCATGGAGAATCTGGGCTGGATATCGAATACCCTCACCAACCAGCTGATCCTTGTCGCGATCATCACCGCTCTCGGAACGGCCTCCGCCGCCTCGGGCGTCGGCAACGGCGTGCGCATCCTGAGCGAAATGAACGTCTGGGCCTCGTTCGGGCTCCTGGTCCTTTTCCTGATCCTCGGTCCGACGGCGTTCATTCTCGGGATGACGCTGACCAGCGCCGGCGAATATCTGTGGAACTTCATTCCGATGGGCTTCTGGATCGACCGGGTTCCGGGCCGGCAGTGGCAAAGCTGGTGGACCATCTTCTACTGGGCATGGTGGGTTGCCTGGTGCCCCTTCGTGGGTCTGTTCATCGCGCGCATCTCGAAAGGCCGCACCATCCGGCAGTTCTGCTTCTGCGTCCTCCTCATCCCCTCGTCCGTCGTGGTGCTATGGATGGGAGTGTTCGGAAGCGCGGCGACCGGTGTCGACATCTTCTACAAGGCCGGGGTGATGGAGGCCGTCAACGCGGACTATGCGCGCGGGATCTTCCAGACCGTGGCGGGCTTCGGCTATGGCTGGCTGGTCGTGCCGATGACGGCGCTGATCACCATCCTGCTGGTGTCCTGGTTCGTCACCTCGTCGGACTCCGGCATCCTGGTCATGTGCACCATGCTGTCGATGGGCGACGAGAATCCGCCGGTCAAGTTCCGCATCTTCTGGGGTATCACGTCGGGCGCGGTGGCCGCCGTTCTCATGCTGGCGGGCGGGCTGAGCGCGCTACAGACGGCATCGATCGTGGCGGGGCTGCCGATCGCCCTCGTGCTGCTCCTGATGGGCTACGGCATCATCAAGGCGCTGCACGAGGATTTTCCGGTGCTGGATACCAAGGACAAATATCCGCTGGAATATCTCAATCGGTGAGGCGGCGCGCAGGGCTCCATCGCCGCCGTCTTCCCGGCGGCGGGAGCATCATCGCTCACGCGGCATGGCCCCGCGCCCGCTTTGGGCTTAGTCTGCGCGTGGCCGGTGTCGTGCCGGTGGCCGCTCCGTCACGGGCACGAAAGCCGGCTCGACCGACTATCGCCGCGCCCGCTGACTGATACCGTTGCAATGTCCGTGGCCCTGTTCGAGCGAAAAGCCCGGAGGGCCGGCAAGTTCCTGGAAGGCGATCCCATGAGAACAGCTCTTACCCGCAGGAATTTCCTCAAGGCCGGCGTCGTGGCGGGCGTCGCCATCAAGGTCTCGTCGCTCCCGCAGCGCGCCGAGGCGCGATTGATCGAGACGCCGCCGCGGCCCGGCCCGGACTGGCTGAACGGAAAGGGCAAGCCGAACTACCGCCTCGACGCCATCGCCAAGGTCACGGGAGAGAAGTCCTTCTCGCGCGATTACCGCGCACGCGACCTCGACGGCTGGCCGCAGACGCAGTCTCACGCCTTCCTGCTGCATGCGACACGCACCGACCGCGCCTTCGACGGCATCGATCTTTCGGTGCTCGGCGAGGATTTGAAACCTGACCGCCTGGTGCTGCATGAGGACCTCGTGGCCGACGGCATCGAAATTCCGGTGCCGGGCTTCTACGGCGACGTCTTTCTCGTTCCGAACGGCCAGACGGCGCGGCTGCTCGGCCAGCCGGTGGCGCTTCTGGTCTATCGCGACTTTGCCCGCTACGACGCGGCCAAGCGCCTCGTCCGCTTCGACGATACCGTGGTACGCTATGGCGACAAGGCGCCCTCGACCACGCCGGGGCATTACGCGGCCGCGCGCTACGTGCGCGTCGATGGCGGCGATCCCTATGCGGAGGACCGCTATTCGTCGCTGAAGGACACCGTCATCCGCACCGGGTTCGCGGGCGACCAGCCGCAATGGCCCGCCGCCGGAACGGCCGATCCCATGGCGCGAGGCATGGCGGCGGCGGCCGAGATCGGCAAGGAGATCGCCGAGGCCGGCGAGGACGTGCTGGTGCTGAAACGGAGCTATTTTTCCCAATCCATCGACGCTTCCGCGATGGAGGCGGACAACGGCAATGTCTGGTACGATCCGTCGACGGGCATTCTGCATGCGATGATCGCCACGCAATCACCCTACGAGGTGGCGGGCGTTTCGGCGCATATGCTGTCGAAATCGGTCTATCCGCTCAAGGAAATCGACCTGAAGGTCGGCTATACGGTGGGCTACGGCACCAAGGATCACACGATCTTCCCGTTCTTCTGCGTGCTTGCCGGGCTGTACGGCGAGGGCCGTCCGGTGCGGTTGGCCAACGACCGCTACGAGCAGTTCCAGACGGGTCTCAAGCGGCACGCCTTCTGGATGGACAACGTCCTGGCGATCGAACGCAAGACCGGCCGGTTTCGCGCCATGACCGGCGCCTACCGGAACGACGGCGGCGGCCGGGAAAACTTCTCGGCCTCGGTCGGCGCGGTCGGCGCGACGGCCGCGCAGTCGATCTACTACCTGCCGAAGAGCGATTTCTCGGCGGCCACGGTGGCGTCGCGGGCCGTCGACGCCGGCTCGACACGCGGCTACGGCACGCTACAGACCATGGCGGCGACCGAGATGATGCTGGACGAGGCGGCCGAACTGCTCGGCATGGACGCCATGGAGCTTCGACTCGCCAATGTGCTGCGATCGGGCATGAAGAACACGCAGGGCGCCATACCCGCCGGCGCCATGCGTCATGAGGAAATCATCGCCAGGGCCCGCGAGCATCCGCTGTGGCGCGAGCGCGTGAGCCGCAAGGAAGCGTTCGAGGCTGAAAATCCCGGGAAGAAGTATGGCGTCGGTTACGGTCACGTGCAGAAGGATTATGGCACGGGCGCGGAGGCGGCTCTCGCCGCCATCGCGTTCGATGCCGAAGGGAAGCTGAGTTTCGCGCATGTCGCGCATGAAATCGGCACGGGCACGACGACCGCTCAGGCGATCATGGTTGCGGATATTCTCGGCGTAGCCCCGGCGGAAACCGAATATGGCAAGGTGAAGTGGCCGCAGATGCCGCTGACGACGACGGATCAGCCCTATACGACGCCGCAGGACGAGGAGGACCGGCTGAAGCAGGACCCCCGCTGGACACCGTCCTTCACCTCGCCGATGAGCGCCTCCAACAGCGTCTATTATCTCGGTCACGCCACGCGCGAGGCGGCGCGGTCGCTCGTCGAGCTCGCGATCTGGCCCGCCGCGCGGGCGCTTTGGTCGCGCGGCATCGGCGGTGGCCAACTGGCCCCCGAGGCGGTGCGGCGGGAAGACCTGAGGCTTGCCGGCGGCATGGTCAATGCCGCCGGGCTTCAGCCGCTCGCCTTCGCGGAGGTGGCCGCCGAGGCGCACCGGCAGGGGCTGGTCACCGGCGTGACGGTGCATACCTTCAACCGCTGGCAATGGGCCGAGGCGGAATTCGACCTCGGCGACGGCGCGCGCCGTTTCGCCATCGATGCGCTGGCGGTGCGCTACGGTGAGGGCGCCACGGCGGAGCGCAAGGCGACGATGACCCTGGACGGCTGGCATTTCGTGGATAGAAAGGCGGTCTTCTACCCTCCCGTCCAGCGCAACAATGCCGGCGTGACCTATTATGCGCCAATGGCGACACTCGCCGAGGTGGTGGTCGATACCGCGACGGGGGATGTTTCGCTGCTCTCGCATCATTCCATCATGGATTGCGGCACGCAGGTCGTGCCCGAGCTCGTCTCCGGCCAGATTCAGGGCGGTCTCGCCATGGGGATCGGCCATGCCCTGAAGGAATATCTGCCGCTCTACGAGGACGGCCCCGGCGACGGCACCTGGAACTGGAACCGTTATGAGCTGCCCATGGCGGGCGATGTGGCCGTCTGGTCGCAAACCGTCGATATCCTGCCGCCGCTTTCCGACACGGACCCGCCGCGCGGCATGGCGGAAGTGGTGATGATCGCCGTCGTGCCGGCCATCGCCAATGCCGTCGCGCACGCCATCGGCAAGCGCTTCTACAGCCTGCCGATCACCGCGGAAAAAATTCTGGAGGCACTGGCATGACGCTGGCATCCAAACAACTGACATTCACCGTCAACGATAGGCAGGTCGGACCGATCGAGGTGCCGGAGACGATGATGATGCAGGATTTCCTGCACGAATATCTCGGCCTCACCGGATCACGCATGGGCTGTGGCCAGGGCATCTGTCACGCCTGCACGGTAATCGTGGAACAGGAGGACGGATCCCTTTCGGAGATGCGTACCTGCATTACCGGGGCGCACTGGTTCGCCGGCAAAACGGTGCGCACGGTGGAAGGGCATGCAAAGCGCGACGCCGCGGGCGCGATCACCGAACTGTCGCCGGTGCAGCAGGCGTTCATCGAGCACTTCTCGTTCCAGTGCGGCTATTGCACGCCGGGCTTCGTCACCGCCGCCACGGTCTTTCTCGATCAGCTCCGCAAGAGGCCGGTTCGCCGCGATGCGCTGGAGGAGGCGATCGGCGATGCGCTCGGAAAGCATATCTGTCGTTGCACCGGCTATGTCCGGTATTTCGAGGCGGTGCGCGACCTTGCGCTGAAGACCCCCGGCCTGGTGGAGGCGTAGCATACGATGATGAGGAAATTGCTTTTGATCGTGGCCGGCGTTTTCGTCGTCTGCGCTCTCGCCGCCGCCGTCTTCCTTGGCGCTTTCGAGAAGAGTGTCGTCGCCGGAGATATCGACGAGCCCCTGACGGCGGATGCGATGGCGACGCTCGCCAAACGGGGCGCCTATGTCGCGGTCGCCGCCGATTGCTTCGCCTGCCATACCGCCAAGGGCGGCGCTCCCTTCGCCGGGGGACTGCCTTTCGAGACGCCGTTCGGCACGATTTATTCGACCAATATCTCGCCGGACAAGGAGACCGGCATCGGGGCGTGGACGCGGGCACAGTTCCATCGCGCCCTGCGCGACGGGGTGGGACCGAACGGGCACCTTTATCCCGCGATGCCCTACGCCTCCTATCGCAAGATGACGCCGGCGGATGTCGACGCCGTTTATGCTTACCTGATGACGCGCGAGCCCATGAATGTCGCCAACAAGGCAAACGCGCTCTCCTTCCCATTTAATATCCGCCAGGGCCTGACCTTCTGGAACCTCGTGAACCTGCCCGCCGATGCGGGGACGGAGAACCCGGAGCGCTCGGCCGTCTGGAATCGCGGCCGCTATCTTACCGACGCGCTCGCCCATTGCGGCGAATGCCACACCCCGCGCAATGCGCTGCAAGGCCTGGACCAGGCGGCCTATCTCGAGGGCGCGGACATCGAGGGCGTCCATGCGCCCGACATCACCAAGGCGGGGCTTGAGCGCATGGGCTTCGGCCCATGGGTGCTGTCCACCTTTATGAAATCCGGCCTGTCCGCCCAGGGCGGCATGACCGGGCAGATGTTCGAGGTCGTGCACTTCTCCACCCAGTACATGACGACCGACGACCTCGATGCGCTTTCGGCCTATCTCTTCGATCTCGACGACCTGCCGGCGGACAAGGCCTCGCCGGACGTATCGAAGCCCGCGGCCGTCGATGCCGAATTGTCGGCAGCGGCGAAACCCACCTATCTGGCTCTCTGTTCGGGCTGCCATGGCGTGGAAGGGCAGGGCATTCCCCATGTCGTCGTGCCGCTGAGCACGAATGCCTCGCTCAGGCTCACCAGCGCGCGCAACCTGATCCGGGTTGTGCTGGACGGGATCCCCGCCCAGCGCTTTCCCGGCCTCGAGCGGATGCAGCCGATGCCCGGATTCGCCACGGACCTCACCGACCGCCAGGTTGCCGACCTCGTCAACTGGCTGCGCCGGAAATGGGGCGGTCAGGACGTGGACATACGTCCGGAGGAGGTCGGACGATTGCGTCATGACCTCGAGGCCGCATCGGCCGATACCGGCAAATGACATGAGGCTCGAAGGGCGCGTTGAGAACGGATACCGCAACCTGGGAGCCCTGACCCGCGCCGGAAGATAGGGAGGACGATTGTCCTGCCGACAGCGACCGAGACCTACGATGCGGATACGAGCGGAGGGGCCGCTTCGATCCAGATTCGCCGATCCTGTCGCTCGCCGCCATCGATCTCGTCGTCCCCACTCCCGGCAAGGCTTCCGATCTCATCGGCCAGGCAAAGCCGGTCGCGACCGCTTGCCTTGGCCCGATAGAGCGCCTCATCGGCCCGCTTCAGGGCGTCGACGATCGAATCGCCCGGCCGTGCGGCTGCAACGCCAATGCTGACCGTGATGGAGATGGACTGCCGGGCGCCGGAGAGGGGAGCGGCCCTCAGGGCGTTCAAGATATTCTCACCCACCAAAGTGGCGGCCTCGGCTTTGCTTGCCGGCAGCAGCACCGCGAATTCCTCGCCGCCGAGCCGACCGAGGCGGGCCTGACGCGGCAGAACCTTCGAAGTCACTTCGGCGAAATGCCTGAGCGCCCGGTCGCCGGTCTGGTGGCCGTAGCTGTCGTTGATCCGCTTGAAGTGGTCGAGATCGAGAAACAGAAGTGCGACATCGTTCGCGACGGCGCGCTCGGGATCGAACCAGGGAGCCGCGATATCGAGAAATGCCTGCCGCGATAACGCACCGGTCAGATTGTCATGGTCCAGCGAGCGTTGAAGCCTTGTCACGGTTCGTCCGAGCAGGAGCAGGATCACCGACAGATACATCGTGGGAAACAGCAGCAACCGAATAGACGAGATAGCCAGATTCCAGGGCGTCGGGTTGACGAAATAGCTCCAGCTGTCGAACCCGCCCACAATCGCGATCCACCGCGACATGAAGAAGGCACAGGTGATAGAGGCGCAGAAGATCGCAACCAGCTTGAAGGCCGCCGGCGTATCGGCATCGCGGAAGCCGCGCACCAGCGTCCAGGCCGTAATCGCGACGATGATCGACGCCGCCCCGGTGCTCACGACCGTCCTGCCGACGATGTTGTCCTCCAGGAAGGTGAACAGGGCGAGAAGGCCCGCGATCCCCATAAGGACAACAGCGAGGGTGCGCGACCGTATCGCGGGCTTCGACACGAATTGTCGAAAGCCCGAAAGCAGCAGCAGACCGCCCAGAAGCATGAGGAGCGAGAGAGCGATGTCGATGAGACCATGCGAAGCCGAGACGCCGCTCGCTCTCCAGCCCAGATGCGCCGATGCCGCCGACGCCGACGCGGCAAAGGTTAGCGCGCCAGGAATGCGTGAGGTGTGCAAGTGAAGGAAGATCGGAATCGTAATGGCGACGACGATCGCCGACGCGATAAGAATATACGTCACGCATGCCCCCGCCATAGAACCTGATATTCCGGCGCCCTTGCTCCTCAAAGGCAACGTCTTCTTCAGGCTTCGCCCGCACTTCCATAGGCATAGTCTGTATTTTAGCGATCGGAAATTAATAGTCGCATAGTTGGATACGTAAAAACCGAACTATCCTGCGATCGGCTATCCGGTTCTTCCAGGAAACGGGAATGGGGCCTGGCAAGCCGCCGGCCGGTCGGCACGGGGTTCCGAAGACAGCAAGCTCGGCTATCCGAGTGACGCTATGGTCAGGGCCGTATCGCCATCGACGATCAGGCCGTTGACGATCCCGCTTCGGAGCAGCGCCTTGGCGGCATGGGCTTTTTCCTGGCCTGCGATCAGAAGGATTACCGGCAGCCTCTTCAACTGCTCGAAGCCGAGGGCTATGGTTCGCTGGTTCAGGTCGTGATCCACCTGCCGGCCGGCCTCGTCGAAGAAGATGCCGTTCGTATCGCCGACCGCGCCGGCTGCGCGCAGGCTCTCCAACTCGACCTTGCTGATCATGCCCTGGCTCCGCAGCAGCGATTCTTCCGTCAGTTCCCCCGCGCTGATGATGCAGACCGATGCCGTTTCGGCAATCTCCATCGCCTTGACCACGGAGCGCTGGGACAGGAGGACGCGCTTGTCCTCGACCGAGTCGGCGATGAAGGGCACCGGCAGGAAGAAACCTTGTGCGCCGGTGCGGCGCGCCAGGTTGTGGACCACCTCGAATGGATTGTAGGCATTGTTTGCCGTCAGCGATCCCATGACCGAGATGAAGCGGGCATGCGGGGCGCGCACACCGGCCAGGTGAAGCGTCATCTGCTCGATCGTGCGCCCCCAGCCGGTTCCGATCGTGATGGTTTCATTTTCCGCCAGAAGCGTCTTCAGATGGTTTGCGGCGGCGACGCCCACCGCGCGGAAGGCGATCTGCTTGCGGATATCGCCATCGCCCGGCGAGGGAGCATGGAAGCCGAAGGCAGGCGTGGAAATGCAGAAGTCCAAGCCGAACCTCCGGCTGAGCATGTCCTCGATAGGCAGCACGCCGACGCGCTGATGATCGATCGATATGCTGACGAGCCCGCTTTCCCGCGCTTCCGACAGCATCTTGTTGACCCGCGCGCGGGTCAGGCCCAGCCGGTTGGCCGTCATCTCCTGGTTGAGGCCTCCGACATAGTAGTACCAGGCCGCGCGGATCATCAGCTCATCGTCTTCAGGGGGCATGAGTCATCCTTTCGAGACAAATGTAATTTTCATTGACATTTGTCTCAATGCCTATTTTACTCTTCGCATTCGCTTTGACCGCGAATGAGGAACGGGTCAATCGTCGATCCGTATTGGAGGAAATTACATGTCTGGAATGTGGAGGAAAGCGGCGCTCGCTGCCGCTGCGGGATTTCTGTTGTCTGCCGTTGGCGCCAGCGCGATGAACCTGGCCTGGGTACATGCAAATGCCGCCGCGCAGTCGGAACAGCGTGTCAAGGCCGGCTTCGACGCCTGGCTGAAGGAAACGGGCAAGGACTGGAACGTCAGCCTGCTCGACAGCGGCGGTTCGGGGGAGCGCACGGCCTCGAACCTTCAGGACGCGGCTTCGCGCGGAGTGGACGCCATTATCATCACGATGGCGGACCTGCGCGCCTCGCGCGCGGCGCTCGATGCGGCCATCAAGGCAAATATTCCGGTCATCACCGTCGACAGCGGCTATATTCCCGGCGTGCTCGTTGACATCACAACCAACAACTGGGCCATGTCCTCGGATGTCTCGCCCTATCTGCTGAACGAACTGGGCGGCAAGGGCAACATCATCTTCCTGCGCATGGCCGAGCACCACGGTACCCGCAAGCGCGGCGACGTCATGGAAACGATCCTCAAGGAATATCCGGATGTGAAGGTGCTGGCCGAGCACAATATCGACTACACGGCCTTCTTCGAGGATACGACCTCGACCATGCAGGACTATGCATCCCGCTTCGGCGAGGAGATCAACGCCGTCTGGGCGCCCTGGGACGAGCCGGCGCAGGCCGCGATCAACGTGCTTCAGGGCGCGGGCCTCAAGAACGTCAAGGTCATCGGCATCGACGGCCATCCGAACGCCGTCGCCGAGGTGTGCAAGGAAGGCGGCCTGATGATCGCGACCGTCAGCCAACCCTTTGAAAAGATGGGTGCGCAGGCCGGCGAGTGGATCGAGGCGATCGTCGAAAAGAAGGAAGACCCGGCGAAGGTCATCCCCTCGAAGACCGTCTACATGGACGCACCGCTCGTCACCAAGCAGAATTGCTCGGAATTCCTCCCCAAGTGACCGTCACAGGTCGGCCCGCTTTCGCGGCGGGCCGGCGCATTTTCACGAACAGGTTCCGTGGAGAGACGGATGTCCGTCAGCCTATCCGACATCGTGATGCAATATCCCGGCACACGGGCGCTCGACAGTGTCAGCGTCGACTTCCGCTTCGACGAGGTTCATGGCCTTATCGGCGAGAACGGCGCGGGCAAGACGACGCTGGTCAGCATTCTCGGCGGCTCCAAACAGCCGACGGCCGGCCGGATCCGTGTCGATGGCGCCGAAGCGACGCTGGCCAGCGCGGGCGACGCCCTGCGCAAGGGCATCGCCCATGTCTCGCAGGAAGGCAGCCTCGTGCCGGCCCTGAGCGCCGTGCAGAACATTCTTCTGGGCGACGAGCCTCGCATGGCGCTCGGCATCATCGACCGGCGCGCGCTGAAGCGGCGGGCCGCGGCGCTCATGACGCAATGGTTTCCCGATGTGTCGATCGATCTCGACACGCCGGTGGAGAGCCTGCCGATGGCCGACCAGAAGATCATCGAGATCGTCCGGGCGCTGCGCAGCGATATCCGCCTGCTGATCCTTGACGAGCCGACGGCGACCCTGCCGTCACGCGAGAAGGAAAGCCTATGGGGCATCATCAGGTCCCTTCCCGCGCGCGGCGTCGGCATCGTGCTCATCAGTCACTTCCTGTCCGAGGTGAAGGCGCTGAGCGATCGTATCACGGTCCTTCGCGACGGCCGGCATATCGCCACCCGGCCGGCCGGCGAGACGACAGAGGCGCAGCTCGTCGACCATATGCTGCAACGTTCGGGCAAGCCCACGGCAACGGAGGCCGAGGCCGCGCGCGCGCATCAACCGGGCCAGACGGTCTTCGAAGTGGACGGCTGGCGGGCCGGCAATGTCCGTGTCGACCGCTTCGCCATCCGGGCAGGGGAAATCGTCGGGCTGATCGGCCTTACGGGCGCGGGCCACTTCGGCTTCGCGCGCTCGATCTATACCGGCGAGGGCATCGTCGCCGGCAGGGCTCTTTTCAAGGGAGAGCCCCTTGCGCGGATCGATGCGCGCCGAATGCGGAAGCGAGGCGTGGCCTTCATTCCCGACCAGCGCATGGAAAACTCCCTCGTGGCCGACTGGGATGTGCGGGAAAACCTCGCCATGGTCCATCCCGCGCATGCGGCTGTCGGCGGCCTGGGCGTCCTGTCGCGGGCCCGGGAACGGCGCGAAGCCGGATCGATCATGGAGCTCCTCAATGTCAAAGCGCATTCCAGCGCCCAACTGGTCAAGGACCTCAGCGGCGGCAACAAGCAGAAGGTCTCAATCGGCAAGTGGCTCTACGGCGCGGAGGACCGCTACGGTCTGGTGATCTTCGTGGAGCCCACCGAGGGCGTCGATATCGGCGCCAAGCGGGAAATCCACACGCAAATTCGACGGCTGGCCGCGCAGGGCGCGGCGGTCATCGTCACCTCGTCGGACCTCATGGAGGTCGCCGAAATCTCCGACCGCGTCGTCCCCTTCGTCAGCGGCCGGGCCAACGGCGAGATCGCCAGGCCCGACTTTTCCGAAAATACCTTTATTTCCGCCATGGCAGGAGTGCGCCCGTGAACGCTGCATCCCAAACCGCCGAAGCCAGGGACGCATCGTCCAGCGGCACCCGCAAGGACTGGCTGCTTCGTTACAGCACGCTCTTCGTGCTCATCGTGCTTTTCCTGGGTTTCGCGCTCACCGTCGATCGATTCCTGACGACCACCAACCTTCTCAATATCGTGCAGCAGATTTCCATGCTGACGATCGTCGGGGCCGGGCTGACCTTCGGTTTCGCCGCGCGCGAGATGGACCTTTCGGTGGGCTACATGGTCGGCCTGTCAGGCATTCTCGTGCCGCTGATGCTGGTCTCCGGCGTTCCGCTGCCGGTTGCGCTGCTGGCCGGCGTGGGGGCGGGCCTGCTGGTGGGCGCGATCAACGCCGCGCTGGTGACGCTCGTCGGCGTGCCGTCGCTGATCGCGACGCTGGCGACCGGCTCCATCCTCTACGGCGTCAACTTCCTGACCACCGGCGGCCGGGCGATCTATGGCGGCCTTCCAGACACCTATCTCTGGTTCGGCCAGGGCCAGTTCCTCGGCGTCCCGGTCCTCGCCCATGCCATGGTTCTCTTCGTGGCGCTGGCGTGGTTCGTGATGGAGCGCACGATCTTCGGCCGCTACATCTACGCCGTCGGCGGCAACCTGAAGGCCGCCGAACTGTCGGGCGTCAACGGGCGTTTCTATCGCGCCGCCGGGCTCGTCGTGTGCAGCCTCTTCGCCGCCGTCGCCGGCGCGCTGCTCGCCGCCCGTCTCGGTTCCGGCCAGCCCAATGCGGGGGAGCGCTACCTGCTCGACGGCCTCGCCACCATGTTCATCGGCATGACGATGTTCCGTCCGGGCACGGCGACGGTCGCCGGCACCTTCTTCGGGGCGCTTTTCATCGGGGTCATCAACAACGGCCTCAACCTCATCGGCATGGACACGTACATCCAGAGCATCGTCAAGGGCCTGATCATCCTCGTGGCGGTGGCCATCGTGTCGCGAACGACGAAGCTCAAGCTGCTCTGATCGCGGCCGGCTCCATTTCAACATTGCAAGCAACAGGGAGGGACGCGTGGGCGCTCCTGTCAATTCCAACCTTCTCGAACTCTACAGGACCATGCGGCGTATCCGCACATTTGAGGAGCGGGTCGGCGAACTCTTCATCCGCGGCCAGTCCGCCGGCTCCATGCTGCATCTGTCGATCGGCGAGGAATCCAGCGCCGCCGGCGTCTGTGCCGCCATGAAGCCGCAGGATACGTTCACGACGCATCATCGCGGCCATGGCATCTTCCTCGCCCGCGGCGCCGATCCGGGGCAGATGATGGCCGAGATCGGCGGCAAGGAAACCGGCTATTGCAAGGGTAAGGGCGGCTCGATGCACATCGCCGACATGGCCCTTGGGCATCTCGGCGCCAACGCCATCGTCGGCGGCGGCATTCCGGCTGTCGTCGGGGCCGGCCTGTCGAGCAAGTACCTGAAGCAGGATTCGGTCTCCATCGCTTTCTTTGGCGACGGCGCCATGCAGCAGGGCATTCTCTACGAGAGCATGAACATGGCCGCGCTTTGGGATCTGCCGGTGCTCTTCGTCTGCGTCAACAACCAGTACGGCATGGGTACGCGCATCGATCAGGCCACCCGCAGCAGCCGCTTCGACGAGCGCGCCAAGGCCTTCGGCCTGAACGGCGCCGTGGTGAACGGCCTCGATGTCGAGGAAGTGGAAGCCGCAGCCCGCTGGCTCGTGGACGATGCGCGCGCGGGCAAACCCGGCTTCCTGTCCGTCGAAGTATACCGCTTCTTCGGCCATGCCCGCATGGACAAGAGCCCCTATCGCAGCGAGGCGGAGGAAGTCGAGGGGCGCAAGAAGGACCCGGTTCTCTTTGCCCGCGCGAAACTGATCGCGGACGGTCTGGAAACCGTCGCGGCACTCGATGCGATGGACAGGGAGATCGCGGCCGAGATGGACGCGACAATCGATTTTGCCGTCGAGTCCAAAGCGCCGCCACTCTCCTCGATGTTCCGCGACGTCTACGCCGTCGGGGAGCCCGAGCCCGAGCCGGTCAGCGCCCGGATCGACCGCGTACTTGCCAGGGATGACGCATGATGACCTCCACCACCTATAGAGACGCACTCCGCAAGGCGCTGGACGATGCGATGCATGAAGACAAGACGATCGTCGTGATCGGTGAGGAGGTCGGCCGTTACGGCGGCGCCTACGGTGTCACGAAGGACCTTATCAAGACGCATGGGCCGCAGCGGCTCATCGACACGCCGATTTCCGAACCGGCGATCATCGGAGCGGCGGTCGGAGCGGCGATGACCGGTCTGCGCCCGGTCGCCGAGCTGATGTATGTCGATTTTCTCGGCATGACCATGGACCAGCTCGCCAACCAGGCGGCGAAGATCCGCTATATGTTCGGCGGACAGATCGGCGTGCCGATGGTGCTGCGCACGCAGGGGGGCACCGGCCGCTCGGCCGGCGCGCAGCACTCCCAGAGCCTGGAGGCCTGGGTCATGCATACGCCCGGCCTGCGCCTCGCCATGCCCGCGACGGCGGCCGATGCCTATCACCTGCTGCGCCAGAGCCTGACCAGGCCGGACCCCGTCGTGTTCATCGAGCACAAGGCGCTCTACACCCGCAAGGAAGAGGTGGATTTCGACGCCGAGCCGCTGCCCTGGGGCAAGGCCGCCGTGCGCCGCCACGGCAAGGATCTCGCGATCGTGACCTATTCCCGGCAGGTTTTCCACGCATTGGAGGCCGCCGAGGCGCTCTCCCGCAAGGGGATAGAGGCGACCGTCATCGATCTTCGCACCCTCAATCCGCTGGATTTCGACACGGTGCGTGAGCATGTCGAGCAGGTCGGCAAGGCGCTGGTCGTGTCCGAAGGCGCGATGACGGCCGGTGTCGCCGCAGAGCTTGCGGCGCGCATCTCGGAAGAGTGTTTCGACTTCCTGGAGCAGCCCGTCCTGCGCGTGGCGGGAGAGGACATTCCGATCTCCGTTTCGCAGGACCTCGAATCCGGTAGCGTGCCCTCCGCGCGCTCTATCGCCGACGCCGCGGAAAGAATGCTGTCATGACGGAACGCATCCTGAAAATGCCCCGCCTCGGCGAAACGATGGACGAGGGCAGGGTCGTCGGTTGGCTGATTGCGCCGGGCGACAGCTTCAAGCGCGGCGACCCGATCCTCGAGATCGAGACGGACAAGACGATCGCCGAGTTTCCAGCTCTTGGAGACGGCCGCCTCGGCGAGATTCTCGTTTCCGTCGGCGACATGGTGGAGGTCGGCAAGCCGCTGGCGCGCATCGACATTGGCGACGGCCCCGACTGGACGACCGAGGATGCCGCCGCCGCCGATCCCGTCTCCGATGACACGAACGGGGCCGCCGGCTGGAGCGAGACCGATCTTGCCATGCCGCGTCTTGGCGAGACGATGGAGGAGGGGCGCATCGCCAAATGGCTGAAGGCGCCCGGAGAGCGCTTTGCCCGTGGCGAGGCCATCCTCGAAATCGAGACGGACAAGACGATTGCCGAATTTCCCGCGCTGCATGACGGCCGGATGGTTTCCATCCTGCGCGGCGAGGGCGAGATGGCGACGGTCGGCGAGCCGGTCGCGCGCATCGAGGCGCCGGCCGATCATGGTGCGCCGGCCGCCGAGCGTTCGGCCCCGGCGGCTCGGCCGGAAACGGCTGTATCCTCCGAGCCCGTGCGCGCCGCGAGGCGCCGGGATGGCGGCCGCATGCGCGCGACGCCGCTGGCGCGCCGGCTGGCCCGGCGCCATGGGCTGGATATTACCGCGATAACCGGCACCGGCCGTCGCGGCCGTATCGAGAAGGGCGATGTGCTCGCGGCGGCCGGCAAAGGCGGGGAACCGGCCGACATGCGCTTTGCCGCGCTTCGGCGCGGGCGGATGGCCTATTCGGACAGCGGCGCGGCCTCCGGCCGGCCGATCCTGCTCCTGCACGGCTTTTCGGGAGATCGCACGACCTGGGCCGCCGTCGCCGCCGGCCTGAAGCGCGCCGGCCGGCGCGTCGTCGCCCTCGATCTGCCGGGACATGGCCAGACAGAAATCGAGGCGCGGGAAGCCGCGGACCTCGCGCGGGATCTGCCGGAATTCCTCGATGCGCTCGGCCTCGCGGACATCGATGTCGTCGCCCATTCCCTTGGGGCGATGGCGGCTTTGGACCTCGCGAGCGCGGCGCCCGGGCGGGTCGGCTCGCTATCCCTGATCGCGCCCGCCGGCCTCGGTTCGGAGATCGATGTCGATTTCGTGCGCGGCATGGCGCGGGCGGAGGCACCGGGTGAGGTCGCCCATCTTCTGCGGCGCCTGTCCGTCAGCGGCGCGGATCTGTCGGAGGCAGCCCTGGCCGTCTTCGCGAAGGATCTTGCCAGGGGCCGGCTCGTGGCGCTTGCCGGGGCCATCGCGGGGGCTTCCGGCCAGAAGGTCGACGGCCTTGCCGCGATCGGCAGGCTGTCCGGCAGGATGCCCGTCCGCGTCCTCTTCGGCCTCGAGGACCGGATCATTCCCTGGAAGCACGTCCTGGCGCTGCCGCCCACGGTCGCGATCCATCTTCTGGCGCGCTCCGGCCACATGCCGCAATGGGACCAGAGCAAGGACGTGCTCGATATTCTGACCGCCTGAGGAGGCATCATGGCCGATACGATGGAAAGACTAAGGGATGCGCATCGGCGCATCGGCGCGCTGGCCAAGGCAAGCCCCGAACTCTTTGGCGGCTTTGCCCGCGTCAGCAAGGCTGCGGCGACCGCCGGCACCTTCAGCGCCGCGCAAAAGGAGCTGATGGCCGTAGCGATCGCCGTTGCCAAGGGGTGTGAGGACTGCATCCTCTACCACATCGATGCGGCCATGAAACACGGCGCCGGGGAAGCCGAACTGATCGAGGCGCTGGAGGTGGCGATCGAGATGGGAGGCGGCCCGGCCGTCATGTATGGCGCGAAAGCCTTGGAGATCATGCGCTCTCTTCAATAGCACCGAGGAGACGCCTGCCGGGAGGAGAAACATGACCTATTTCCTGACCGCGGACGGTGGCACCGAAAGCCTCCGGGCGCGCGTTTACGATCTGTCCGGCGTCTGCCTCGGCAGCGCCGCCGTGGCTTATGAGACGAAGTTTTCCACAGGCGCGCGCGCGGAGCAGGACCCGGAGGACTGGTGGCGGGCTTTCATCGCGGCCGCCCGGCAGGTGATCGAGACGGCGCGGATCGATCCGTCCGCCATCGAGGCGATCACGCTTGCGACAACGAGTTGCACGGTCGTCGCGCTGGATCGCGAGGGCAGGGCGCTCAGGCCCGCCATCATATGGATGGACGTGCGCGCCAGCGCCGAGGCCGAAGCGGTCCTTGCGACCGGGGACGCGGCGCTGATCTCCAACGGCGGGGGCCATGGTCCCGTCTCGGCGGAATGGATGATCCCAAAGGCTCTATGGATCGCCCGCAACGAGCCGGAGGTCTTCGAAAAGGCCCATACGATCTGCGAATACCAGGACTTCATGACCTTGCGGCTTACGGGCGAGCGCGCCGCGAGCCTCAACAATGTCACGCTGCGCTGGCACTACCAGACCGATCGCGGCGGCTGGCCCATCACCCTGGTGGAGGCGCTGGGCCTTGGCGCGCTGCGCGAAAAATGGCCGCAACGCATTGTGCCGCCGGGCGGCGTGATCGCGAACCTTTCGTCGGGGGCGGCGGATGAACTCGGCCTTTCGACCCGGGTGAAGGTCGTACAGGGCGGGGCGGATGCGCTGATCGGCATGATCGGCCTCGGCGTCGCGCATCCGGGCCAGCTTGCCTTGATCACCGGCTCCTCGCATCTGCAGTTCGGCGTGACGGAATCGTCGGTTCATGCGCCGGGCATCTGGGGCGCCTACAGGGACTGCGTCTATCCCGACCGCTACATCGTCGAGGGCGGCCAAACCTCCACGGGATCGATCATCGCCTGGCTCGGCCGTCTGATGAACGGCACCATGGATCTCGACGACCTGAACCGGAAGGCCGCGGCGCTGGAGCCGGGTTGCGAGGGGCTTCTGGTGCAGGATCATTTCCAGGGCAACCGGACACCTTACACCGATCCGCTTTCGCGCGGCGCCATCGTCGGCCTGACGCTCGCCCACGAGCCGCATCACATCTTCCGGGCGATCATGGAGGGCATCGGCTTCGGCACTCGCGCCATCCTCGACTCCATGGCCGCCGCCGGCTACCGCGGCACGGAGATCACCGTGGGCGGCGGGGCAGGGGCCTCGGATCTCTGGCTGCAAATCCATGCCGATACCGCCGGCCTGCCGGTCTGCGTGCCGGCTTCGCGCGATGCGCCGTCCGTGGGCTCGGCCGTGCTTGCCGCTCATGGCGCCGGCCATTTCGCGACCATCGACGACGGCATCGCCGCGATGGTTCGGCCGGGCAAGCGCATCGAGCCGCGCGTCCGGGAGATGGCGCTCTATGACGATATCTACCGGAATTATCTGGCGCTCTATCCGGCCTTGAAGTCCGTTCGCGGGCAGGAAGGCAGGGGCGCATGAGCGACGCGGACTTCCGGCTCGACGGCAAGCGCACCGTCGTGACAGGCGCGGCGCGCGGCATCGGCCGGGCGATTGCCGAGCGGCTGGCGCGCGCGGGCGCCGACGTCGTTGTGGCCGACAGGGACGAGGCGGAAGGCGCGGCGGCGGCCGAGGCCATCGTCAATGCAGGCGGCAAGGCGGCTTTCGTCGCACTCGACGTCACCGATCCCGGATCGGTCGCACATGTCGCGGAAACGATCCACCGGCGGCACGGCGCGGTCGATGTTCTCGTCAACAATGCCGGCATCGTGCGCAACGCACCCGCGGCTGAAATGAGCCTCGAGGACTGGAAGTCGGTCATCGACATCGATCTCGGCGGCGTCTTCCTCTGCGCGCAGGCTTTCGGCCGGCATATGGTCGCGGCCGGTCGCGGCGCGATGGTCAATATCTCGTCGATATGCGGCGAGATCGTTGTTCATCCGCAGCCCCAGGCCTCCTACAACGCGGCAAAGGCGGGCGTGAACCTTCTCACCAAGTCGCTCGCCGTCGAATGGGCGCAAAGCGGCGTGCGTGTCAACGCCGTCGCGCCCGGCTATGTCGCGACCGAGCTGACACTGCGCGGGCGCAGCAATCCCGAATGGTTCGACACCTGGATGCGGATGACCCCCATGCGGCGTCTCGGCGAACCGGGCGAGATCGCCAACGCCGTTCTTTTCCTGGCCGCCGATGCGTCGAGCTACATCACCGGAACGGTGCTGACCGTCGATGGCGGCTACACTGCCCTGTAACCACGGAGACCTTCCATGACTGCTTCCAACCGGACAGCCCTCGTCACCGGCGCCAGCCGCGGCATCGGCGCGGCCATCGCCATCGGCCTCGCAAAACGCGGCTACGACATCGCCTTGAACGATATCGCGCGGCAGAAGGACAGCCTCGCCGACGTCGCCACCGAGATCGAAACGCTCGGCCGACGCGCGGTCACGGTTCTGGCCGACGTCAGCGACAGGAGCGCCGTCGAAACCATGGCGAAGACGGCCATCGAGGCCTTCGGCCCTATCGATGCCGTCGTCAACAATGCCGGCATCCTGATCGCCGGCGATGTGGATGGGCTGAAAGAGGAATACTGGGATAGCGTCATGGATGTGAATGCCAAGGGCACCTTCCTCGTCATCCAGTCGCTGCTGCCGATGATGAAAGCGCGCAGATATGGGCGCATTGTCAACATCGCGTCGATCGGCGGCAAGCACGGAGCGCCGTCGCAAGCCCATTACTCGGCCTCGAAGGCGGCCGTGATGGGGTTCACCCGCGTTCTGGCGCAGGAGGTCGGCGTCGACGGGATCACGGCGAACTGTGTCTGCCCCGGCATCATCCTGACCGATATGGGCCGCGTCAATCTCGACGATCCGCAGGTGCGCGCGAGTTGGCAGGACAAGACCGCCATGCGCCGTATCGGCGATCCGCAGGACGTGGTCGGCGCCGTCGCCTTCTTTGCCTCTGACGATGCCGCCTTTGTGACCGGCCAGACGCTGAACGTGGACGGCGGCATCGTGTTCAGTTAGGTCCCGGCGAAGGCGGCGCCACGCCGCCGTCGCAGAATTCGATCAAACGCCCACGCGCTGGCGTTTGCGGCCCTCGGCCTGGTCCCTGGCGGCCGCCTCGACCTCGGCGCGGTCGCTCACCTGCGGCACGCCGACATCCCACCAGGCATCGCCCGGCGTCCATGTGAAGGCGTCGGAGACGATCGTCAGCACCGTGGTCCGGTCGGTGGACCTGGCCCATTCGACCGCAGCGCCGAGATCGGCGAGGCTTTCGACATGCCGGGTCAGCGCGCCCATGGATTCGGCGTGCTTGCCGAAGTCGACGGCGAACGGCTCCTTCACCTTGCAGTCCTTGATGAGATTGTTGAAGCCCGGCGTCCCCTTGGCGTTCTGTAGGCGGTTGATGACCGCGTAGCCGCCATTGTCGCAGACGATGACGATCATCTTGTGGCCCGACAGCACCGTCGAGTAAATGTCCGAGTTCATCATCATGTAGGTGCCGTCGCCGATCATCACGATCGGGGTGCGGGTGGGATCGGCCATGGCGGCGCCCCATCCGGCGGCGATTTCGTAGCCCATGCAGGAGAAGCCGAACTCGCAGTCGAAGGTGTTCGGCGACTTCACGCGCCAGTTCTTCATGACCTCGCCAGGCAGGCCGCCGGCGGCGGTAATGAGGTAGTCGCGCTCGCCCGCCTTCGAATTGACGATGCCGACGACCTGGGCATAGGTCGGCACGGGCGCGTTGGTCGGTTTCTGGTAACCATCGAGCGCCGCGTTCCATCTGGCGAACTCGGCCTTGCCCTTCCCGGTCCAGGCGGCGTCGGCCTTCCAATCGCCGATCGAGGCTTCGATCTCTTCGATGGCCTCGAGCGCGTCGGCGACGACGGGGACGGCGCGGTGCTTGTGTGCGTCGAACCTCGCGGCGTTGATCGCTACGAATCTGGCCTCGGGTGAAAACGTCGTCCACGAGCCCGTCGTGAAGTCCATGAGGCGGGTGCCCACGGCTATGATGACATCCGCCTCGGCAGCCATGGCGTTCGCCGAGGTCGAGCCGACGATGCCGATGGGGCCGATATGGGCCGGATGGTCGTGGGCGACAGCGCCCTTGCCGGCGATCGTCTCGCAAAGCGGAATGCCGCGCTTCTCGGCGAAGGCGGCCAGCGCGTCCTGCGCACCGGAATAGCGGGTGCCGCCGCCGGAGATGATCAGGGGCCTCCTGGCGGACTTGATCGCGTCGAGCGCCGCCGCGAGGCTCTTGCGGTCCGGCCGCGGCCGGGGCGTGACGTGCACGGTGGGTTCGAAGAAGACCTCCGGATAATCCCATGCGATTTCCTGGACGTCCTGCGGCAGCGAGATGAATGCCGGACCGCAGTCCGCCGGATCGAGCATGGTGGCGACCGCCTGCGGGAGCGAGGATACGATCTGCTCCGGGTGAACGATCTTGTCCCAATAGCGGGTGACCGGTTTGAAGGCGTCGTTCACGGATATCGTCGGATTGCCGAAATGCTCGACCTGCTGCATGACCGGATCGGGACGGCGGTTCACGAACGCGTCGCCGGCGATGAGCAGCACCGGAAGACGGTTTGCGTGGGCGACCCCGGCGGCGGTGACCATGTTCAATGCGCCGGGGCCGATCGAGGTGGTGGCGACCATGATCTGGCGGCGGCGCCTGGCCTTGGCGAAACCGATCGCGGCGAGCGCCATCGACTGCTCGTTCTGGCCACGCCAGGTCGGGAGCGTGTCCCTGACCGCTTCAAGGGCTTCGGACAGGCAGGTGACGTTGCCGTGGCCGAAGATCGCGAAGACGCCGGGAAAGAGCGGTTCGCGCTTGCCGTCGATCTCGGTGAACTGGTTGCAGAGATAGCGGACCAGGGCCTGAGCCATGGTCAAACGAACGGTACCCATCGTAGACCTCCCAAAATCGGCCCACCACGGGACGACCTGCTTCATGGGCGGAATATTTATTGCATAAACTCAAATATCGCAAGTAAAATTGCAATCCTCTATGATTTCGCAATTTTCGATGCGCGCTCCCCGGAAGCTGCGGGATGCGGGCGCTCAGGCCTTGCGGCGCAGGTTTCCGGTTACCGTCGGAATCTGCGGCGAGGCCGTCTTGTCCTCCTGGAGCAGGGCCGCAAGCGAAACCGCGATGCCCTGCGTCAGGCACATGGGAGCCGCCAGGCTGCGCGAGAACGAGTATTCGTCCTCGGGTACGGTGAACAGGACGGACGCGTTCTTGGCAATCGGCGACAACTGGCTGTCGGTGATGACCACGGTCGGCGTGCCGTTCTGCTCCGCGATCTCGGTGATCGCCACAACCTCCTTGGCGTAGTGGCGGAAAGCGATGGACACAAGCACATCGCCGGGTCCCATGACCTGCGCCATTTCCTGCGCGAGGCCGCCGGAGGAATCCAGCAGCACCACCTTGCGCCTGAGCATGGAGAGCACGTAGCGCAGGAACTGGGCGATCGGTTCGGAGCGAAGCTGGCCGGCGATGAAGATCGTGTTGGCCTTCTTGAGCGCCCTGGCGGCGTCGGTGAGGTCCTTCTCGGTCACCGCGTTCAGAAGTTCCTGAAGCGTCGCGATGTCGCGCACCACAAGATCGTGCAGAAACCCGAGATTGCCCTTCTTCTTGGTCTTCTCAAGGTCGGCGTCGAGCGCGCTGATGCGTTCACGGTAGCCGGGAGCCGCCGTCGAAAGCCGGGTCTGGAAGACCGTCTGGAGCTGCTTGAAACCCGAGAAGCCGAAATGCTGGGCGAAGCGGACAAGGATGGACGGATGCGCACCGCAGTCCTCGGCGATCGCGTTGATCGACTGCATGGCGACGATATTGGGGTTTTGCGTCAGGAAGCGCGCCACCTGCTGGAATCGGTCGCTCAAGGTCGGATAGGCGTCGGTGATCTGATTGATGACGCTCTCGTAGTTCGCGAGCATCCGCGGTTCTTCCGCCGTCTTCCTGGTCCTGGCCATCCGGTCCTCCGCGCGCCCTCGGGCTCCGGCGTCCGGAACCCATTCAAAGCGACTATTGCAAGATTCGAAAAGTTGCAACAAATAATGTGGAGACGCGACGCGCGTCTCCACAAAGTGGCTCATTCGGGACGATCGGGGATCAGTACGGCGCGTCGGGGAAATAGTATTCCGCGGCGTTGTCCTTGGTGATGAGCGGGCTGCCGAGAACGTAGCGGCCGTTGATCGGAGCCTTGGTCGCGAACTTCATCGTGACGAGCTCGATAGCGGGGATGATCAAGGTCGGCGGATAGAAAATGTCGGCGTCGACCATGTCGTTGCCATCCTTCACCAGCGCGATGACCTTGTTCATGCCGGAGCCGCCGAGGACCGAGATGCCCTTGCGCTCGGACTGCTTGATGGCTTCCATCGCGCCGAGCGCCGCGTCGTCGTCGCCGGCCCAGACGCCGTCGATCTGCGGGAAGCGCTGGAGGTAGTCCTGCATGACCTCGAAGCCCTTGTCCGGGTTCCAGTTGGCATATTGCATGTCGAGGACTTCGATCTTCGAGCCTTCGAGCGCCTTGTTGAAGGCCTCGATGCGGATGTTGTCGATGGCGGTGGCGATGCCGCGCATCACGACGATCTTACCGCCGTTGGGGAATTTCTTCTTGAAGTATTCCGCTGCCGCGATGCCGTATTGCGGATTGTCGCCGCCGACATAGAGATCTTCGATATTCGCCTCGGAGAGGCCGCGGTCGACGACGGCGATGAACACGCCCTTGGCCTTCGCGGCCTTCACCGGCTCGGTCAGCGGGTCGGATTCCTGCGGCAGGACGACGAGAGCGTCGATCTTTCGGGCCATGAGGTCTTCTATGTCGTTGACCTGCTGGCTGGCGCTCGCGGATGTCACGACGACGAAGTCGATATTCGGGAACGCCGCCTTCATTTTCTCGACGGTCTGCTTGGTGTGGTAGACGAGGCCGCCCGTCCAGCCATGGTCGGCCGACGGAATGGAAATGCCGATCGTGGCGTCGGCGGCATGACCGGGACCGGCCCAGGCCGCGAGCGCCAGGCTTCCGGCGAGCACAAGGTTCTTGAATGTACTGCGCATGTATTTCCTCCCAAAGGGGTTGGAGTTTTGGGTCCGCTCGTCACGCGGCCCGGATAGGACATCGTCAGCCTTGAGAGCGGTCGCGCTGCAAGAGCACCGCGATGACGATGATGGCACCTTGGACGGCTCCATTGAGATACGGGCTGATGAAACCCGTGAGATTGAGGATGTTGCTGATGAAGCCGAGGATCAGGACGCCGACGACGGTGCCCCAGACGCGGCCGAAGCCGCCACCCAGCGCGGTGCCGCCGATGATGACGGAGGCGATGGCTTCGAGTTCCCACATCAGGCCGGTCGAGGGCGTGGCCGCCCCGAGGCGGGGGACGTAGATGACTGTCGCGACCCCGACGCAAAGACCCTGGATCACATAGGTCAGGATACGGACCCGATCGACCGGAATCGCCGAATAGAGCGCCACATAGCGGTTGGAGCCGATGGCGGCGACATGCCTGCCGAATGTCGTGCGGCGGAGAACGACTTCGGCGACGAGGGCGAGCACGACGAAAACCAGGATCGGCACCGCGATGCCGCCCACTGTCCCGTAGTAGATCGGACGCGTGGAGTCCCGGAGCGAGAAATCGAGCGAGATGGAGCCGCCGTCGGACAGCCAGGTGATGATGGATCGGTAGATGCCCATCGCGCCGAGCGTGACGATGAAAGCCTCCACCCGGCCCTTGACGATCATCGCTCCGTTGACCGCCCCCGCGAACGCGCCAAGAAGGAGCGAGAACACGATGCCCGCCGCCACCAGCATCCAGCCGGCGCCCAAATAGCCCGCGGAACCGTTCATGGTCATGATCGCCACGCCGGCGACCAGTGCCGTGAGAGAACCGACCGAGAGGTCGAGGCCGCCCGCCGTGATGACGAAGGTTGCGCCGATGGCGATGATCCCGATGATCGCGCTACGGGTAAAGACGTTGGAGAGGTTCTCAGCGCCGAGAAACGTATCGCTCATGAGGGAGCCGACGACCATCAGGATCAGCAGCGCGACCAGGGGGCCGCTGGCCTCGACGATCTTGAACGCCTTCCTGGCCTGTCCACCCTTGAGCTGTGCGTCAGTTGCCGAAATTCCGGACATCGTCCGCTTCCTCCACACCCATGGCGAGCTTGATGATCTCGCCCTCGTTGATCCGATTTCCGGTCAGTTCGCCGACCGTCCGACCGTGACGCATCACGACGACGCGGTGGGCTAGACCGACGATTTCCTGCATTTCGGAGGAGATGACGACGATCGCCTTTCCCTCCGCCGCCAGCTTGGCGATGATTTCGTAGATTTGCTGCTTGGCCCCGATGTCGACGCCGCGGGTCGGCTCGTCGAACACGATGAAGTCCGGGCCGGTGGCCAGGGTCTTGGCGATCAGTACCTTCTGCTGGTTGCCGCCGCTCAGGCCAGCGGCCGTGATGTCGAGACGCCCGGTCCGGATGTCGTAGGCGGTTACGGCGTCTTTCAACTCGTTGCGTTCGGTCCTGGGGCTGATCCAGGTTCGGCCGCTCAGAGCGCCTTTGGTGAGCGCCAGGTTCATGTCGAGCGACTTGCCCAGCAGGAGGCCTCTGCCCTTGCGGTCTTCCGTCAGATACGCCATGCCGAGCTTCCAGGCCTCGCGGGCCGACGGAATGGGCCGCTTCTCGCCGGATATGGCGAAGGACGTGCAGTGCGAGGGCCTCAGGCCGCAAATGGCTTCGAAAAGCTCGGTCCTGCCGGAGCCGACGAGGCCCGCAATGCCAAGGATTTCGCCCTTGCCGACGGAGAGCGTGGCGCCCTTCACCGCCGAACCCGATACAAGGCCTTCGACGGAAATCAGGTCCTCGCCGCCGGAGCGCGGGGCCTTGTGAGGGTAGATTTCATCAAGCGGACGACCGACCATGGCTTCGGCCATCTGGGCTTCGCTGATCTGCGAGGATGGAGCGATCTTCACGATCTGACCGTCGCGCAGGACGGCGATCCGGTCGGCAATCTCCTTGACCTCGTCCAACCTGTGCGAGGTGAAGATGATTGCGCCGCCCGACGCCCTGAATTCCCGCATCCTCTCGAAAAGCCGCGCCGCCTCGGCGCCGGACAGCACGGCGGTCGGCTCGTCCATCAGCACCAGTCTCGGATCGCGGGCGAACGCCTTGGCGAGTTCGATGAGCTGCCAGTCCGAGACGGGCAAGCGGCTGAGCTTCTCCCTCGGAGATGCGGCCGATCCCAGCTGCCTGAGGCTCTCTGTCGCGAGGCGCTCCATGGTGCGGACATCGGTGAGGATGCCCTTTCTTTTCTCGCGTCCCAGAAACACGTTCTCGGCGACGGTCAGATGCGGCGCGAGACAGAATTCCTGATGCACCATGATGATGCCGGCACGCTCCGATTCAATGAGCGTTGTCGGAGCCTTCCGGCCGTCGAGCGTGACCGCGCCATCGGACTGCGCGGCCAGTCCGGCGACGATCCGCATGAGGGTCGACTTGCCCGCGCCGTTTTCGCCGACCAATGCCAGAATCTCACCGGGTTCGACCTCGATGTCGATGCCCTTGAGAACCGCCACAGGCCCGTAGGACTTGGCGACGCCCTTCAGTTCCAGGAGGCTCATCGCGCGCCTCCGGCGGTCTTGCCCGACATGATTTCGGAATGGTTCACCACAAGCGCGGCGTCGAGCGTGCCGGCGAAATGGTCGAGGATGTTCTGGGCGGCCGACATCGCCATCCGGCGGGCGCATGGCGCGGTCAGCCCGGCATTGTGCGGCGACAGGATCGCACGCTCGCAATGAAGCAACGGATTGTCGGCGTCGGGCGGCTCGTCGTCGAAGACATCGAGGCCCGCGGCGGCGAGCCGGCCGCTGTCGAGCGCGTCCACCAGCGCGGCTTCATCGACCAACCCGCCACGGGCGGTGTTGATGACGATTGCCGTCTTCTTCATCAACGCGAGTTCGTCCGCCCCGATCAGGGCCTTGTCGCCGACCTTTGGAACATGAAGCGAGACGACATCCGCCTCGCGAAGCGCCGCATGAAGGTCGATCACCGGACGGACGCCCATGGCGGAGATCGACTCGTCGGACTGGTAGCGGTCGTGGGCGCAAACGTCCATTCCCAGCGCCTTGGCTATCTGCGCCAGGCGCTTGCCGATGCGGCCGAAGCCGACGATCAGCAGCGCGCGACCGTCGATCTCGTCCATGTCGAGCGTGTTGCGATAGTTCCATTCGCTGCCGCGCGTCTTCTTGTCGAAGATGACCGCGCGGCGCGCGGCCGCCAGCATGAGCATCGTCGCGTGTTCCGCCACGGCGCGCGAGTTGACGTCCCCGACGATGACCAACGGGATGTCGCGAGCGTTGAGGGCATCGATATCGACCGCGTCGTAACCGACGCCGTGCCGCGAAACGATCTTGAGGTTCTGCGCTTCGGCCACGCAATCGGCCGGAAGGGGCTGCGTGCGTATCAGGATCGCATCGGCATCCTTGAGAAAGGGCCGGTAACTGGCGGTCGAGACCTCTTCAACATAATCGAGCTGGATATCGGGCCTTTGCAGCAGCGCCAGGCCATCCGGATGGATTTTCCCGGCGACGAGAACGCGGATCATCTCAGTAGCCTCCCCGGTCGGCGGGCTTCGCCGGCGCGACGGATGTCTCGGTCAGCTCCCTGAATTTCTTCACGCTGGCCTCGGCGGCTCCGGCCATCAGGCGGACGTCGTTGGACACGGTCACGAGGTCGAAGCCCCAGCCGACGGCCCTGGCGGCGTAGTCGGCGGTACCGTTGTGGATGCCGGCGCGCTTTCCGGCTTTCCTGGCGCGCTTCAGGATATCCTGGATTGCATCGACCATCTCCGGTTCCCGGCGATCGAAGCCGGGCGGATACGTTTTACCCCGAAGACCCAGCGTGAGGTCGGCGGGCCCGATATAGATGCCGTCGAGACCCGGGGTGGCAAGGATGTCGTCCAGGTTGGCGACGGCCTGAGCGGTTTCGATCATCGCAAGGCAGACGATCTCGTCATCGGCCTCGTTGGCATAACCCGGACCAGCCGAGAAGAGCGCACGGATCGGACCAAAGCTCCTGACACCGGTCGGCGGATACCGAACATAGGAGACAAGTCGCTCGGCTTCCTCGCGGCTGTTGATCATCGGGCAGATGACGCCGTAGGCTCCGGCGTCGAGCGCCTTCATGATGTCCGCGGGATCGAGCCAGGGCACGCGCACCATCGGCGTCACCTCGCTCGAACGCATCGCCTGGAGCATCGGAAACGCCCCGTCGTAGCCGACCGCGCCGTGCTGCATGTCGATGGTGACCGAGTCGTAGCCCTGCTGCGACATGATCTCGGCCGAGAACGAATTGGCGATCGACAGCCAACCGTTAAGCACAGGTTTCCCTTGCGCCCAGAGGCGCTTCATTCCGTTCTTGATCATGTCCGGTTACCTCAGGTCACGACTTGCGCGAGCTTGACGTTGGAATAGTCGAGAATGCCTTCGAGGCCGCCTTCGCGACCCATGCCGCTCGCCTTGATGCCGCCGAACGGCGCTTCGGCCGCCGCCAGCGCGAAGCTGTTCACACCGACCATGCCCGCCGACAGGACCGACACCGCCTCGCGCGCCCGATCCGCATCCCTGGTGAAGACATAGGCCGACAGACCCATTTCCGACGCGTTGGCGCGGATATAGGCCTCTTCCCTGTCGCGGAAAGGCGTGATGGCGGCGATTGGCCCGAAATTTTCCTCGGCGAGCGCAAGCGCGTCGTCGGGGAGATCGGCGATAACGGTCGGCTCGAAAAAGAAGCCGGTGTTCAGCTCCGCCGGACGCTTGCCGCCGGCGACGATCCTGCCGCCCTTCGAGCGGGCGTCCTCGACGATACCCTCGATCGCGGTCAGGCGACGCCGGTTGATCAGCGGCCCCATCTGGCTCTCCGGCTTGAGGCCGTGCCCAAGCTTGAGCGCGCTCGCGCGCCTGGCGAAACCGTCGACGAACTTGTCATGCAGGGACTCGTGGACGTAGAAGCGGTCGGGGGTGACACATACCTGGCCCGAATTCGCGTATTTGGTGGGCACCGCGAGATCGAGCGTCTTCTCGAGGTCCGCGTCTTCGAACACCAGCATCGGGGCGTTGCCGCCGAGTTCCATGGAGACCCGCTTCACCGTCTCCGCGCTGTCGCGGATCATCTGCTGGCCGACTTGTGTCGATCCGGTGAGCGAGACCTTTCGCACTGTCGCCGAGGCCATGATCGGCCTGTATGTGTCGGCGGTCGGGCCAGTGACGAGGTTGACGACACCCGCCGGAATTCCGGCCTCCCTCATGCAATCGAACACGATCATCGCCACGCCGGGAACCTCGGCGGAGGGGCGCACGATGACGGTGCATCCGGCCGCCAATGCAGGGGCGACCTTCCGGGCGATCAGGAATGCGGGGAAATTCCAGGCGGTGAACGCGGCGACGACACCGACAGGCTCATGGGTGATTTCGAAACGGCCGCCGGGCACGCGGCTTTCGACGATGCGTCCATAAACGCGACGGGCTTCTTCCGCGCACCAGCGGAACTGGTCCAGCGCCAGGCCCCATTCGCGCGTCGCCTGGGTCAAAGGCTTGCCCGTCTCGAGCGTGATCCGGTTGGCGGCCTCCGCCGTGCGCGAGACCATGGTGTCGGCGATCCTGTGAATCAGGTCGGCGCGGGTCCAGGCCGCCATGTGCTTCCATCCGCGCAGCGCGCGATCCGCTGCCGCGATCGCCGCGTTGGTGTCGTCGACGGAGGCGGCCGGGACGACGCCGAGCACCTCGTTGTTGCCGGGATCGGTGATTTCGGTCGACGCTCCGACGGGCCTGCCCGACCAGGAGCCGTCTATGAACAGACCGAACGAGCCGTACATCTTCTCTCCTCCTCATGCCTCGCGGACCGAAGCGAATGCAATAAAAATATCTAATTTCAGAAATAAGCAATAATAATTGCATGTCAAGGGAATTCACGGTGAAATTCGGCGGGCGGGCCACCGAGGATCGCGAGCCACCATGGCAGATTGGCTTTGGAGGACTCGCGAAGAGGCTTGGGAGGCCTGAAAACCTCGGCCGCGCGCGGGAGCCCGCATCGGAAAATATATTGCAGAAACAATAATTGCGCAATTTTTCGTGCGCCGCAAGGTCAAAATCGGACAGCGATGTTAAGTGTCATCCAGCCGACCCGGATGGACGATACCGTCATGCACACTGGCCGGCATATCACATGAATGTCGGCGAGGATGACAAGCCCCGCATCCACCGCGCGGCGGTCGGGATGGAGGAAACCCTTCGGCCCGGAGTGCCGACAAAGCCCCGACGGCCATGCCCGGGCCTGTCCCGTGCATCCGCACCAGGCTGGATATGACTATCATTTCAATCGGCTGCGAATAGTTCACCGCATCCTCGGCTCGAGGCCGAGGATGATGTCGCAGGTGGGTCGAGCTTTGTCGACAACCCTAACAGCGCCCTCCAGGGCGTCCGTCTATATGTTTCGGGCGTCGGGCCAGGCGGTCGGATCGGTGTCGAGATCCGGGAACTTCTTCGGATCGAAGACCGGCTTCCTCACACCGTTGCGCAACTGCTCCCGGTAGTCGTTGATGATCCTCAGCGCGACCGGGAACAGCATCATGATCGCCAGCAGGTTCACCACCGCGAGGATGCCCATCATCGGATCCGAGAAGTTGAACACCGCCGTTGCGCCGGGCGCCACCGCCCCGAGAAACACGATCCCGATGATCGCGATGCGCAGCACCAGGATCGCGTGAGGGCTCTTGGTCATGAAACTCAGCGCATTCTCACCCAGATAGTAGTTGTAGATGATGGACGAGAACGAGAAGAGGAAAATCGCGACGGTGAGATAGTACTGCGCCCAGCTTCCGACGTGGTTCACCATCGACTGCTGCGTCAGCGCCACGCCGTCGATCCCCTCGGCGCCGGGCTGATAGACATTGCCCAGAAGAATGACGAAGGCCGTGCACGAGCAGATGATGATCGTATCGATAAAGACCGAGAAGCTTTGCGTGATACCCTGGCTGACCGGGTGCTTCACATAGGCGGTCGCCGCCACGTTCGGCGCCGAGCCGAGACCCGCCTCGTTGGAAAACAGCCCGCGCCGCAGGCCCTGGGCGATCGCAGCCCCCATGCCGCCGCCGACGGCCTCGCGCCAGCCGAAAGCGTTCGCGACGATGTCGACGATGACGCCGGGAACGGCGGTGATATTCATCAGGATGATCAGCAGCGCCATGCCGATATACATGAACGCCATCAGCGGGATGATCACATCCGCGGCCTTCGCGATCCGGTGAATGCCGCCGAAGACGATCAGTCCAGTCGCCGCGGCGACCACCAGTCCGGTCCAGATTCGGGGGATCGCCATGCTGTCCAGCGCCGCGCCGGCAACCGTATTGCCCTGGAAGGCGTTGAACCCGATCGAGAAGGAGGCAATGAGACAGATGGCATAGACCACCGCCAGCCAGCGGTAGTTCTCGCCCAATCCGTGAATGATCGCCCGCGCCGGCCCGCCACGATAGTCGCCGTTCTCCTCGGTTCGCTTGTAGAGCTGCGCGAGCGTCGCCTCGATCAGCGCCGAGCACATCCCGACCAGCGCGATCGCCCACATCCAGAACACCGCGCCCGGACCGCCGGCGGTGATCGCCACCGCGACGCCGGCGATGTTGCCGCCGCCGACACGGCCGCCCACCGAAACGAACAGCGCCTCGCGCGCACTGATCTTGCTCGGATCGCTGGTTTCGTCATCGCCCGTCAGGACACCGAACATGCGCCGGAAGAAGCGGAACTGGACAAAGCCGCTGGCGATCGTGAAAAAAAGCCCGAGCACGACCAGGAAGGGAATGAGCGCGAACCCCCATGTCAGATCGTTGATCAAGTTGAATATCGAATCGAGAAACCCCATCAGTTTACCTCCCCTTCCAGCCGATGACTGGATGTCTTGATTTTCGAACCTGAAGTATCGCCTTCTTCATGGGTCGCTCGCTGCGGCGCGACAGTTCCATTTCGGACAATTTCAGGTGCCCGGTATTCCCCCCAATGGTGTGGTCCTGAAGATCAGGTGGCCATCAATGTTTTTCAGATAGCGTCGGGTTCTTCAAGACCGGCCGGACGGAAAGACCGCCGATGGCCGACAAGATGACAGATCCGGCGACGCTCGCTGCGTCGGGCGCCGGCGCCGCTTTCCTCAGGAAGCCGGCCCGGCATAAAGATCGGCATAGGTCTCGCGCAGCACGTTCTTCTGCACCTTGCCCATCGTGTTGCGCGGCAGGTCATCGACGAAGAGCACGCGTTTGGGTTGCTTGTAACGGGCAAGCCGGTCGTTGAGGGCGGCGAGGATGGCCTTTTCGTCGATATCCGCATCCTTCTTGCGCACAACGACGGCGGTCACGCCCTCGCCGAAATCGGGATGGGGAACGCCGATGACGGCGCTTTCGACCACGCCGTGCATGCCGTCGATCTCGGTTTCGACTTCCTTCGGGTAGATGTTGTAGCCGCCGGAGATCACGAGGTCCTTGCCGCGGCCGACGATATGGACATAGCCGCGCTCGTCGATCTTGCCGAGGTCGCCGGTGATGAAGAACCCGTCCGCTCGGAATTCCGCCGCGGTCTTTTCCGGCATGCGCCAATAGCCCTTGAAAACATTCGGCCCCTTCACCTCGATCATGCCCGTCTCGCCGTCCGGCAGCGGCTTGCCGCTGTCCGGATCGACGACACGCACAGAAACGCCGGGCAGGGGAAAGCCCACCGTGCCGGCGATGCGGTCGCCGTCATAGGGGTTGGAGGTGT
>JAGRLJ010000458.1 GCA_020441805.1 Rhizobiaceae bacterium
CCGTTGACGATATTGCCCCACTGATCGGATCCGCCCATCTGCAACCGGCAGCCGGTGCTTCTGTTGAGTTCGACGAAATCGTAGGCCTGTAGGATCATGTAGTTGAATTCGAGGAACGACAGCGACTGTTCGCGATCGATGCGCGTCTTGACGCTGTCGAAGGACAGCATGCGGTTGACCGAGAAGTGCCGGCCGACATCGCGCAGGAATTCCAGGTAGTTGATCTTCGTCAGCCAGTCGGCGTTGTTGATCATCAATGCGTCCTTCGGACCGTCGCCATAGGTCAGGTAGGACGAGAAGACGCGCTTGATCGAAGCGATATTGCTTTCGAGCGTCTCGACCGTCATCAACTGGCGCGCCTCGTCCTTGAAGGAAGGGTCGCCGACCATGCCGGTGCCGCCGCCCATCAGCGAAATCGGCCGGTGGCCGGTCTTCTGGAACCAATGCAGCAGCATGATCTGGATCAGCCCGCCGGCATGCAGCGAGGGCGCAGTCGGATCGAAGCCGATATAGGCGGTCACGATTTCCCTGGACAGCAGGTCGTCGAGGCCGCTTTCATCCGAGATCTGGTGGATGAAGCCGCGCTCGCTGAGCGTGTGGAGGAATTCGGACTTGAAGCTTGCCATGGAGGACACTCTCGGACATATCGGATGCGAAACTTGCGCGCCTTTAGCAAAGTTTTCGGAGGCATGCACGCCTTTCGATAATGAATGTTTCGAATGGGATCGATCAATGGCTGATCTCAAGACCGCCATCGGGCTGATGAGCGGCACCTCCATGGACGGCATCGACATCGCGCTCGTACGGACGGACGGCGAGGGCGTGGTGGAACGCGGCCCGGCGATGGGTGTCGCCTATGAACCGGCCTTCCGGAAAACGCTCGCGCAGGCGCTCGAAACGGCGACGTCGATCCGGCACCGCGAGGAACGTCCCGGCAATCTCGGGGCGGTCGAGCGCGCGCTTACGTTACGTCATGCCTCTGCGGTAGGCGCGTTCCTCCGCAAAGTGGACATCGCGAAAAAGGATATTGATTTCATTGGCTTTCATGGCCAGACGGTCTTGCATCGTCCACGTGAGGGCCTGACGGTCCAGATCGGCGACGGCGGATTGCTGGCGCGGGAGACCGGCATTGCCGTCGTCCATGACATGCGGGCCAACGATATGGCGCATGGCGGTCAGGGCGCGCCGCTGGTGCCGGCGTATCACGCCGCGCTTGCCGCCGGTCTCGACGGCTTCGCGGGCCAGCCGGTGATGTTCGTGAATATCGGCGGCATTTCCAACCTGACCTTCATCGGCGCCGACGGCACGATCGTCGCCTATGATTCAGGCCCCGGTAACACACTAATCGACCAATGGGTCGAGGCGCAGGCCGGCATTCCCTATGATGCCGGCGGCGCGATCGCGTCGGAGGGCGGTATCGTCGCGTCGATGGCCGCGCGATATCTCGGTCATCCCTTCTTTACTTCGGAGAAGCGGATGTCGCTCGACCGTAACGATTTCCGGCCCCCGTCCAGCGGCGAGGCGGGGCTGCATGACGGAGCGCGCACGCTGGCCCATGTCACAGCCGCGGCGATCGAAAGATCGATGCGGCATCTTCCCGAAAAACCGAAGCTGATCGTGGTGTGCGGCGGTGGCCGGCTGAACCGGGTGATCATGGCCGACCTGGCGGAATTCGTGCCCGAGGCGCGTGTCGCGCCCGCCGAGACTTTCGGCTTCAACGGCGATTCCATGGAGGCGGAGGCCTGGGCCTATCTCGCGGTCCGTTCGAGCCGGGGATTGCCGCTGACCTTTCCCGGCACGACGGGCGTGCGCGAGCCCGTGTCGGGCGGTGTGCTGGCCCGCCGGCCGGTTCTGACGACCGAGCGGCTCGTCCTGTCGCTATGGGAGCCCGGCGATGCCCGAAGCCTCGCGGCCCTTCATGCCGTGCCCGAGGCGGCCCGATTTGTCAGCACCGGGCAGCCCTGGACGGAAGATTACGCGCAGAGCCGCATCGACGGCTGGTTGGAGGATCTCGCCCGGTTCGGTGTGACGAAATACAAGATGACGGCGCGAGACGACGGCCGTTTCATCGGCCGCGCAGGCTTCGGCTATGTTCCCGAGCGCGATGTCTTCGAACTCGGCTATTCGATCATGCCGGACGAGTGGGGGAAGGGATTCGCGACCGAGATCGCCCGGGGCCTCGCCGGCTGGTTCTTCTCTAACCGCCGGGAGCCGCGTTTCGTCGCCTTCGCCTATGCGGAGAACCACGCCTCGATCCGGGTGATGCGGAAGCTCGGCATGACCGAGATCGCGCCCGCCGAAGTCCCGCGCGGATGGGCGCGGTTCTTCGAGCTGCGCCGCGCCCGATAGGGGCACGGCGAGGGAAATCGGCTATCTCAATCGCTTGGCGGCGGGCTCGGGCACCAGTTCGCCCGCCATGCGGCGATCGAGATAGTCGCCGCATTCGTCGATCAGCGTCTCCATCTGGCCGGAGAAGAAGTGATTGGCGCTGGGAACGGTGCGATGGGTGATCAGGATGCCCTTCTGCTGCTTGAGCTTGTCGACCAGGCCGGCGACATCCTTCTCCGGCGCCACCCTGTCGGAGTCGCCGTTGATGACGAGTCCCGAGGACGGGCAGGGCGCGAGGAAGGAGAAGTCGTAGATGTTGGGCTGCGGCGCCACCGAGATGAAGCCCTCGATCTCGGGCCGGCGCATCAGGAACTGCATGCCGAAACAGGCGCCGAAGGAATAGCCGGCCACCCAGCAGCTCTTGGAATCGGGATGCAGGCTCTGTACCC
>JAGRLJ010000110.1:0-5764 GCA_020441805.1 Rhizobiaceae bacterium
GCTATGGCGTAGGCATAGTTCTCCGAATTCTTCGTCTTCGTCCCGCCATCCTGCTTTATCCCTTCGAAATCTTCTCCACGACGCGATTCGCCATTGTCCGATCTGGCGATCGAGGCCGGTAGCTTCGACCCCGAGCCTTGCGGAAAACGGAAGCCGAATTCCTGCGCGATCTCGTTTTTGATGACAGATCGGCCCGACCCGCAAGAAATCCGGTCGCCTGGCTGGAAAGTCCAATTGAAGGACGATTCCCCGCCGATCCCGCGAAAGCAGGCGTTTCAGGAGAGAAACCCGGCGGGAACGGTCTTTCCAACGTTATGATTTTGTTAGGAATTATTGCCGAGTCGTTAGCGATGGGACGGGGCGTCGCCGTTTCTGTGTCTTTTTTGTAACAGCTTTTTCCGAAGCGAGAGTTTCGGTCGGCTTTCAGGGTTCTTTGCGATTGCGAATCCGAAACGCTCTTCTATGATCCGGCCAGAAGCAGCGGAATGCTCGTTGTTTCGGGGATTGGGGCAGGGAATGCTGTCCTTCAGCGAGAAAAAGACCCGATCCGATTTTAAACATTGACTGGAGGTCAACATGAACATCAAGAGCCTTCTGATTGGCTCCGCCGCTGCCCTGGCAGTGGTTTCCGGTGCTAAGGCTGCCGACGCTGTCGTCGCTGCCGAGCCCGAGCCGATGGAATATGTCCGCGTTTGCGACGCCTACGGCACCGGCTATTTCTATCTCCCGGGCACCGAGACCTGCCTCAAGATCGGCGGCAAGGTTCGCTTCGAAAAGTACTACTCCAAGGCCAGCGGCCGCGATGATGTCGGCAAGCGGAACCAGGGTTACTACGAGTGGCACACTCGTGCTTGGGTCGACGTCGATGCCAAGAACGACTCGGAATGGGGCACGGTTTACTCCTTCATCCGTCTGCAGGCTGACAGCTACAACAACACCGACCACGTCAACGACTTCGGCGCTTTCTACTACATGGGCATCGGTGGTCTTGAATTCGGTCAGTTCGATACGCCGCTCGTGCGCTTCCATGGCTACACCGGCAACACCATCAACGACGGTGTTTACGCGAACGACTGGGATCGTCAGTATGTGAGCTACACCGCCAGCTTCGACAGCTTCTCGGCGATGGTCTACATCCAGAACGACCTGTACAATGGCGCCAACTACCGCAAGAACGGCTTCGACACCGATGCTGACGGTGTGGACGACTACTGGCGCGGTGGCCAGAACGATGGCGGCCGCAAGTTCATGCCCGATGTCGGCGCTGCCGCCAAGGCAACGTTCGGCGACTGGGAAGTCGGTCTCGGTGGCGGTTACGACGAGTCGGAAGAGTCGTTCCATGTCCGCAAGTGGGTCCGTGGCGATATGGGCATGTTCAGCGTCTTCGCGATGGGCATGTACTCCAACGACAAGGATAACACCTTCTGGGCTTACAACGGCTTCGGCGCTCTCGTGACGGCTTCCGCCAAGGTTACCGACACGATCACCATCAGCAAGCTGGTCCAGTGGTGGGATAACGACTCCTGGCAGGTTGTTGGCAACGTTGCTTGGGATGTCGCTCCGGGCTTCAAGGCTTCGGTCGAAGCCGGTTACGCCGATGGCAAGTACTTCGGCAACCACAATGTCAAGACTGGCATGATGCGCATCGAGCGCACCTTCTAATTCAGGCTTAGCCTGAAAGCGAGAGGCCCGGGGAAACCTGGGCCTCTTTGCGTTTTTCAGCTTTTTGCGTTCCGGGCGCGGCCGGAAACGAAGTCGATGATTCGGCCGGCCAGCCCGTCCACATGGAGCAGCGGCGCGTGACCCTGGCCCCGCGCCATGACCGCGGATGCCCGCTTATGCCGCGCCAGCATCTGGCTCAGGGTTCCGGCGGATAGAAGAGATGAGTTCTCTCCCCGGATCGCCAGCAGCGGAATGGACAGAAGATTGGCTTCGAACGCCTCCCAGAGATCGGGCGGCGGATGGCTGAGATCCATGGATTTCAGCGGCTCGACGAGCGCCGGGTCGTAGTCCGGCGTGATCCGTCCATCGATATCCCGAAAAATTGCCTGTGCCATTTCACCCCAGTCGTCATCGCCGAGGAGGGGGAACTCCGCGCCATGCCGCGCCTTCAGCGCTCGTGCCGCCTGTTCGAAGTCGCGGGGCTGCGGGCGCGCCGAGAGATAATCGCGGATTCGGCGCAACCCCTCGGCCTCGATGACCGGGCCGATATCGTTCAGCACCGCGCTTCCGACCAGGCCGGGCGCGAGCGCCGGCAGCACATGCAGGATCAGGCCGCCACGCGAGGTGCCGATAAAGTCGGCATGGCCGATGCCGAGATGGGCGAGCCCCTGGAGAATGTCCTGCGCTTCACGGAGAATATTGTAATTCGCGGGATTGCCATCCCAGGCCGACAGTCCGCGTCCGCGATAGTCGAATGTAACGACATGCCGGCCGTTCGCCGCCGCGATCGCCGCGAATGGATGGAAATCCCGGCTGTTGCGCGACAGGCCCGCAAGGCAGACGATCGGCGGGCGGTCCGCCGCCGCCTCGCCGTAGGACCGGCCGTAAAGGCTGATTCCGTCATCGGACGTGAAATGAAACGGTTCGAAATGGTCCTCAGGCTGCATCGCTCTTTCCTTTGTTGTTTCCGGCAACAAAGGAAATCCCGGAAGCGGGGTCAAGCCGCCTGTTGCGGCATCAGCGGCCGCCGGCGGTAATGTCGGCGACGATATCGGCCTTTTCGTCGAGCAGCATCTTGTAGACCTGATAGTTTTCCATCACCCGCTGCACATAGTTCCGCGTTTCGGTGAAGGGAATGCGCTCGATCCAGTCCACGGCCGCCTCGACGCTTCCGCCGCGCGGGTCGCCATAACGCCGGATCCATTGATCCACCCGGTTGGGGCCGGCATTATAGGCCGCGAATGTCATGATCAGCGAGCCGTCGAACTTGTCGATCTGCTCGCCGAGATAATGCGAGCCGAGCGTGGCGTTGAAGGCGGGATCTTCCGTCAGCTTTTCCTCGGCATAGGCCATCTGGTACTTGCTGGCGACGCGCTTGGCGGTCGATGGCAGCAGTTGCAGCAGCCCCTTGGCATTGGCCGGCGAGACGGCTTGCGGATTGAATGCGCTTTCCTGGCGGGCGATGGCATAGGCGAGCGCCTTGCCGGCGCCGGAAATGTCGGCCGTTTCCGGAATGGCGCCGAGCGGAAAGGCGGCAAGGCCGGGATCGTGTCCCTGGCGCAGCGCGGTCTTGCCGATGGCGAGCGCCAGCGCCGGACCGTGATCCTTCAGCGCCTTTTCGGCGAGAAGCTGGAGGTCCTCCGGCTTTTCGAGCGATGCGGCCAGCGCGAGATATAGCCGCCGCGCGCGGGACATCTCGCCGGCCTGCTGTATCAGCGATATGGCGATCACCTCCGGCCGGGCCGTAAAGGCGAGCCGGTCGGCGTCGGTGATCCGATAGACGGCGCCGGGCTGGACCATGGCGCCGAGGCGCGCCGCCGCCAATTGCCCGTAGAAAGTCGCCGGGAAATGCGCCGCGCGCCGGAAATAGGCCGCCGCCGCGGGATCCTTCCGCTGCTGGGCTGTCCGTCCGAGCCAGTAGAGCGCGCGGGCTTGGTCATGCGCCCTGGGGCTGGCTTCGAGCAACGCCTTGAAATGCGGTTCGGCCGCGCCGGGGTCGTCGAGCCCGCGCAAGGCATACCAGCCGGCATGGAACTCGGCTTCGACAATATCGGCGGGCGCGGTCGCCAGATGGCTTGCCGCGAGCCTGTAGGCCCGCTTCGCATCGCCGCCGTCCCGCAGGCCGCGGCTGACGATGCGGGCCTCGACCCACCAGGCGCCGGGATCGATCCGGGCCTCGGCCGTGCGGGGGGCTGATTCGAGAAGCTTCGCGGCATCCGCGTAATTGCGGAGCTGCCGCTGCCGCTTGGCTCTGATATAGAGATAGGTCGGATCCTTCTGCCAGGATGCGTCTACCGCCTCGATCAGCTTGTCGGCATTCTTGCTCTTGCGGCCCACGGCGACGAAGGCCCTGTAGAGCGATTGCGCCTCCGCGCGCTCGGCGAAGCGGCCGGCATCGTCGTAGCGTTCCTTGAAGAGCAGGAATTCCATGCGCCGCTTGTGATCCGCCGTGGTCAGCAGATCGCCGAACTCGCCGAGGATCCGCTCTTCCGTGGCCTTGTCGAGGCGGGCGCCGGACCAGAGCGCGCGGATCGCCGCGCCGGCGCGCGCGCTGTCGCCGGTGGCCAGCGCCGCGCGGGCGAGAATGATGGCGCCGTCCGGTGTCGCCGGCATTCTGTCGCCGAAAGCGCTGAGGACGATTTTGGGGGAGGGGTTCTCGCGATAAAGCGCCTCTTCCAGATTGTCTTCGAGAATCGGCTGTCCCGGCCAGTCGGCCAGGACCTTGCGCGTCTCGGCGATCATGTCGGAGGGAACGGCCGTCTGTCCGGAAACCGCGATGGCCCAGGTCAGCGTCTTCCACTCGACGGAGCCGTTCGGCAGGCGGTCGCGCCAGGCGATCGCGTCGAGGCTGTCGCGCGCCGAAAGCTCGGAGAGGCCGGCGAGGAAGGTTTCGCTCGGCTCCGGCATCGGCCCGGCCGCCGGTATCTCGACGGCTGTTTCAAGCGCTGGATCGGCCTCGGCGACGATCGCGGCGGTATTGCCCGGTACGATGCGATCGGCCTTGGCGCCATCGTTTTTGGGGATCTCGGAGCGAGCGACGTCGACCTTGTCGCTGCCGGGGGACACCGTATAGGTGACGGACGGCGCATCGACCGGCTCGGCGGGTGGCGCGCGCAGGCCGAGCACGGCGAATATGCCCAGGCAACCGCCAAGCACGACCAGAAAAGCAATGATACCCTGCTTCATGACCCCCGCTCCGCGGCCGCAATCGGAAACGAGTCTGTTTCGTCATGCTTAAAGACTGGTAAAAATTGCCGTTTTCGTCTTTTCACCAACATGAAAGGCGACTAAACAACCCGCTTGCCGCTTCCGGCAGTCCTCTATAATGTCGCGTTTCCGTAAATCAGGAATGCGGCCAAAGCATGGGCCGGCATCGGGGGTTGCGTTCGGCCCCGATCCGTCGGACCGGGGCGGCATGCAGGAGAAAAAGGCAGCGGACGCTCGCGTGAGGCGTCGCGGCCGATCAGGAGTATTCGATGTTCAAGGGTTCCATTCCCGCGCTTTTGACGCCGTTCAACGATGACGGCAGCGTCGATTACGACGCTTTTGCCACGCATGTCGAATGGCAGATCGCCGAGGGGAGCTCCGGCCTCGTCCCGGTCGGCACGACCGGCGAGTCCCCGACGCTCTCGCATGACGAGCACAAGCGCGTGGTCGAGGTCTGCGTCCAGACGGCGAAGAAGCGCGTTCCGGTGATCGCCGGCGCGGGCTCCAACAATACCGTCGAGGCGATCGAACTCGCGCGCCATGCCGAGGCGGTCGGCGCCGACGCGCTGCTCGTGGTGACGCCCTACTACAACAGGCCGACCCAGAAGGGCCTGATCGCGCATTTCTCCGCCATCGCCGAGGCCGTCAGCCTGCCGATCATCATCTACAATATCCCGCCGCGCTCGGTGATCGACATGACCCCCGACACGATGGGCAAGCTCGCGCGGGCGCATGGGAACATCGTCGGCGTCAAGGACGCGACCGGCAAGATCGAGCGCGTTTCCGAGCAGCGCATCACCTGCGGCAAGGATTTCGTCCAGCTTTCCGGCGAGGATGCGAGCGCGCTCGGCTTCAACGCCCATGGTGGCGTCGGCTGCATCTCGGTCACCGCCAA
>JAGRLJ010000110.1:5828-18719 GCA_020441805.1 Rhizobiaceae bacterium
CTCGGCTACCAGGACCGGTTGATGCCGCTCCATAAGGCGATCTTCATGGAGCCGGGCGTCATCGGCTCGAAATATGCGCTCAACAGGCTCGGCCGGATGAGCCGCACGGTCCGTTCCCCGTTGACCCGGGACCTCGATGCGCCGACCGAGGCCGCGATCGACGCGGCGCTCCAGCATGCAGGACTTCTGAACTGAGATGACCCATAAAGGCAGGCCGACAACGGTCCGCAAGGTCGTGGCGGAAAACCGCAAGGCCCGCTTCAACTACGAGATCGTCAACACCTACGAGGCCGGTCTGGTCCTGACCGGAACCGAGGTCAAGTCGTTGCGCGAGGGCAAGGCCAATATCGCCGAGGCTTACGCCTCCGACGAGAATGGCGAGATCTGGCTGATCAATTCCTACCTGCCGGAATATCTCCAGGCCAACCGCTTCAACCACGCTCCGCGCCGGCCGCGCAAGCTTTTGCTTTCCGCCAAGGAAATCAATCGTTTGCGCATAGGGATCTCGCGAGAGGGTATGACACTCGTTCCGCTCAAGATCTATTTCAACGATCGCGGCCGCGCCAAGCTGGAACTGGCGCTCGCCAAGGGCAAGAAGCTGCACGACAAGCGTGAGACGGAGAAGAAGCGCGACTGGAACCGCGAGAAGGGCCGCCTGCTCAGGGAACGCGGTTGAGGGGCGGGTAGAGGTCGGCCGTGGTTCTCGCGGGATCGACGCACGGCCTCCGGAATCTGAAGCGCCTCCCACATGCAGGACGTTATCCCAAGGCTTGTCCCCGGGATCTGGTGGGTTCTCTACAAGGCATTGAGATAGCAGGAAATTTCTAACGTGATCAGATGCTCGGGACAGGCCCGGGCATGACGGCGGAGAGGTTTTTGCCCGCGCCGGGCCGCCCACGCCGCCGAATCCGGATTTATCGTGAAAACATGATTGCGCCCGCTGTCGAACATCCTATTATGTAATTACATAATAGCGCTATCGGAGGAGGTGGCCGCATGAAAATCGAGCGTATTCGGGCATTCAGGATGCAGCAGCCTTTCGTCGATGGTCCCTACCGGATGTCGAAGGGCCGGGTGGCCGACGCGTTCGATTCCGTCATCGTCGAGATTTCCGCCGGCGATATGTCCGGCTGGGGCGAGATGGCGCCGCTCGGCACCTTCTATTCTGCGGCCTTCGCGGCGGGCGCCGAGGCGGGGGTCCGGGAGATCGCGCCGCATCTGCTCGGCCAGGACCCGCGCGCGCTGACCCGTCTCGGCCGGTTGATGGACACGGTCTTCAAGGGCCATCCTTACATCAAGTCGGCGATCGACATGGCGCTGAACGATCTTGCGGCGCGCGCGGCGGGCGTGCCCCTGGTCACGATGCTGGGCGGCCGCGACGGCGAGACGGCCGAGCTTTACAAGGTCGTCACCCATGGCGAGCCCGATGCGATGGCGCGCAACGCCGCCCGCTATGTCGCGGACGGCTATCGGCGGTTGCAGGTCAAGGTCGGCGGCGATGTCCGGGGAGATATCGACCGCGTCAGCGCCGTGGCCGAGGCGGTTCCGCGCGGCACCGTGCTGTTCTGCGATGCCAATGCCGGCTGGGGACCCTTCCAGGCGCGCCAGTTCGCCGACCAGACCCGCGATATCGACTATGTCTTCGAGCAGCCCTGCGTGACGATCGACGACAATCTTTGCGTGCGCCGCTCGTTCGACAAGCCGATGGTGCTGGATGAAAGCGTCCAGTCGCTCGAGGACCTGCTCGAGATCCGCCGGAAAGGTGTGGCGGACGGCATCACCCTCAAGATATCGCGCCTCGGCGGTGTGTCGCGCACGCGCCAGCTCCGCGACCTCGCCGTCGACATGGGACTGATGGTCACGGTGGAGGATACCGGCGGCGCGGAGATCGATACCGCCGCCATGGCGCATCTGTCGCTCTCGACGCCTGCCGAGAAGCGCCTCCACGCCATCGCCTTTCACGAATGGGTGACCGTGCGGACGGCGCGCAACGCACCGCCCGTCATCGGCGGCTCGCGCATGGGCCTGCCGGAGGGCGACGGACTCGGGATCGATGTCGATCCGGACCTGATCGGCGCCCCCTTCCTCGATCTCGCCCTATGACCGATGTCCGGATGACCGGCCGGCTTGCGAAATCCGCGCCGATGGACCTGGTATAGAATGACGGCGTAGCGTTGCTCGGGAAATATTCGCCGGATGGCTTCAAGTATCGACGTCGTCGCTGACCGGCTCCACCTGGCGTTGCGCCCGCTCGGAAGGGTCGCGTCCGACTTCGCTCTTGAGCGACAGGAGATCGATGAAATGATCGGCCTGCCGGCGCAGGTCGTCGGCGATCATCGGGGGTTGCGTCGACATGGTCGAAACAACCGAAACCTTCTTGCCCTTGCGCTGAAGCGCCTCGACCAGCGTGGTGAAGTCGCCGTCGCCGGAAAAGATCACCAGATGATCCACGACCTGGGACTGCTCCATCGCATCGATGGCCAGCTCGATATCCATGTTTCCCTTGATCTTGCGGCGCCCGAGCGAATCCGTGAATTCCTTGGCGGGCTTGGTCACCACCTTGTAGCCATTGTAATCGAGCCAGTCGATCAGGGGGCGGATCGAGGAATATTCCTGGTCCTCGATCAGGGCGGTGTAATAATAGGCGCGCAGCAGGTAGCCGCGCTTCTGGAACGCCTTGAGCAGCTTTCTGTAGTCTATGTCGAAACCGAGGCTCTTGGATGCTGCATAGAGATTGGCGCCGTCGATGAAGAGAGCAATTTTCTCGCGAGGATCGAACATAAATTTCCCTTTTTAGCTGCGATGAAAGTTCTTATTCCAATATGCTCTTCATTCGCGGAGGCAGCCGTTGCGAACAATTCACGTATTTAATGAATCATTCATATTCGAAAACCCATAGAGCAGCCAGACGCGGATTCCAAGGAAAATATCGTCTTATCTTCTTAAAAGTCGGATGTTTTTCAGGGATTTATACCGTTGTATCGCAAACCGTCCGGATCTATTCTTTGCCCTACGTACCTCACGAAATATCCGGCTTCGACCCGCGAGGTGACAAACGCGGCAGCGGCGACAAGGTTCCCGCGGCCGGGCGCGATCGGTGCTTTTTGCGGCCGATACCGAACAAAGCCTTGAATTTGCCGCGCGGAAGCTATAACGCCTGCGGCTTGATCCCCTATTCGAAGAACATGAAGGATTGCAATGGCCCGCGTTACCGTTGAGGATTGCATTGACAAGGTCGACAACCGGTTCGAACTGGTTCTCCTCGCCAGCCACCGCGCCCGGCTGGTCTCTCAGGGCGCGCCGATCACCATCGATCGCGACAACGACAAGAACCCGGTCGTGGCGCTCCGTGAAATCGCCGACGAGACGCTGTCTCCGGACGATCTCAAGGAAGACCTGATCCATTCGCTCCAGAAGCATGTCGAGATCGACGAGCCCGAGCCCGATGCCTCGACGCTCATCGCCTCCGAAAGCACCTCCGAGGTACAGGAGGAGGAAGACGACGCGCCGGAGACCGTCAATTTCGACCAGATGTCGGAAGAGGAACTGCTTGCGGGCATCGAAGGCCTCGTGCCGCCCGAAAAGAACGACGACTACTGATCGCAATTCGTCGTCCCGGCCGTTCGGGGCGCTTTGCATGTCGGGGCGCCGGTCGTATGATTGGCGCCTTGTCTATGTTCGGGAATTCGGAGCAGGCTTTCTATGATGCGGCAATACGAGCTCGTCGAGCGGGTTCAGAAGTACAAGCCGGACGTCAATGAAGCGCTGCTGAACAAGGCCTATGTCTATGCCATGCAGAAGCATGGCCAGCAGACGCGGGCGAGCGGCGATCCCTACATCTCCCATCCGCTCGAAGTCGCCGCCATCCTCACCGACATGCATCTCGACGAGTCGACCGTGGCGGTCGCGCTCCTGCACGACACGATCGAGGACACGTCCGCCACCCGCGACGAGATCGACACTCTCTTCGGCGAGGATATCGGCCGGCTGGTCGAGGGTCTCACCAAGATCAAGAAGCTCGACCTCGTCTCGCGCAAGGCCAAGCAGGCCGAGAACCTGCGCAAGCTGCTCCTCGCCATCTCCGACGACGTCCGGGTGCTGCTCGTCAAGCTCGCCGACCGGCTGCACAATATGCGCACCCTCGGCCATATGCCGCTTGAAAAGCGCGCGCGCATCTCCGAGGAGACGATGGATATCTATGCGCCGCTCGCCGGCCGCATGGGCATGCACGACATGCGCGAGGAACTGGAGGAACTGTCCTTCCAGAACCTCAATCCCGAGGCTTACCAGACCATCAGCCGGCGGCTGGCCGACCTGTCCGAGCGCAATGCCGACCTGATCAAGAATATCGAGAACGAACTGACCGAGCTGCTCGCCCAGAACGGCCTGAAGAACGCCGTCGTCAAGGGGCGGCAGAAGAAGCCCTATTCGGTCTTTCGCAAGATGCAGTCGAAGTCGCTGTCCTTCGAGCAGCTTTCCGACGTCTGGGGCTTCCGGGTCGTCGTCGACATGGTGCCGGAATGCTATACCGCGCTCGGCATCATCCATACGCGCTGGCGGGTTGTTCCGGGTCGCTTCAAGGACTACATCTCGACGCCGAAGCAGAACGACTACCAGTCGATCCACACGACCATCGTCGGGCCGGCGCGGCAGCGCATCGAATTGCAGATCCGCACCCGGCGGATGCACGACATCGCCGAATACGGCATCGCCGCGCACACGCTCTACAAGGACGGCGCCAATGCGGCCCCGGACGGCTCGGCGGTGCGCCAGTCCGATGCCTACAAGGGCCTGAGGACCACCATCGAATCGCTCGCCGAGGGCGACAATCCGGAGGAGTTCCTCGAACATACCAAGCTCGAATTGTTCCAGGACCAGGTCTATTGTTTCACGCCCAAGGGCAAGCTGATCGCCTTGCCCCGCGGCGCGACGCCGATCGATTTCGCCTATGCGGTTCACACCAATGTCGGCGACACCTGCGTCGGCGCCAAGATCAACGGCCGGATCATGCCGCTGGTCACGCGGCTCAGCAATGGCGACGAGGTGGAGATCATCCGTTCCGGCGTCCAGGTGCCGCCGGCGGCCTGGGAGGAGATCGTGGTGACCGGCAAGGCGCGCTCCGCCATCCGCCGCGCCACGCGCCTTGCCGTTCGCAAGCAATATTCCGGCCTCGGCCAGCGTATTCTCGAACGGACTTTCGAACGCGCGGGCAAGGTGTTCTCCAAGGATATGATGAAGCCGACCGTCCATCGGCTCGGCCACAGGGAGGTCGAGGACGCCATTGCCGCCGTGGGTCGCGGCGAGCTGTCCTCGCTCGACGTGCTCAAGGCCGTCTACCCGGACTACCAGGATGAACGCGTCACCACCCGCCAGACGCTGGAGGAGGGCTGGTTCAACGTCCGAAGCGCCCAGGGCATGATGTTCAAGGTCCCGGAGGGACAGAAGTCACGGCTCGAGGCCGACCCCGAGGAGAGCGAGGAATCTCCGCAGGCGCATCCCTTTCGCGGGCTCGGCGGCGCCATCGAGGTTCGCTTCTCGCCCTCCGGCGCCGTGCCGGGCGACCGGATCGTCGGCATTCACGACGGCAAGCATTCGATCACCGTCTATCCCATCCAGTCGCCCTCGCTGTCGAAATTCGACGAGCAGCCCGAGCGCTGGATCGACATTCGCTGGGATCTCGACGAGGCGAACAAGTCGCGCTTCAAGGCCAGGATCATCGTCACCGGCATCAACGAGCCGGGCACGCTGGCGACCATCGCCCAGACCATCGGCCTGGCCGACGCCAATATTTCGATCCTCACCATGATCCGCGTCGCGCCGGATTTCTCCGAGATGGAGTTCGACCTGGAAGTCTGGGATTTGCGGCAGTTGAGCCATCTCCTGGCGCAATTGTCGGATCTCGACTGCGTCTCGACCGTCAAGCGGGTCTTCGACTGAATAGAACGTGCGGACGGCGCGTTTCCGCTGTATCGTGCTCATTCATCGAAATCGGGGCCCCGACATGCGCGTTCTGCCTGCCTCCATGATCCTCATCGCCCTCGCTCTTCCGGGCGCCGCCCAGGCGGGTGACGCCATGTCCGACGTGACCAGGATCTTCGGACGCGATCCGGGGAACGGTCCCGCCCATGCCTGCTTCATCCGTCGCTACACCAAGGCGCACCTCGCCTCCCATCCCGATCAGAACGTCACGGCGATGCTCGCTTATGTCAGCAAGCAGGCCGGGGCCGATCCCTATTACAGCGTCAATCTCCAGGTGAATTTCCGCCGGATCGCCAAGCCGTTCCAGGTGGCGGGCAGTTGCGGCCGGAACGAGCAGACCGGCGCGCTTGGCTGCGGCATCGAATGCGACGGCGGCAGCCTGAGCGTCCGTGTGAAGAACGACCAGTCGATCCTGGTCGATATTCCCGAAAGCGTGCGGCTTTTCGATCCGTCCGAAAGCGATGAAACCGCGGGCCTGCCGACGGGGGCGCGCTTCGGCGCCGACGACAAGCTGTTCCGCCTCGACAGGACCGCGCTCAGCGATTGCGTTCCGGTGATCTACGACGAGGAGATCAAGGCCAAGGTGGTGAGCGGCGCGATCACCCAGTGAACGGAGGGCCCGCCATGTTGTTTTCCCGTCGCTTCGTTCTGTCACGGCTGTTTCCCGGCCTTGCCGGCGGTGCCGCGGCGGTCGTGCCGGCCGCCGCCTCCAGCCCGGCAGCGGCCGATACGGTGCAGAAGGTCGTCTATCACCTGTCGGAGCCGACCCGCGTCAATTTCGTCCTCGGCAATATCAAGAACCATATTGCCGGCAAGGGCGGGCCGGACAAGGTCCGGATCGTGCTCGTCATTCACGGACCGGCACTCGATGCGTTCGCCAATGGAAAGGCCAATCCCGATATCCGGTTGCAGGTCGCGGGCAGGGCGCAGGACGGCGTTTCCTTCGTCGCCTGTGGCAATACCATGAAATTTCTCGGGCTCGGCACCGATGACATGCTCCATGGTTTCGAGATCGCCGAGGAGGGCGGCGTCACGCGTATCGCCGATCTCCAGGCCGACGGATATCTCTATCTGCGCCCGTGAAATGGGCATATGTGGCGACCTATGCTATATTGTTAAGCAAATATGACGATGCCATGCGCGTAATGCATGCCAGCAATCCTGCATCGGCCGTTGTGCATCGCAATATCGAGCCTATCTTGTGTCTCGAGAAGGGAGGAACAGATAGAGAAAGGAAGAAACCATGTTTGGTTATGTATCGAAGATCGCCAGCAAGCTGCGCGCCCCCACCATTGAAGAGCGCGAAATGGCCTATCTGAACCAGAGCGTCGACTGCATCGACCTCGAATATCGCCAGCGCCAGATCGATCGCGGCATGTTCCGTCGCCGGAATCACAATTTCCTGTGACATGAGGGGAACCGGGGTTCCCGACCACCAGGCTGGCATCCGTGCCGGCCTTTATTTTTGCCGCCGGCTACCTATTTTCAGCAATCGCGGATAAAGCCGCCATTCGGCGGCGCGAATCCCGAAGGAGTGGCTGGCATGATCATCGGCATCGGCAGCGACCTGATCGACATCAGGCGCGTGGAAAAGACCCTCGAACGCTTCGGCGACCGTTTCGCCAACCGCTGTTTCACCGAGATCGAGCGCGCCAAGTCCGATCGGCGCAAGAATCGCGCCGCGTCCTATGCCAAGCGCTTCGCCGCCAAGGAAGCCTGTTCCAAGGCGCTGGGCACCGGCCTGTCGATGGGCGTGGCCTGGCGCGAGATGGGCGTGGTCAACCTGCCGAGCGGCAAGCCGACGATGCAGTTGACGGGCGGTGCGGCGGAACGTCTCGCCGCCCTTGTGCCGGCCGGCCACAAGGCCCTCGTCCATGTGACGATCACCGACGATTTCCCGCTCGCCCAGGCTTTCGTGATCATCGAGGCGCTGCCCGAAGGATAAGCCGCGACGCCATGCCGGAAAGCGGCCGGAGTCTTCCATTTGGCGATGAAAGGCTCTACAGAGATGTCCTGAATCGACCATGAGGAATGAATGAGCGTGTCCGACCAGAACAAGCCGGCAGAGAAGAATGCCCTTTGGGAAACCATCGTCGTCCTTTTCCAGGCATTCCTGCTGGCAGCCGTGATCCGGACGGTGCTGCTCCAGCCTTTCACCATCCCGTCGGGTTCGATGATGCCGACGCTTCTGGTCGGCGACTATCTGCTGGTCAACAAATTCGCCTATGGCTATTCGCGCTATTCGCTTCCCGCCTACAATCCCGGCTGGTTCACCGGCCGGATCATGGTGCCGGGGCTGAGCGGCACGCCGACGCGCGGCGACGTCATCGTCTTCCGGCTGCCGTCCGATCCCTCGATCGACTATATCAAGCGCGTCATCGGCCTGCCGGGCGACCGGATCCAGGTCCGCGACAGCGTGCTTTACATCAACGACAAGCCGGTCCCGCGCGTGGCGGAGGGCACATTCTCCTCCGACACGTCCGATACGGCGGGCGTCGGCGTCCAGCACAGCATGGAATCCTACAGGGATGTGCCGATCTACCGAGAGACGCTCGACAGCGGCGCGAGCTACCAGACGCTGGATCTCGGCCTGTCGGAAGGCGACAACACGCCTGTCTTCAACGTTCCTGAAAAGCACTATTTCATGATGGGCGACAATCGCGACAATTCGTCCGACAGCCGCTTCAGCGTCAAATACGTGCCCGAGGAGAACCTTGTCGGCCGCGCGAGTTTCATCATTTTCTCGCTCGGCAACGACACGCCCTTCTTCCAGGTCTGGAAATGGCCGACCAACCTGCGCTATGATCGTTTCTTCAAGGGCATCAGATGAGCCGCGCCAGGGGCCTTTCCGATGCGGAGCGGGAGGCACTCGAGGGGCTGATCGGCTACACGTTTTCGGATCGGGACCGGCTGGCGCGCGCCGTCACCCATTCCTCGGCGCGGATCGCGAAGTCGGGCAATTACGAGCGGCTTGAATTCCTCGGCGACAGGGTGCTCGGGCTTTGCGTCGCCGAATTGCTCTTCACCACGTTCCGCAATGCCGGCGAGGGCGAATTGTCCGTCCGGCTCAACCGCCTGGTGTCGGCCGACAGCTGCGCCGAGGTGGCCGATGCGCTCGGCCTCTATCGCTTCGTGCGCACTGGCGCCGACCTCAAGAAGATCACCGGCGAACGCATGAAGAATGTCCGGGCCGATGTGGTCGAAAGCCTGATCGCGGCGATCTATCTCGACGGGGGGCTGGAGGCCGCGCGCGCCTTCATCCTGCAAAACTGGACGGAGCGTGCGACATCGGCCGCGCCGATGCGGCGCGACGCCAAGACCGAATTGCAGGAATGGGCGCATCAGAAATTCGGCTTTGCGCCGCGCTACCGGGTCGAGGATCGCAGCGGCCCCGACCATGCGCCGGAATTCACGGTCGCGGTCGAGATCGACGGCATCGCCTCCGAGCGGGGGACCGAGCGATCCAAGCGCGCCGCCGAGCAGGTCGCGGCGCAGAAAATGCTGGAGCGCGAGGGCGTCTGGATCGCCGCCAGCGCCGCGACCGCCGAGAACCGATTGGAAGAATTCGATGACAGAGACTGAAGAAGGCGGCGTGGGCGCCGCGACCCGCTCCGGCTTCGTCGCGCTGATCGGCGCGACCAATGCCGGCAAGTCCACCCTCGTCAACCGCCTCGTCGGCGCCAAGGTGACGATCGTCTCCCACAAGGTGCAGACGACGCGCGCGATCATACGCGGCATCGCCATCGAGGACCGGACGCAGATCGTCTTCCTCGACACGCCCGGTATCTTCAAGCCGCGCCGCCGGCTCGACCGCGCCATGGTGACCACCGCCTGGGGCGGCGCGCGCGACGCCGACGTCATTCTCTTCCTGATCGACAGCGAGCGCGGCCTGAAGGGGGACGCCGAAACCATTCTCGAGGCCCTGAAGGACGTTCGGCAGCGGAAGATCCTCGTGCTCAACAAGGTCGACAGGGTTCGGCCCGAGGAACTGCTGAAGCTCGCCCAGGCGGCCAATGAGGCCGTGACCTTCGACGCCACCTTCATGGTCTCGGCGCTCACCGGTTCGGGCTGCGACGACCTGATGCAGCATCTCGCCCGCACGCTTCCGGACGGTCCCTGGTACTATCCCGAGGACCAGATCTCCGACCTGCCGATGCGTCAGCTTGCCGCGGAAATCACCCGCGAGAAGCTCTTTCTCCGGCTCCATCAGGAGCTTCCCTATTCCTCGCATGTCGAGACCGAGAAATGGGAAGAACGCAAGGACGGCTCGGTCCGGATCGAGCAGACGATCTATGTCGAGCGGGAAAGCCAGAAGAAGATCGCGCTCGGCAAGAACGGCGAGGCGATCAAGGCGATCTCGACCGCGGCCCGCAAGGAGATCGCCGAAATCCTGGAACAGCCGGTGCATCTCTTCCTGTTCGTCAAGGTGCGGGAGAACTGGGGCGACGACCCCGCCCGCTTCCGGGAAATGGGGCTGGATTTTACGCCCTGAAAGGTTGTGGCGGCCGCAACGCCTGCATTTTTGCTTGCGGCCTTTCGGCGATCTGCTATCCTGAAACAAAAGGAGAACTTCGGCCATGTCGAGCGATCCGGAAGGTTTCGAGGAAAATCCGCAGATGCCGCTGCCGGCGGACGATGACGAGGATCATGTCATTGATGAAAGCATCTGGGGGCCGCAGAAGGCTCTGACGCCGCAGGAGCAGGCGGACTACGATGCCTGGTTCCGGCGGAAGGTCGGCGCTGCGCTCGAATATGCCAAACGGCCGGATGCCGTTTTCTACACGCATGACGAAGTCATGGCGCGGATGCGGGCGCGGCTTGAGAAGCGGATCGCAGAGGCCGGCATCCGTGAGGATGGGGTGGACGGAACGGGCCGAATTACAATTCCTTGATCTGCTTGCACGCATTCACACCGAAAACCCAGCGCCGCCTGGCGACTTCAACAGCGGACCATTCGATGGACGCACAGACTCGGGCAATTTTCCCATTCAGGCCGCACCGGGCGCATAGCGGGTACTCGGGAATTATTTGTGGTCGGTACGCCTTTCCTTCTCATCAACACCGTAATGGAAGAATTTGTGTCGATCGACTTCGTCATTCACACCTCCCAACAATGGCCGCCGCAAGAGTGATCCTCACATTCCGGTTGACGGTCCGTCAAATGCCGTCGGCATTGAACCTACGTTCCATATCGGTCATCTGAATGCTAACTTCTTTTGATCGAGGTCCCTCATGCCCCAGCTTGTGAACGGAAAATGGGTCAACGACGACGTCGCCGCATCCGAGATGAAGGACGGCGCCTTCCACCGCGAGGCGACGAAGTTCCGCCACTGGCTCACCGCCGATGGCCAGCCGGGACCGGAAGGTCAGCCGGGTGTTGCGGCCGAGGCCGGGCGCTTCCAGCTTTTCGTGTCCTATCTCTGCCCCTGGGCCTCGCGGACGCTGATGATGCGGAGCCTCAAGGGATTGACGGAGATCGTTCCGCTCTCCGTCGCCGAACCCGCGATCGGCGAGAACGGCTGGGAATTTTCCGCGCCGCAGGACGCCAGCGCGCGCGTCGGCTCCGTCCGTTACCTGCACCAGCTCTATACCGCGAGCGAACCGCAATATACCGGCAAGGTCTCCGTGCCGGTGCTCTGGGATCGCCGGGAGGGCCGCATCGTCAACAACGAATCGGCCGACATCGTCCGCATGCTCGGCACGGCCTTCGACGGCATCACGGGCGACGGGCAGGATTTCTATCCCGAACCGCTCCGGCCGGCGATCGATGACTGGAACGCCGTCGTCTACGACACGCTCAACAATGGCGTCTATCGCGCCGGCTTCGCGAAGAAGCAGGATGTCTACGAGCAGGCCGCGCGCGGCGTCTTCGAAACGCTCGACCGGCTGGAAACCCGTCTCGCCGCGAACCGCTACATTGCCGGCGACTATTTCACCGAGGCCGATATCCGTGCCTTCGTGACCCTGATCCGCTTCGACGCCGCCTATCACGGCGCGTTCAAGTGCAATATCCGCCGGCTCGCCGACTATCCGAACCTCTCCGGATATGTGCGGGAAATCTATCAATGGCCCGGTATTCGGGAGACCGTGAGGATCGACCACATTAAACGCGGTTACTATTCGATCGCGCATATCAACCCGACAAAGATCGTGCCGGTGGGGCCGGAGCTCGATCTCGACAGCCCGCATGGGCGGGACGGATTGTCGGGAAAGGGCGTGTTCCGGCGGGTGTGAGGGATAGAAGCCCCAATCGTCCTCACTTCTTCTTCATCGCTTCCATCAGCGCCGCCCCGAAGGCGCCCTGGCTCGGTGCGGCGGGCTTCTGTGGCGCGCGCGGCGCAGGCCCCGGGCCACGCCGCTCGTCTCGCTGCTCGCGCGGCCCCGACGACTGCGTCTTCATCGAAAGCCCGATACGCTTGCGCCTGGGATCGACCTCGACAACCCGCACCTTCACGATCTGCCCGGCCTTGACCACCTCATGCGGGTCCTTGACGAAGCGGTCGGCCAGTTCGGAGACATGGACGAGGCCGTCCTGGTGCACGCCGATATCGACGAAGGCGCCGAAGGCAGCGACATTGGTCACCGTGCCTTCGAGCATCATGCCGGGGCGCAGGTCCGAGATCTCGTTGATTCCCTCCGCGAAGCTCGCTGTCCTGAATTCCGGGCGCGGGTCTCGGCCGGGCTTTTCGAGTTCGGCGATAATGTCCTTGACGGTCGGCAGGCCGAATGTCTCGTCGATGAACTGGCGTGGGTCGAGTTTCTTCAGCGCCGCGCTGTCGCCCATCAGTGCGCGCAGGTCGCGGCCGCAGGCCGCCACGATCTTGCGCGCGACGCCATAGGCTTCCGGATGGACCGAGGACGCGTCGAGCGGTTCCCTGCCGTCCGCAATCCGCAGGAAGCCCGCGCATTGCT
>JAGRLJ010000111.1 GCA_020441805.1 Rhizobiaceae bacterium
CGCTCGCGTGGATCGCGCGGAACAGGCAGTCGCTGGCCTTGCCGGTGATGTTCATCGTGGCGCTGGCGGTCTTCTCGATCGGTTCTCCCAGATTCCTGACGGTGGACAACCTGACCAATGTCGGCCGCCAGTCCGTCTATCTGCTGATCGTCGCGCTCGGCCAGTTCATCGTCATCGTCAATGGCGGTCTCGACCTGTCGGTGGGCAGCGTCGTGTCGCTGACCTCGGTGGCCGCGACCCTGGTCATGGCGGTCGTCTATGCGGCATTCCCGGACATGCCGGCGCTGTCGCTGCTCGCCGGACTGGGCATGGGCATCCTCATCGGCGTCGCCGCCGGCCTGGTCAACGGCATCGGCGTCAGCCTGCTTCGCATCTCGCCCTTCATGATGACGCTCGGCATGTCTTCCGTGCTCTTCGGCGTGACGCTCCTGGTTTCGGGCGGCATGCCGATCTATGGCCTTCCGCCGCTTCTCGGTCAGGTCTTCGGCTTCGGCCGCGTCGCCGGCATTCCGGTCCCGGTCGTCGTGGCGCTGGCGCTGGTGGTCATCGTCTATGTCGTCATGGAATGGACGCGCTTCGGCCGTCATCTCTATGCGTCGGGCGGCAATCCGCGCGCCGCCTCCCTGTCCGGGGTCAATACCAGCCGCATCGCCATCGCGGCCTTCGTCCTCTCCGGCCTGCTCGCCGCGATCTCCGGCCTGCTGATGACGGCGCGGCTCGGAACCGGCGAGGCCAATGTCGGCGCCAGCCTCCCGCTCGAATCCATCGCGGCCTGCGTGATCTCCGGCGTGGCGCTGGCCGGCGGCCAGGGCCGGACGCTGACGGTGCTGGTCGGCACACTGCTGATCATGCTCGTGCAGAACGGGCTGAACCTCATGCAGGTGGGCGCTTACGCCCAGACCATGGCGACCGGCGCCATCCTGATCTTCGCCATGGCCATCGCCCGCCATTGACGCGGACGGACATGTTTCTCGCAAGCCCGATCAATTCCAACGAGAGAACGCCAAGATGAACATTCACAAGTCCAATGTCGCCGCTTTCGTCCCGTTCACGGGCCAGGAATATCTCGACAGCTTGGATGACGGGCGCGAGGTCTGGATCTACGGCAAGCGCGTCGGCAAGATCACCGAGCACCCGGCATTCCGCAATTCGGCCCGGATGGTGGCCCGCTTCTACGATGCCATGCACGATGCCGCCACCAGGGACCTGATCACCTGCCCGACGGAATGGGGCGGCTTTACCCACCGCTATTTCCGCGCGCCGAAATCGGTGGGCGAGCAGGTCGCCGCGCGTGACGCCGTCGCCGCCTCCCAGCGGGTATCCTATGGCTGGATGGGCCGTTCGCCCGATTACAAGGGATCGTTCCTGGCGACCCTGGGCGCCAATTCAGCCTTCTACAAGGGACATGAGGACAACGCCCTGCGCTGGTATCGCAAGGCGCAGGAGCGCACCTGGTACATCAACCATGCGATCATGAACCCGCCCGTCGACCGCAACGCCCCGAGCGCCGACAGTTCCGACGTCTATGTCCGCGTCGTCAAGGAAACCGATGCCGGCCTCTATGTCAGCGGCGCCAAGGTGGTCGCCACCGCCTCCGCATTGACCCATTACACCTTCGTCGCCCATGCCGGCCAGGTCCCGATCAAGGACCCAGCCTATGCGCCGGTCTTCATCGTTCCGACCGGCGCGCCCGGCGTGAAGATGATCTCGCGCGCCTCCAACGAGCAGCGCGCCGCCGTGCTCGGCAGCCCCTTCGACTATCCGCTTTCCAGCCGCATGGACGAGAACGACGCCATCCTCGTGCTCGACAACGTCTTCGTGCCCTGGGAAGACGTCTTCATGCATGGCGATGTCGACCAGGCCAACGAATTCGCGCCCGGTTCCGGCTTCAATGCCCGCGCCGCCATGCATGGCTGCACGCGCCTTGCGGTCAAGCTCGATTTCATCACCGGCGCGCTCAAGAAGGCGCTCGACATTACCGGCACCAGCTCGTTCCATGGTGTGCAGTCGCGGCTCGGCGAGGTCGTCGCCTGGCGCAACACGATGTGGGGCCTCTCGGACGCCATGGCCAAGAGCAACATTCCCTGGAACGGCATGGTTCAGCCGGATCCGCGCTTCGGCACGGCCTATCGCACGATTTCGCAGATCGCCTACCCGTCGATCAAGAATATCATCGAGGCCAGCGTGACCAGCGGCCTGATCTACCTCAATTCGCATGCCGACGATTTCAAGGCGCCGGAACTGCGCCCGCATCTCGACCGCTACCTGCGCGGTTCGGGCGGCGTCGATGCCGAGGGCCGGGTGAAGCTGATGAAGCTGCTCTGGGATTGCATCGGCACCGAGTTCGGCGGTCGCAGCGAGCTTTACGAAATCAACTATCTCGGCTCCAACGACCTCACGCGTCTCCAGAATCTCTGGGAAGCGCAGAGCCTCGGCGAGATGAAGGCGATGACCGATCTGGTCGATCGCTGCATGAGCGAATACGATTTGAACGGATGGACCGTTCCGGACCTCATCAACAATGACGACGTCAGCGTTCTGCGCTGAACGAAGCAACCCCCGGAGGAGATGAAAATGCCAACCGCGATTGACCTCGCCTATGTCATGTACCAGGCGCCGGACCTCGATAAGATGGAGGCGTTCATGCACGATTTCGGCCTGCTGACCGCCGGCAGGACGGATGACGTCCTCTTTCTGCGCGGTGGCGGCACGGCGCCCGTCGTCCATGTCACCTACAGGGGCGACAGCAAGTTCATCGGCGGCGCGCTGCTGATGAGCGGGCGCGAGGACCTCGACGCGCTCGCGGAAATGGAAGGCTCGGGTCCCGTCGAGGCGATCACCGACATGCCGGGTGGCGGCTGGCGCGTGCGCATGAACCATCCCGACGGGCTGATCATCGATGCGGTCTGGGGCCAGACGCCGACGCAGCCGGTCGAGCACCGTCCGTCGAATTCCTTCAACTGGGGCGATCGCAAGGAACGGCTGAACCGTTCGCTGCGGCCGCGGCGCGAGCCGGGCCTTGCGCTGAAGCTCGGTCATTTCGTGCTCAAGATCCGCAATCACGACCAGTCGGTGAAATGGATGAAGGACCGTTTCAACATGCTGGAATCGGACACGATGATCGTGCCGGAGATCAACAAGGCGGTCGGCACCTTCATCCGCTTCAATCTCGGCGACCAGCCGGTCGATCATCACTCGATCCTGATCAACGAGGCCTCCGAGGTCGGCTGCCACCATTGCGCTTTCGAGATGCAGGATTTCGACGCGGTCATGGGCGCGCATGACTATCTCGTCAGCAGGGACCATCACCTCGATATCGGCGTCGGCCGCCATCTGATCGGCAGCCAGATCTTCGACTACTGGCGCGATCCGTTCGGCAACCGGGTCGAACATTATACGGACGGCGACGTCAACAATGCCGATTACGAAGGCAAGGACTACCTGCTCGACGACAAGGGGCCGACCAAATCGCAATGGGGCATGGACCCGACACCGGAATTCTTCCGCTGAGCGGAAGCGGGACTTCAAGACGAAATATGTGATGAAAGGAATATAATCATGACGATCGCCGCCGCCGAGACATTGAAGAAGCAGCGCTTCATCTCCGACAAGGTCGCCGAATATCCGCCGGGCCACTGGTCCAACACGATTCGCGTCGGCAACCAGATCTGGCTGTCCGGTTTCACCGCACGGGCCAACGACCTCAAGACCATCCAGGGCGTGGGCGATGCCTATGAGCAGGCGAAGGTGATCTTCACCAAGATCAAGAATTGCCTCGAGGCGGCGGGCGCGTCCATGGCCGACGTCACCACCATGACGATCTACGTGACCGACATGGCCGACAACAAGGGCGTCTGGAAGGCGCGCCAGGAATTCTTCACCGGCGATTTCCCCTGCTCGACCCTGGTGCAGGTGGCGGCTCTGGCGCAGCCCGAGATCCTGCTCGAGATCACGGCGCAGGCAATGGCGGGAAGCGGCAATGGCTGAGCTCCTCGACAGTGCCGCCGCCGCGGCACCCGATCCCCGCTTCGTGCCTTTCACGGGGCGGGAATATCTCGATAGCCTGGATGACGGGCGCGAGGTCTGGATCTATGGCGAACGCGTCAAGAAGATCACCGAGCACCCCGCCTTCCGCAACTCCGCGCGCATGGTCGCGCGGATGTATGACGCATTGCACGATCCCAGCCGCCAGCCGGTGCTGACGGCGCCGACGGAATGGGGCGGTTTCACGCAGAAATTCTATCGCGCGCCGAAGAATGTCGAGGAGCAGGTCGCCCAGCGGGACGCCATCGCCGAATGGCAGCGCACCGGCTGGGGCTGGATGGGCCGGTCGCCGGACTACAAGGGCTCCTTCCTCGGCACGCTCGGGGCGAATGCGAGTTTCTACAAGGGCTTCGAGGCCAATGCCACGCGCTGGTACCGCAAGGCGCAGGAGCGCACCTGGTATGTGAACCATGCCATCATGCATCCGCCCGTCGACCGCGACCTGCCGACCGCCGACGGCTCCGACGTCTTTGTGCAGATCGTCGACGAGACCGATGCCGGCATCTATGTCAGCGGCGCCAAGGTGGTGGCGACCAATTCGGCGCTCACCCATTTCACATTCGTCGCCCATATCGCCCAGGTGCCGATCGCCGATCCGAAATTCGCGCCCGTCTTCATCGTGCCGACGGGCGCCCCCGGCGTGAAGCTGCTCTGCCGCGTCTCCAATGAATATCGCGCCGCCGCCCTCGGCAGCCCGTTCGACTATCCGCTGTCGTCGCGGCTCGACGAGAACGACGCGATCCTCGTGCTCGACAAGGTCTTCATCCCCTGGGAAGACGTGTTCATGCATGGCGATCTCGAAACCGCCAACAAGTTCAATGTCGGTTCCGGCTTCCTCGAACGCGCCTCGCTGCACGGCTGCACGCGCTTTGCCGTGAAGATGGACTTCATCTGCGGCCTGCTGGCCCGCGCGCTGGAGATCACCGGCGCCAAGGCGTTCCACGGCGTGCAGGCGCAGCTCGGCGAGGTGATCGCCTGGCGCAACGCCTTCTGGGCGCTGTCGGACGCCATGGCCAAGAGCGCGATTCCGTGGAACGACATGGTGCGGCCGGATTCCCATTTCGCCGGCGCCTATCGGGTGCTGAACCAGGAGGCCATGCCGAAGATCAAGAACATCATCGAGCAGGTGGTGGCGAGCGGTCTCATCTATCTCAACTCCCACACGGCGGACTTCAAGGCGCCTGAAATCCGGGGTTATCTCGATCGCTATCTGCGCGGCTCGGGCGGTGCAGACGCGGTGGAGCGCGTCAAGGTGATGAAGATGCTGTGGGACGCGATCGGCACCGAGTTCGGGGCGCGGCACGAGCTCTACGAGATCAACTATATCGGCAGCAACGACATTACCCGGCTCACCAATCTCTGGGCGGCGCAGGGGTCGGGCAATCTCGATCGCTTCAAGGCCTTCGCGCAGTCGGCCATGAGCGAATACGACCTGGACGGCTGGACGACACCCGATCTGGTCAATCCCGGCGATGTCAGCCTGGTGAAGCCGCGCGGCTGACGGCCGGACCGACGGAAAGGAGCGGATCATGGCAGGGATTCAGAGCGGAGGCGAAGGCCAGGGGCCGGGCGGTTTCTCGCAACGGGATTTCCGCGATGCGATGGGGCAGTTCGCGACCGGCGTGGTCATCGTCTCGACCGAGATCGAAGGCGAGGCGCATGCCATGACCGCCAATGCCTTCATGTCGGGATCGCTCGATCCCTTCCTGGTCCTGGTATCGATTGCAAGGACGGCGCGCATGCATGACCGGCTGCGCACGGCCGGCCATTTCGGCGTCAGTGTGCTTTCGCAGAGCCAGCAATGGATCTCGAACCACTTCGCCGGCAGGCCGTCGCCGGATCGCCGTCCGGCCTTCGAGCCTCTGTCGCGAACGCCGGTCGTCGCCGGGGCGGCCGTCCGGCTCTCGGCGGACCTGCGCCACGAATATGCCTGCGGCGACCACACGCTTTATGTCGGCGAGGTCTGGGCGCTTCAGGTCGACCGGGAACCCGGCGGGCCGCTCCTCTATTACGGCGGGCGCTACCGGCAGGTCGCCATGCCCGACTGGATGGCGGAGACCATGCCGCAGATCCTCTGGCAGGAGAACGAGCTTCGTTATTGAGAAAGTAGGGATTGGCGTCCCGTGACGGGCGCCTGATCGGAAGAGACTGACATGCTGAAGAAGAAAGATCCGGTCGCCGACGGCGATTTCGGGACCGATGCCGCTTTGCGTCATGGTGAGACGAGGGCCGCCGCCGGCGGCAACTCGCAGGGAATCGGCGCGCCGCTCGAACGGCGCGAGGATCCCCGTCTTCTGACGGGCAACGGCCGCTTCACCGACAATTTCAATCTTCCGCGCCAGACGCGCGGCTATATGCTCCGCTCTCCCGTCGCCCATGCCCGCATCCGCGATATCGACGTCAGCGGCGCGCTGGATGTCCCGGGCCTCGTCGCCGTGCTGACCGGCGAGGACTATGCGCGCGACGGCTTCGGCCATATTCCCTGCCTCAGCATTCCGCCGACCATCACCGGCAAGACCTACCATCCCACGCCCTTTCCGCCTCTGGCGAGCGATCGGGTCCTCGCGGTGGGCAGCGGCGTGGCCTTCATCGTCGCCGAAACGCTGGCCGCCGCCATCGAGGCCGCCGAGAGGATCGAGGTGGATTATGAGGAACTTCCGGTGGCCGCGACCGTGGAGGCCGCGATCGCGGAGGGCGCGCCGCTCGTCTGGCCGGATGCGGAAGGCAACCGCTGCTTCGTCCACGAGATGGGCGACGCCGCGGCGACCGAAGCAGCCTTCACTGCGGCCGAGCACGTCACGCGGGCGCGCATCCGCAGCCATCGCGTCGCCGGCAATCCCATGGAGCCGCGCACCTGCATCGGTGCCTTCGATCCCGGCGACGGCCGCTGGCACCTGACGAGTTCCACCGCCAATCCGCACCGCATCCGGCTTATCCTCGCCGAGCATATATTCCGGGTCCCCGCGCATCGTATCCATGTCGTGGCGGGCGATGTGGGCGGCGGTTTCGGCACCAAGGGCGGCATCTATCCAGAGGAAATCCTGGTGCTCTGGGCGGCCCGGCGCATCGGCCGTCCGGTGAAATGGGTCTCCGACCGCTCGGAAGCCTTCCTCTCCGATTTCAACGGCCGCGACCAGATCGCCGACGCGGAATTCGCCCTCAGGAAGGATGGCACGGTTCTCGGCGCGCGCGTGGTCGTCAACCACAATCTCGGCTGCCAGCTCGGTCCGTCGACGGCGCATCCGCCGCTGGTCGGCACGCGCATGCTGTCGGGCGTCTATGCCTTTCCCGCCATGCATGTGACGGTCAACGGCATCTTCACCAACAGCCGGACGCTCACCACCTATCGCGGCGCCGGCCGCCCCGAGGCGACGCTGGTGGTCGAGCGCATGTTCGACATCGCCGCCCGCGAGCTTGGCCTCGAGCCGGATGAGATCCGGCGCCGGAATTTCATCCGCCCCGACGCGATGCCCTATCGCACGGCCATCGGCGAGACCTATGACTGCGGCGAGTTCGAAGCGATCATGGACGCAGCCATGGAGCGTGCCGACTGGTCGGGCTTTGCGGCGCGGCGCAGGGAGAGCGAGGCGAGGGGCCGCCTGCGCGGCCGCGGCATGTCGGTCTATATCGAGGTCGCGGCCACGATCAGCGAGCGGATGGAGATCCGTTTCGACAGCACCGGCGGGCTCTCGATCTTCGCCGGCACTTTCTCCTACGGCCAGGGCCATGAGACGAGCTATGTGCAGATGGCGCATGAATGGCTCGGCGTGCCGATCGACAGGATCCGGCTGGTGCAGGGCGACACCGACAAGATCGCCACCGGTCGCGGCAGTTTCGGCTCGCGCAGCATGACGGTGGGTGGGTCGGCGCTCAAGAATGCCTGCGACCAGGCGATCGAACGCGGCAAGCGCGCCGCCGCCATTCTGCTCGATTGCGCCGAGGACGATCTTCTCTTCGAGCCCGGCATCTACCGGACGCGCGACGGCCGGCGTTCCATCGCCCTCGATAGCGTGGTCAAGTCGATGTTCGCCTGGGGTGCTCCGAAGCCGCTGCCGGCGGAACTCTGGTCGGGCCTCGAAGGTGTCGGCCATTTCACCGCCAATCCGCAGAACTATCCGAACGGGTGCTATATCGCCGAGGTCGAGATCGACCCGGATACCGGCCATGTCCATCTCGACCGCATCGTCGGCGTCGACGATGTCGGCGTCGTCATCAACCCGCTGCTGCTCGAAGGCCAGCTTCAGGGCTCGATCGCCCAGGCCGCCGGTCAGGCGCTCAAGGAGCGGGTCGTCCACGACGAGAACGGCCAGCTCCTGACCGGCTCCTATACCGATTACGCCATGCCGCATGCGGCCGATTTCTGCCGGTTCTCGCTGGCCTTCCGGCCGGTGCCGACAAAGACCAATCCGCTCGGCGTCAAGGGCGGCGCCGAGACCGGTACGGTCGGCCTGCCGCCGGCGATCGTCACCGCCGCGGTCGACGCGCTCGGAGGCTACGGCGTGCGCGACCTCACCATGCCGATCACCCCCATGTCGGTCTGGGCGGCCATGAAGGCATCCCGCGACAAACGTTCCGAAGGACAAGAGCCATGACCCTTTTCGCCGTCTACCGCCTCGACCGCACCGACGGGCAGGCCGCCGAAATCCGCGCCGAGACCCGCCCCGCCCATCGGGATTACATGCAGCGGTTCCAGGGCCGGGTGCGCTGCGGCGGGCCGCTGCTCGATCCGGCGGGGGAAGGCTGCGGCGGTTTCATGCTGATCGAGGCCGAGGACGAGGCGGAGGTGCGCGAGATCCTGCGGAACGATCCTTTCGAGCAGGCCGGGCTGTCCGGCCGCATCGAGATCCACGCCTTCCGCTGGCAGACCAACCGGCCGGCGGACATGCCGCCCCTCTAGGACCAGCCGAAAACGGCATGACGAATATGCAGGTATATCATGGAACTGACCGGTGAACACACAATAGACGCCCCCCGGGCCAAGGTCTGGGAAGGGTTGATGAACACGGAGATCCTCCGCGCCGCCATTCCGGGCTGCGAATCCGTGACCGACGAGGGCGACGGCGCCTATTCGGCGGTCGTGGTGGCTTCGATCGGGCCGTTGCGCGCCCGTTTCAAGGGCCGGCTCCGGCAGCAGGACATGCAGCCGCCCGAGCAATACGGCCTTCGCTTCGAAGGCGAGGGCGGCATGGCGGGCTTCGCCAAGGGTACGGCAATCGTCACGCTGCTGGAGGCCGGCGACAAGGGAGAGGCGACGCTGCTGCGCTATCGCGCCGAAGCGCAGATCGGCGGCCGGCTTGCGCAGATCGGCGCGCGCCTGATCGATGCGGCCGCCGCCCG
>JAGRLJ010000459.1 GCA_020441805.1 Rhizobiaceae bacterium
AGCGCGCGGCGGCGCGCCTCGATCTCGCTCGGCGACAGCTCGTTCAGCACATTGCCGGCCGGACGCTGCGACTCGGGCCGGCGCTGCTCGACATGCACGCGCGACGGCTGCTGGGCCACATGCGGCTGCGGACGGGTCTGGATCGGAACCACGGGCTTGTCGTCGTCGCGGCCGCCCGGACGGCGTTTGCGGGTCTCCACGACGACGGCCTTGGTCCTGCCCCGGCCCATGTCCTGGCGCACGGTGCCCTGCGTCAGCCCGGATGGCTTCAGCGTCAGGGTCTTCTTGCCCGTTACGTGGAGAGTCTTGTCGTCGTTGTTGTCCGTCATTCCGCTTCCGTTTTCCAAAGCAGCCGCGCCAAGAGCGGCGGGGATGCTCCATGCGTTCCAAATTTTCGCGGGCACTGCTGCCGTCAGACCCCGCCAGCCCTGTCGCCGCGATAGGTTTCGAGCAGTTTCGCGCGCTTCACTACACCCTCACCGGCCTGCCCTGCAAGCGCCACGGCGTGGATAAATGCATTATCGCCCATGAGGCCCTGCATTTCCTCGAAGGAAATGAGGCGAAAGGCGGGTATTTCCTCTTCCTCATCCATCATGAATTTCACAGCCGTGCGAGCCTGGGTGATCTTGCGGATGCCGTCGCCGGCGGCGTCGGTGGCGTGAAAGACGGCCAGCGCCCGTCCGGTCCGGACCGCGTCATCGACCTTCATCGTGCCGGATAGGAATTGTCCCGCCTTGCGGGCCATGTTCATCATGCCGGCTAATTGCATGACGAGCAGATGGTCGACCTGGGCGCCAAGCTCAGGTAGTGCCTTGACGTCGCTTTTCAAGGCGCGGGCGAAAAGTTGCTTCTTCACCGCCTGGTCGACGAGCGCGCGAGACGCCTTGACCGAGCAACCGCGGCCGGGAAGGGCGCGCTTGAGATCCGGCACCACCGTGCCGTCCGGCCCGGCGACGAAGCGGATCAGCTCCTCCGCCGGCCCGCTTTCGCGCGTCACGATGCACATGCGGTCATTCATCGGTATCTCGTCCTCGGCCACCGTCATGAACGACCCGCCCGTGCGCAACGAATCCGCCGCCTCAGGCGACGGCTTCGTCGTCCTCGGCGCCTTCCGCGGCAAGCTGCTCGGCTTCGCGGGCAAGGTCTTCCTCGGTGATCCAGCCGGCCAGGAGGCGGGCCTGGACGATCATCGACTCGGCCTCGGTGCGCGAGATGTCGAACTTCTGGAACAGGCCCTCGAAGCGTTTGGTCTCGCCGTTCTTCTTCTCGGTCCAGCCGACCAGATCGTCGGCGGCGCAGCCCGCGAAGTCCTCGATCGATTTGATGCCGTCCTCGCCGAGCGCGACCAGCATCTGGGCGTTGAGGCCCTGGATCTGGTAGAGTTCGTCCTCGACGCCGAGTTCCCTGCGCTTCTCGTCCATCTCCGCTTCCAGCTTTTCGAGATATTCACGGGCGCGGTTCTGGATCTCCTCGGCGGTCTCCTCGTCGAAGCCGTCGATGGAGGAGATTTCGCTCGGATCGACATAGGCGAGCTCCTCGACCTGGGCGAAGCCTTCCGAGGCCAGAACCTGGCCGACCATCTCATCGACATCGAGCGATTCCATGAAGAGCCTGGTGCGCTCGTTGAATTCCTTCTGGCGGCGCTCGGACTCTTCCTGCTCGGTGAGGATATCGATATCCCAGCCGGTGAGCTGGGACGCGAGGCGGACATTCTGGCCGCGGCGGCCGATGGC
>JAGRLJ010000460.1 GCA_020441805.1 Rhizobiaceae bacterium
CGCCGGCAGGGCGACGAGGCCGAAGAGGGTGAAACCGGGACCGGTCGAGACGAATCCGAGCGTCGCGACGAGCAGCATGGCCAGCGCCAGCGCGACCACGATCTTGGAGCCGAGCCTCCTGTCGATGAGGCTCGCCACGCCGCAGCCGAAGATGGCCACGACGTTCAGGATGATGCCGTAGAGCCCGATCTCCGTCGTCTCCCAGCCGAACATGCCGACCGCGAACGCGCCGCCGAGGATCAGGAGCCCGTTGACGCCGTCCTGGTAGACCATCCGCGCGACGAGGAACCTGAGAATACCGGTCCGGCGGCGCAGTTCGCCGAGCGTCGATCCCAGTTCGGAAAGACCGGACCGCACGGCCTTGCCGATCGGCAGGCCGGTGGAGGTGTCGGGCGTGAACAGGAACATCGGCAGGATGAAGACGAGATACCAGAGCGCGGAGAACGGGCCGGTGACGCGGGCGTCCTCGCCTGCCTTCGGGTCGAGTCCGAAAAGCGGGTCGAGTCCGATCAGCGTCTTGCCCGTCGCGAGGTTGCCGGCGAGCAGCAGCAGGACGATGAAAAGTGCGATCATGCCGCCGAGATAGCCCAGCCCCCAGGCGATGTTGGAGATCGTTCCGACATTGTCCCGGCTGACGAGGCGCGGCATCTGGGAATCGTTGAAGACAATCGAGAATTCGGCCGCGATCGAGGCCAGGACGACGAGCAGGCCGATGGCGACGACCGAACTGCCGGGCGCCGCCCACCAGAGCGACAGCAGCGCGAGCACCTTGACGATGGCGAAGAAGGCGATCCAGCGCTTGCGGTTGCCGGTCGCGTCCGCGATCGAGCCGAGCACGGGCGAGAGGATGGCGATGACGATGCCGGCGATCGTGGCGGTCAGGCTCCAGGCGAATTGCCCGGCCACGGGATCGCCCGCCATGCGCGCGGCGAAATAGGGACCGAAGACGAAGGTGATGACGACGGTGAAGAAGGGCTGCGCCGCCCAGTCGAACATCATCCAGCCGAAAATGCCGCGCTTCGTCACGTCGGCCCCGGGTCGCGCATGGGCGTCGGCCACGTTCTGTCTCCCCAAGACGTCTCCGGCGGCGACCGTCGCACTTTGATGCGGCGCATGCAAGTCATGGTTCACGCCACGTTTCCGGTTGACAAACCACCGTGCTGCGGCAAAGGAAACCTCAGAAAGGAGCGATGGATGCTCCAGGGATGGCGCGCGACATGGATGACGGAAGCCCCGCGGAGATCGTTGCCATATCCAGCCATGTCGTGCGCGGCGCGGTGGGTAACCGCGCGATCGTTTTCGCGCTCGAAACCATGGGCTTCCGCGTCTGGTCGCTGCCGACCGTCATTCTTCCCTGGCATCCCGGCCACGGTCCCTCGACGCGGATCGTGACGGCCGACGAGCCTTTCGCTGCGGCGGTTTCGGACATGACCGGCGCGCGCTGGGCAGGCGCCATCCGCGCCGTCGTCACCGGCTATTTCGGAAGCGCGGGACAGGTCGCGCCCGTTGCCGCCATGATCCGGACCCTCAAGCAGGCCGATCCCGGCCTGCTCTATGTCTGCGACCCGGTGATCGGCGATGCGGGTGGCCTTTATGTCCGGCCCGAAATCGCCGAGGCGATCCGCGACGAATTGATGCCGCTGGCCGATGTCGCCACGCCCAACCGCTACGAGCTCGCCTGGCTGTCCGGCGCGCCGCTCGAAAGCAATGCGGCGATCATCGACGCGGCGCTGGCGCTCGGGCCGCGCCGGGTGCTGGTCACTTCCGCGGTGCCGATGATGGCGGGCGGGACCGGCAATCTCCTGCTCACCGAGCGCCTGGCACTGCTGGCCGAGCACCGCATGGTGGGCAATCCGCCGAACGGTCTCGGCGACCTGACCTCCGCGCTCTTCCTTGCCCGGCTGATGCGCGGCGAGACCGATGAAAGGGCGCTACAGATGACGACGGCCTCGGTCTTCGAGATCCTCGCGCGCTCGGTCAAGCGTGGAGCCGACGAGCTGATGCTGTTCGAGGACTATTCGAGCTTTCTCACGCCCATGGCGATGGTGCAGATCCGCCAGCTGCTCCATCCCTCGCGGGCAAAACGGAAATAGGCGAAGAAGGAGGGACCATGGACACGTTTCCATCGCATCTGCTCGACGGCTACCGCAGCTTCATGAACGGGCGCTATGCGAGCGAATCGGGCCGCTATCGCCAGCTTGCGGAAAAGGGGCAGACGCCGAGGACCATGGTGATCGCCTGTTGCGATTCGCGCTCGGCGCCGGAAACAATCTTCGATTGCGGTCCGGGCGAGCTCTTCGTCGTGCGCAATGTCGCCAATCTCGTACCGCCTTATGCGCCGGACGGGCAGAACCACGGCACGTCGGCCGCGCTGGAATTCGCCGTCCAGTCGCTCAAGATCCGCGAGATCGTCGTCATGGGCCATGGGCGGTGCGGCGGCATCCATGCCGCGCTGAACAGCGACGGCAATCCGCTGTCGCCGGGGGATTTCATCGGCAGGTGGATGAGCATGGTGCGGCCGGCGGCCGAGGAGGTCACGCAATACAAGTCCATGACCGCCGCCGAGCGCCAGCGGGCGCTCGAACGGATCTCGATTCGAATCTCGATCGAGAACCTGCTGACCTTTCCCTGCGTGCGCATCCTGCACGAGCGGCAGAAGATCACCCTGTCCGGCGCCTGGTTCGACATTTCGACCGGCGAGCTCTGGGTGATGAATCCCCAGACCGGCGATTTCGTCCGGCCCTCCATGCAAGGGCAATGAAAAAGGCGGCCGAAGCCGCCTTTGGGGGTTTGCCGGCGGAACCTACCGGCTCACACCGTCGATCTG
>JAGRLJ010000112.1:0-5049 GCA_020441805.1 Rhizobiaceae bacterium
GACAGCCGCACCATTCTCGGCGAGCAGGGCGCCGAGCAGCTTCTCGGCCAGGGCGACATGCTGCACATGGCCGGCGGCGGCCGCATCGCCCGCGTCCACGGTCCCTTCGTTTCCGACCATGAGGTCGAGAAGGTCGTGGCCCATCTCAAGACGCAGGGGCGCCCGGAATATCTCGATACGGTTACGACCGACGAGGAGGCCGAGGCCGACGATGCCGAGGATGGCGCCGTCTTCGACAAGTCCGATATGGCGGCGGAGGATGGCAACGACCTCTTCGACAAGGCGGTCAAGGTCATCCTGCGCGACAAGAAGTGCTCGACCTCCTACATCCAGCGCCGCCTCGGCATCGGTTACAACAAGGCCGCGTCGCTGGTCGAGCGGATGGAGAAGGAGGGCTTGGTCGGACCTGCCAACCATGTCGGCAAGCGGGAGATTCTGAGCGGCGGCGAGCGCCACGCGGCGGATGATTGAGAAACGGCGGCGGCGGGGCGGGGAGCAACCGGGCGCGAGGGCGGATTGACTTACCCCACCCCGAACATCCGGTCCCGCAAACCCGGCAGCCGCTGCAACAACAGCAATCCTCTGAGAATCAGAAACACGTTGAGCGACATCCAGAGGCCATGATTGCCGAAGGCCGGCACCAGGACTGCCAGCGAGAGACAATAGCCGGCGAAGGCCGCCAGCATGCGGTTGCGCATGGCATGCGACCAGGTCGCGCCGATGAAGACGCCGTCCATGTGGAAGGCGAGGAAACCGGAAATCGCGGTTAGGGATGCCCAGACAAGGTGCCGATGGGCGACGGCCCGGACGTCTGGCACGGTGGTCAGGAAATCGATGAGCGGCTTTCCCGCCATCAGGAAGACGAGCGTCGTCAAGGCGGCCAGCGCCGCCGACCAGATGCCGGTCAGCCAGACGCCGCGCTCGAAGGACGGGCCGTGGCGTGCCCCGATCGAGCGGCCGACAATGGTTTCGGCCGCATTGGCCAGCCCGTCCAGCCAGAAGCCCGCGACCATGAAGAAGTTCATCAGCACCGCATTGGCGGCAAGCGTCACCGGACCGAAGCCCGCGCCGATGCGGGTCAGGATGAAGAAGGCGCCGATCAGCACGAAGGTGCGGACCAGGATATCGGCATTGAGCACGAAAAGGGCGCGGAGTTTCGAGGCGGCGAAGGTGCCGGGGGCGCGGAAGGAATGCCGTCCGCGGAACGACCCGAGCACGATGGCGAGCCCGGTTGCCGCGCCGATCGCTTCCGCCGCCACCGTGGCCCAGCCGATGCCCTCGATCCCATATCCGAGCGTCAGGCCGAGGACAATGGTCAGCACGATGTTGATGAAATTGATCAGGACCTGCACGAGGAGGCCGATGCGCGTCTGGCCGCGTCCGAGCAGGTAGCCGAGAATTACGAAATTGGCGAGGCCGGCGGGCACTGAAAGCACCCGGATCCCGAACCAGTGGGAGGTCGCCGCCGCGGTGGCCGTATCGGGCGACATCGCCTTGAGCCCGAGCGCCAGCAGCGGTCTCGACAGCGCGACGATGACGATGCCGCAGACGAGCGCCGTGGCGAGCGACCGCCAGAACACCGCTTCCTGCTCCGCGTGGTCCTCGCGCCCCCAGGCCTGGGCGACCAGCGCAGTGGTCGAGGCGCGCAGGAAATTGAAGCTACCGAAGATCAGGTCGAACAGCACGGCGCCGATGGCGAGGCCCGCCAGGATCGCGGGATCGCCGAGCCGTCCTGCCACCGCCGTATCGGTGATGCCGAGCAGCGGGATCGTCAGGAAGCCGAGCGTCGTCGGCAGGGCCAGGCCCAGCACCATGCGGTGCGTCACCTCGAAGCCGCCCTCTGGCCGTGCGCGAGCGGTCATGTCCGGGTCACGCGCGGAAGGGGAAGCGCGGCGGCGTGTTCGACAGCACCATGGCCCAGAACGGCCGGTTGCCCGTGCCCGCATTGCTGGCCACCGCCACGCCCAGGCCGGAAAAGGGGCCGAGCATGTTGTCAAGATGCTTCTTCGAGCGAATCCAGGCGGTGACGGCTTCCTCGGTCGAATCCTGGCCGGTCGCGATATTCTCCGCCGCCGGCAGCGGGACCTTCATCCGCTTCATGCGGGCGAGGAAGGTCCGGTCCGAACCGAGATCGTGGCTCATCCGGCCATAACGCGCCATGCGGATCGCCTGGTCCCTGGCGGCATTGGCGGCGACGGGATCGCTGAACAGCGAGGACAGCCCCTTTTTGCGGCGCAGGCTGTTGACCATCGGCAGCGCCGCATCGGTCATGTCGGTCGCGCTTCCGGTCTCGATCGGAGCGAGCGTGGTCGTCACCGAACAGCCTGAAAGCAGCAGCAGCGAGCCTGAGCCGGCCAGAAGGAAGCGGCGCGTGACGGGATGGTCCATGTTCTAGGATTTCCGCCAGTTGAGAATGCGCAGCACGATGAAGAGCGGAACCACGATCATCGCGCCCACCAGAAGATAGTCGCCGACGCGGCCGAGCGCGCGGAAGCCCGAGCGCCAGAGCTCGCGGATGCCGCTGTCGACGATGCGCACGAGATCCCAGGGGGAGAGTCCCATCATGCTCATGACGAAGCCCACCACCACCGACAGGATCAGCAGCTTGACGACCGTGCGTCCCGGCGTGTCTCCGAGCAGGCGGTTCAGCCCATCCGACATTCGCTTGTCTCCATTCCGATTCGCGGAAATCGCTTGACCCGCGGACAAGGCGGAAATTAGACGTTCGATGCTTCGTTGAAAAGATTCCCGATGACACGAAACCTTCCCTCCGGCGACATCACCGCCGACCGTCGTGCTGAATATGCCAGGATGCTATCTCTCAGCGGCGATCACGCCGCCGCCGCCGATCTGATGGCGCAGGCGATGGAACTGGTGCCGGACTGGGCGGCCGGCTGGCTCCAGCTCGGCGAACTGGCGGAAAAGGCCGGAGAGACGGATCGCGCGACCGCGGCGCTGAAGCATGTCCTGTCGCTGGATGGCGACGATGTTTTCGGCGCGGGCCTCAGGATCGCGCTTATCGAGGGCGTCGTGCCGCCGCTGCCGCCCAGCGCCTATGTCGCCGGGCTCTTCAACGACTATGCGGGCCGCTTCGACGAGTCGCTGGTCCGGAAGCTGGGCTATTCGATTCCCGGCAGGCTTTCGGCATTGGTCCGCGCCCATGTCGGGCATGGTCATCGCTTCGCCGATGCCGTCGATCTCGGTTGCGGCACCGGCCTTTTCGGCGCCGAGATCGCGGGCAGCTGCTTCCGGCTCGAAGGCTACGACATCGCCGATGCGATGCTGGCCAAGGCGGCGGCCAAGACGATCTACAATCATCTCGGCCGTGCCGATATCTCGCTGCCGCCGGAGCAGTCGGGCCTCTTCGGCCAAACCCGGCGCGCCGATCTCGTCTCCGCGGCGGACGTGATGATCTATCTCGGCGACCTCGACGCCGCCTTCACCAATGTCGCCACGCTGATCAGGCCGTCCGGCCTGTTCGCTTTCTCGGTCGAGAAATCCGGCGCGGAGACCGGCTTCGAGCTGCGATCCTCGCTACGCTATGCCCATTCCGAGGCCCATGTCGTGAGCGCGCTCCATGCCCACGGACTTGAAACCGCCGCCATCGAGGAGACGGTGATCCGCGCCGATGCCGGCGAGCCGGTCGCCGGGCTCCTGTTCCTGGCGCGGAAGGCCTGACCCGTTTTCCGCTCCCGCGTCGGCATTCGACCGGCGACGCGGAGCGGGCAAGCCGGGGATACGCTCCGCTCGATTTCCTCCGCTCTGCCAACGTCGAACCGGGCATCATATTGCCATGTCGCGCGCAAGGACTATTTTCCTTGGACGAAGCCCGGGGAATCGCATGGACGCCCGCCCGACCGATGAAGCCGAGAACAGCCTGCCCGAGCCCTTCGCCGGCTGGTTTTCCGCGCGCGGCTGGCATCCGCGTCCGCACCAGCTCGCGCTGATCGCGGAGACGGGGAAGGGGAATTCGGCGCTGCTGATCGCTCCCACCGGCGCCGGCAAGACGCTGGCCGGCTTCCTGCCATCGCTGATCGCGCTCCATCGCCGTGGCCGGAGGAGGCCGGGGACGGCCTTCCGCGGCATCCATACGCTTTATATCTCGCCGCTCAAGGCGCTCGCCGTCGATATCGAGCGCAACCTTCAGAAGCCTGTCGCGGATATGGGCCTGAGGATCACGATCGAGACCCGCACCGGCGACACGCCGCAGGGCAAGCGCACGCGACAGCGCCTCGATCCGCCGGACATCCTGCTCACCACGCCGGAGCAACTGGCGCTTCTCATCGCGTCGAAGGAGGCCGAACGCTTCTTCAGGGATCTCGAATTCGTGATCTTCGACGAACTGCATTCGCTCGTCACCTCCAAGCGCGGCCATCTCCTCTCGCTCGGCCTCGCCCGGCTCCGCAAGCTCGCGTCCGGTCTCCATACGATCGGCCTTTCCGCCACCGTAGCCGAGCCCGACGACCTGCGGCGGTGGCTGGTCGCGCAGGCGCCGGAAGAGATCCGGTTTTCGGGTCTCGTCACCGTCAAGGGCGGCGCCAGGCCGGCCATCACCATCCTCGGAACCGACGAGCGCGTGCCCTGGGCCGGCCATTCGGCCCGCTATGCGATGGGCGAGGTGATGAAGGCGATTGCCGGGCACAGGACGACGATCCTCTTCGTCAACACCCGCTCGCAGGCCGAGATGCTGTTCCAGGAACTCTGGAGCATCAACGAGGATTCGTTGCCGATCGCGCTCCATCACGGCTCGCTCGATGTCGGCCAGCGACGGCGCGTCGAGGCGGCGATGGCCGAGAACCGGCTCCGCGCCGTCGTCGCCACCTCCACCCTCGACCTCGGCCTCGACTGGGGCGATGTCGATCTCGTCATCCATGTCGGCGCGCCCAAGGGCGCGTCCCGGCTCGCCCAGCGCATCGGCCGTTCCAACCACCGCATGGACGAGCCCTCGAAAGCGATCCTGGTGCCCGCCAACCGTTTCGAGGTGATGGAGTGCCAGGCGGCGCTCGATGCCAATTATGTCGGCGCACAGGATACGCCGCCGCTCGCGCG
>JAGRLJ010000112.1:5171-13828 GCA_020441805.1 Rhizobiaceae bacterium
GAGCGCGCGCTCGATTTCGTCGCCACCGGTGGCTATGCGCTCCGCTCCTATGAGCGTTATGCCAAGATCCGCAAGACGAAGGACGGGTTGTGGCGCGTCTCCAACCCGCAATATGCCACGCAATACCGTCTCAATATCGGCACGATCATCGAAACGCCGGTGCTCAATGTCCGGCTGGTGCGCAAGGGCAGGGGGGCGGTTGGCCGTGGCGGGCCGGTGCTGGGCCAGGTCGAGGAATATTTCCTCGAAACCATGAAGCAGGGCGACACGTTCATGTTCGGCGGAAGGGTGCTGCGTTTCGAGGGCATCCATGAGAACGAGTGCCTTGCCTCCGAGGCGAGGTCGGAGGACCCGCGCATCCCCGCCTATGCCGGCGGCAAGTTCCCGCTCTCGACCTATCTCGCCGACGGCGTCCGCGCCATGCTTGCCGACCCGGAGCGCCGCGCGAAGCTCCCCGAACAGGTCCGGGACTGGCTCGCCATCCAGGCGGAAAAGTCCGTGCTGCCCAGGCGCGACGAACTGCTGGTCGAGACCTTTCCGCGCGGCGCGCGCTATTACATGGTCGCCTATCCTTTCGAAGGCAGGCTCGCGCACCAGACGCTCGGCATGCTGCTCACCCGCCGGCTCGACCGCGCCGGCGCCAAACCCACAGGCTTCGTCGCCACGGATTATTCGATCGCCATCTGGGGGCTGGAGGATATCGGTGCGATGATCGGGGCGAAGACGCTCTCGATGGCCGAGCTCTTCGACGAGGACATGCTGGGCGACGACCTCGAGGCATGGCTGAACGAGACCTATCTTCTCAAGCGCACCTTCCGCGCCTGCGCCATGATCGCGGGCCTGATCGAACGCCGCCATCCCGGCAAGGAGAAGACCGGCCGCCAGCTCACAGTCTCCGCCGATCTCGTCTACGACGTGTTGCGGTCGCACGAGCCCGGCCACATCCTGCTCGAAGCCACCCGCAACGATGCGGCGCAGGGGCTTTTGGATATTGCCCGGCTTGGCGATATGCTGAAACGAATCAAGGGGCATATCCGGCTCAGGCGGCTCGACCAGATTTCGCCGCTCGCAGTCCCGATCATGCTCGAAATCGGCCGTGAATCGGTCAGCGGCGCCGCCGACGAGGAACTTCTCGCCGAGGCCGCCGAGGACCTGATCGCGGATGCCATGGGATAGTTCGGACGTGAATATACCCGCATCAAAGGAACGCCCCTCTGCCCTGCCGGGCATCTCCCCCTCAAGGGGGGAGATTCGACCGGAGTTCCGCGCCGTCCCTATTGAAAGTTGCGGCGCGCGGGACGGATTTGAGAGGCGAGACCTCGGCGTCCTGAGAACCTCTCCCCTTGAGGGGGGCACGCCCTGATGCGCAACCCCGCCCTCTCACTTCGATCCGTCGCCCCAGCCTGCGAGCACAGCTATGCCGAAGCCGAGCACAACGGCCAGGCGCTGCTGCTCGATCCCGCCGGTGCTCTCTATCTCCCCGACCACGGGCTTCTTTGCGTTTCCGACCTCCATCTCGAGAAGGGTGCGGCCTATGCCCGGCGCGGCCAGTTTCTGCCGCCCTGGGACACGTTCGCCACGCTCCGCATCCTGCAATCCGCGATCGCCCGCCACGATCCGAAGATCGTCGTGACGCTGGGCGACAATTTCCACGACCGGCGCGGCTCGGCCGAGATGCCGGACGGCGCGCGCATGATGATCCGGGAGATGGTGCGGGGCCGCGAATGGATCTGGATTTCCGGCAACCACGATCCCGACGGCGTGGCGGGCCTGCCGGGTGTGGAGGCCGAAACGTTCGATTATGCCGGCCTGCATTTCCGCCATGAACCGGAAAGGGCGGCGCGGCCGGGTGAGGTCGCCGGCCATCTCCATCCCGCCGCCGTTCTCGTGCGTCGCGCGCGCGGCGTCCGCCGTCCATGCTTCGCCGCCGATGGCCGGCGCATCGTCATGCCGTCCTTCGGCGTCATGACCGGCGGTCTCGACCTGCGTCACAAGGCGTTCCAGGGGCTGTTCGACAAGTCGTGTCTCGTTGCCCACATGCTGGGCGACCGGCGCGTCCATTCCATCGCCTATGGGCGGCTGTCGGGCTGATCCTGGCCGGCCGCGCGGCGATCAGTCCTTTCTGAACATCAGGCTCGCCGACCATCCGGTGAGAACCGCGAGCAGCACGGCGAAGACGCCGTAAAGCAGCGGCTGGTCGAAGGCCGCGGCGGTGATGGCTTCCTCGAGGCCGGTTTTCACCACGCGCATGTTGATCTGCTTTTCGTCATAGACCCGGCCCTGCTTGAAGAGATAGGCCCGGATCACATGCTGCCCGTTCGGAATGTCCGCCGGAATATGGATCGTTGCGGCGAAGAGCGACGATGAAACGAATTTCACGCCGCCGGGATTTTCCTGGTAGAGGCGGGATTCGGTCTTGAGCTTCAGGAAGGCGTCGCGATAGAGCGCGACTTCCTCCGCCCGCCCGGAAAAGGAGCTCGGCAGGATCCGGGCGCGCGGCAGGCCGACGGCATGGGTGGTGAGCTCGACGTCGCTCGCGATCTGCGAAAGCACGCGCGTGGAGGTCATCGAATAGGATTCCGGCATCGCCTCGAACACCACGGAATGCCGGTTGATCCATATGCCGGCGACGCGCTCCTTGCGTCGCATCGTGATGCGGTCGCGCGGCCCCTCGAGCGCGACCACGATATCGTAGTCGCCCTTGACGAGCAGCATCGGATCGACATTGTCGATCGCGCCGAACACGGTGACATCGGTGCCGGCGAAATCCGGAACGATGGCGATCTCCGTCGAGGAAATGCCGATATTCAGCGTTTCGCGCACCGGCGGCAAGGTTTCGGGCGTGGTCGTCTCCTGCGCCTGGGCGAGGCCGAGGCAGGCGGCGAAAAACACGAGGGCAGCCGGAAGCCTCATCGCGTCGCTCCCGATCTGACGATCGAATAGATGTCGGAAGGCGGCGTGAAGAGGTCGACCGCCAGCCGCGCGCCGACCGCGAGAATGAGGATCGCCAGAAGCGCCCGGAGCTGCTCGGCCTTCAGCTTCTGGCCGGCGCGGACGCCGTATTGCGCGGCGACGACGCCCGCGATCATCAGGATGAAGGCGAGCACGATGTCGACCGTGTGGTTCACCACCGCCTGCACGATGGTCGAATAGGTCGAGACGAAGATGATCTGGAAGAGCGAGGTGCCGACGACGACATTGGTCGGGATCCGAAGAAGATAGATCATGGCCGGCACCATGATGAAGCCGCCGCCCACGCCCATGATCGATGTGAGGATGCCGACGCCGAAGCCGAGCGCGACCACCGGGATCACCGAGAGATAGATCTTCGACTTCTTGAACCGCATCTTGAAGGGCAGGCGGTGGATCCAGTTGTGCTGTCCCGTCCGGCGCGCGGCGGCGGGTTCGTTGCGCCGGGCGCGGCGCATGGCATTGGCGCTCTCCCACATCATCATGCCGCCGACGGATGTCAGCAGCACGACATAGAGGATGGAGATGATCAGGTCCAACTGACCGAGCCGTCTCAGGAGCTGGAAGATCCAGATGCCGATCGTGGCGCCGACAAGGCCGCCGGCAAGCAGCACCGTGCCCAGCTTGATATCGAGCGAGCCGCGCCGGAAATGCGTGATGGCGCCCGATATCGACGAGGCGATGACCTGGTTGGCGCCCGTCGCCACCGCGATCGCCGGCGGTACGTTGTAGAAGATCAGCAGCGGCGTGATCAGGAAGCCGCCGCCGACGCCGAACATGCCCGACAGGAAACCGACGGCCGCGCCCATCCCGAGGATGATGAATATGTTCACCGAAAGTTCGGCGATGGGCAGGTAGATCGTCACGGAGCGGGCCTTTGCGGCAATAGTGGCGGCACCGGCCGGAGATGATCCAGCCTGTGTGCATCCTTCGGATATTGATTTTTATTATCCCTTGCGCCCGGTGACCGTGACTGTCAACCGAAAGCCGTCTTCTATCGCGAAGTTTACTTAACTTCGGTTTTCACTGCAAAATCGACAGGTTAAGTCGTGATTGCGTCTGATGCCCGGCGGGCGCCCGGCCCGCCCGGTCTCAGCTCTTCTTGTTGCGCTTGAGGAGTTCCTTCACCAGCGCGTCGTCGATGCGCCCGGTCGGCTCCTGGCCGATCGACTTCTGGAATGCCTTGATGGCGGCTATGGTTTTCTTGCCCATCTCGCCATCGGCCTTGCCGGCGTCGAAGCCGTTCATGTTGAGGATCGCCTGGATGTTGCGGATCGCCCGCTTCATGTCCACCGTCGCCGTCGTCTGACCCTTGGCGAGCCATTCGTCCGGCACCATCGGCGTATTGGCGGCGTCGTCCATGGGCTTGGCCTTCCAGAGGTCGAGCTTGGCCTTGGCGCTTTTGAGCTGGTCGGGCGAAAGCGCGTTGGCGACCTCGTCGCGCTTCTGCGCGGCATCCTGGTCGCCTTCGCGCGCGGCGATGGCGAACCATTTGTAGGTCTCCTGGAGATCCTGCGGCACGCCGTTGCCGCGCGCATAGAGGATAGCGAGGTTGAACTGGCTGTCGCGGACATTGAGATCCGCCGCCTGCCGGAACCAGTGCGCGGCCTGGGCGAAGTCCGGCGTGCCGCCGACGCCCGTCGCGTAGAGCACGGCGAGATTGTGCATGGCGGAGGCATTGCCCTTCTCGGCCGCGGCCATGTAGAGCGCCTTGGCCTTCTCCACGTCGCGGGTGACCCCGGTTCCCTTCTCGTAGAAATTCGCGAGACGATATTCCGCCGGCGCAAGCCCGCGATCGGCGGCGAGCGCATACCATTTGGAGGCTTCCGCGAGGTCGATCTTGGCGCCGCGGCCATCGGTATAGCGCGAGCCGATCTCGAAAAGCGCCAGCGCATCGCCCTTCTTCGCGGCTTCGGCGAGGGAAGCCGGTTGCAGGCCCGCCGGCACGGCGATTTCGGCCTTGTCCGTCCGGGTGGTCGTCACCGGCGCCTGCTCGTGCGCCTTGTCTTCGGCCACGGCGCTTTCGGTTTCCGCCGGCATGGCGTCCGTCGCATCGGCATCGGTCGTGGCGGCCTCGGTCGGATCGGCATCGGCTGCGCGTTCTGGCTTCTCGAACGTCGTCGCCTGATCCGTATTGGTGGCCGGAACCATGATCGTCTCGGCGGCGGTATGATCGCCGGGAACCGATTCCGTGGTCGTCTGGCTCGCCTTGTCGGCCGGCTCCTCGGCGTTGACGGGTGTGGTTTCGTCCTGGCCCGCCACGTTCGCCTTGTCGGCGCTGTCGTCGGCCGGCAGGCTCAAGGTCCGTTCCTGCGCCGTTTCGGGCGCAGCGACATCCGCGTTGCGGCCCTTGATCAGGTTCGACACCAGCGGATAGGACATGACGACCAGCAGCACGGCGGCGGCGGCGAGCAGGATCGGCCTGCGCACCTCGCTCTTGCCGGCGGCGCCCGGCTTGGCCGGCTTCTTTTCCTTCTTGAAGGCCGTGGGCTGGGCGAGCTTCTGCGCGCCGGCCTCGGCCGCTGCGGCCTGCGCGGCCCGGCGGGCGGCGGCGATCACGTCGCTGGTGCCGTTGCCGGCATCGTCGCGCCGGCCGGTCTGCTGGCCGTTGCGGACCCGTTCGAGGATCTTCTTGACATCCGGCACGCCCGCGCCCGGTTCGAGCAGCAGGTTCGGCTCGGCATCGACGACGGCCGTGCCGGGGTCGAGCGCGGGTGCGGGATTGACCTCCAAGCGTTTGCCGTCGTCGCCGGACTTGTCCTTTTTGGCGGGTTTCAGCCGCGCGGCCAGGCCTGCAATGAGACTCTTCGACGCTTTCGGAGCGGCTGCCGCCTTTGGCGGTATCGCAGCCGTCACCGCCTCGACGGGCGCTTCGAGCACCGGCATCAGATCCGCCTCGTCAAGCACCTCGACCTTCGGATTTTCGGGCGCCCTGCGCAGGATGGGCTCGTCGGCGAGCAGGTCGACGGCAGTGAAATCCGGTTGTGTCGCCTTGGGCATCGCGACGGATTCGCGGAGCTGGCTGGCATGTTCGCGGACAGGTTCGGCTGGCTGAGCCTCTTCCGGCACGCGCGTGGCGGCGGGCGCGGCGGCGCCGAGATCGTTGAGGCGGCCGGCGATCTGCACCAGCGTCTCGTGCAGTGCCTCGAACGTGGCCTGCGTCCGTTCCTCGCTGGAGCGGGTATGGGCCTCGAGGGTGCGGAGATCCTCGGCGAGACCGGCAAGCGCTGAAATTTCCGATGCGCTCGGCCCCTGGGCGCCGATGCCGTTTCTAGAATAGGCCTCGACCACGGTCTCCGCCGCCTGACGCGCGGCCTCGACGATGAATTCGTCGCTGGAGGCGATATAGTCCTCGATGGCGTTCAGGCGGTCGCCGAGCACGTCGGGGAAGCCGGGGGCAGCGGATGTCGCCGCCGACTGGTTGAGCAGGCCGGAAAGGTTGGCGATCTGCCGTTCGAGATTCTGCAAGGCCGCGATGTCGGCCGCCGGCGCCGCCGCGCTTTCGTCGAGCCGCGCCGCGATATCCGCCAGCCGCGTTTCCAGCCGCGACATGACGACGGTGTCGGCCGGAGCGAATTGCGGCGCAAGCCCCTGCGGAACCTCCAGCTCGTCCATCTTGCGCGACAGCATGTCGAGCCGTTCGATGAGGTCGACGGCCGGCGCATTGCCGAGTCCGTCGATCTTGCGCGAAATATCCTCCAGATGGCCGGCGAATGCCGATGGCGTCGCGGCCTCCTGGAAATTGCGTTCGATGAGGCCGGAGAGCTGGGTGATCCTGTCCTCGAGCTTCCGGGTGGCTTCCTCGTCGGCGAGGTCCTCGATCCGCGTGGCGAGAAGTTCGATGCGGCGGTTCAGTTCGTCGGCCGGATTCGTCTGCGGCATGGCCGCGACATGATCGACCAGTTCGTCGATGCGGGTTTCCAGCCGCTGCAATGTCGAATTGTCGAAGACGGATCCCGCCTGCCGGGCCGAGGCGGCGATGGCGCGGGAAATCTCGTCGAGCCTGTGGTCGAGGCTCGCGAAGTGGCCCGAAACGTCGGTCTGGCTCTGCATGTTGCGGCCGACGGTCTCGACGGCGCTGGCCACGGCGAGCAGTTTCTCCTCGAGCGCGCGGACCGCCGGTCCGGCATTCAATTCGCCGAGACCCGACTTGATGCCGTCGATGCGCCAGGCAAGCTGTACCAGCTCCTCGCGAAGCGCCCCGGGGTCGAAATTCGCCACGGCCCGCTCGGTGCCGGCAAGCCGTGTTTCGAGACCGCGCACGCTCTCCTCGCGCGCGGCTTGGCCGAGCATCGCCCGCAATTCATCGAGATCGGCGCGGAGATCGCTTGTGTCCGCGCCGTGGCTCGCATTTTCGAGCTTGTCGATCGATGCGCCGAGATAGGCGAGATCGGTGCGAAGCGAGGCGATCCCCTGGACGGGCGCCTCGACGGCGGCGGATTTCAGGTTTTGCAACTCGGTTCGGATTTCGCCGAGGCTGCCATGCAGCCCGTCGCCCAGGCCCTGCCGGATTTCCTGGCGCAACGCGCCGAGTGTCGCGGCGATCTCGCTCAGCGCCGGATCGGGCGCGGCGACGCGCGGCGCGGGCGGCTCCCATGCCGGTTCGGCCGGTGCGAAAGCCTGGCGTTCACGGTGCTGGGTCTCGGGCTGCCGGGTTTCGAAGCGGTGGTTTTCGGGGCGCGGCTTTTCCATGAGCGAGGCCACGCGATCGCGGACGGTTCCGAGCGTCCGCTGCCGTTCGAGTATGGCGTCGACCGCGCCTGGGGCCTGACCCTGCGACCGGTGCCGATCGCCCATCAGTCCCTGGATGCGGGCCTCGAGGCCCTCGATCGTGCGGTTGAGCTGGTCCAGCGAAGGTTTGCCGCCATGGCCCGGGGTATTTGATCGCGATCCGTTCATATCAGCCCGCTCGACTCCCTGCCGGATCTCGCCGGCGTTCCTGCCAGCGGCGCCGTTGCCGGTTCTCCGGGCAGGTCCTGTCCCTCGGACACTAGACAGCCGGTCTTTCGCCGGGCTGACGTTGAAAGGTCAGACTACTGCGGAGAACGGGGCAAATCGAACATTCGCGCCGCGTTTCATTAACGAGGTTTAAAAAATCGTGGTAAACAAGCCGTTAACCGATCCGGAATTTCTTTAACCCTTGGGACGTGGCGGGCATCCGGTTTCGCCCTCTTTCCGGCCGATACCGAGAAATCCCCTCGTCAATCCATCCTTGCCCAAGCGTGCGGCGCTAGTTTTCCGTGCCTCGGCTGCGGGTATACGATGTCCCGGTAGCCGACAAAGCTGTTCGAGATTGATTTTTGACGTTTACGCAAACGTCAAAATTTTGTAATAGAGATCGCAACCGGAAGCCAATCCGCCTGGGTGAGGAGACCTGAAATGCCCGTCTACAAGGCGCCCGTCGACGACACGCTCTTCGTTCTCAATGATGTCCTGGGGCTTGAGAAATACAACAACCTTCCCGGTTTCGCCGATGCCGCACCGGACATGATCGAGGCGATCGCCGGCGAGGCGGCGAAGCTCTCCGAGGAAGTGCTGTTCCCGCTGAACCGGGTGGGCGACCTGGAGGGCTGCACGCGCAACGACGACGGTTCCGTTACCCCGCCCGCGGGCTTCAAGCAGGGCTACGACGCCTATTGCCAGGGCGGCTGGTCGGGCCTCTCGGTGCCGGAGGAATTCGGCGGCCA
>JAGRLJ010000113.1 GCA_020441805.1 Rhizobiaceae bacterium
TTCGGCGGCATCATGAAATGCGATGTCATCGCCGAGGGCGTGGTCGCGGCCGTCCGGGAGGTCGGGCTTCAGGTTCCCCTCGTCGTCCGTCTCGAAGGCACCAATGTCGAACTGGGCAAGAAGATCATCAACGAAAGCGGCCTGAACGTGATTTCCGCCGACGACCTCGATGACGCCGCCCAGAAGATCGTCAAGGCGGTCAAGGGATAATGCTTATATGAGAGCCATCATCGCCGTTGCGGTGCTGGCTCTCATTGGTTGCTTCTTTTGGTGGCGTGAGGAGGACAAATGGTGCGGGGCGATGTCCGAAGCGGCATGGTCTCCCGGCATTTTTTTCTGCCTGCCATTGTCTCCCTTCGCCGCTGTCGTCATCGTCGTCATAAGTGCATGTGCGATTGCTTGGATTCACTTGCGACAATGAACCAGGATGTTGCAAAAAACAATTACACAGGATATGTGTAGCACATAACCCGTGGAGAGATCCATGACCAAGAACATTACACTTGCGATCGATGAAGAGCTTCTCGACAAGGTGCGTGTGCTTGCAGCGATCAAACGGACGAGCGTCAATGAGATGGTACGCAATTATCTGGCGCGGCTGGTCGAGCAGGAAAAGCAGCCTGATGCCGTAACGGAGGAACTCCTTCGCCTCGCACGTGAAAGCAAGGGCCGCATGGGAGACTGGCGGCCCAGCCGCGAGGAAACCTATTCCGGGGAGCCCAGGTTTGATCGGTGGCGCTGATGTGTTTCTTGACACCAATATCTTGCTCTACGCGGCCACCGCAAGGCTCGACAGCCCCGGAAAGTGGGAAATCGCGTATGGATTGCTTACCACGCCATTCGGCACGAGCGGGCAGGTGCTTGGAGAGTTCTATGCCAATGCCGTCCGCAAGGGTTCGAAGCCGTTGGACGACTTCGAAGCGCGCCGATGGGTCGAGCTTCTGTCTCAGAAGCCGTTTGTCCCTGTCGACGCCAACCTGGTTCGCAAGGCGATCGAACTCAAGACGCGCTACCAAATTTCCTATTGGGACGCCGCCATCGTCGCCGCGGCCGAAAAGCTTGGCGCGGGAACCCTCTATAGCGAGGATCTCAACCACGGCCAAATCTATGGCGCCGTGAAAGTCATCAATCCGTTTTTGCAGTCATAGCAAGGTCGAAAGCGAAATCTGAATGTCCATTCTCGTCAACAAAGACACCAGGGTCCTCGTCCAGGGCCTGACCGGCAAGACCGGTACTTTCCATACCGAACAGGCGCTGGCCTATCACGGCACCCAGATGGTCGGCGGCATCCACCCCAAGAAGGGCGGCGAAACCTGGACGGGATCGAAGGGCGAAACGCTGCCGATCTTCGCTTCGGTCGCCGAAGGCCGGGAGAAGACGGGCGCCGATGCGTCGGTGATCTATGTCCCGCCGGCCGGCGCGGGCGCGGCGATCATCGAGGCGATCGAGGCCGAGATTCCGCTCATCGTCTGCATCACCGAGGGCATTCCGGTGCAGGACATGGTCAAGGTCAAGGCTCGGCTGGACAGGTCCGGCTCGCGGCTGATCGGACCGAACTGCCCCGGCGTGCTGACCCCGGACGAATGCAAGATCGGCATCATGCCGGGCAACATCTTCAAGAAGGGTTCCGTGGGGGTTCTCTCCCGCTCGGGAACCCTGACCTATGAAGCGGTGTTCCAGACCACCAATGAAGGCCTCGGCCAGACCACCGCCGTCGGCATCGGCGGCGATCCGGTCAAGGGCACCGAATTCATCGACGTGCTGGAGATGTTCCTCGCCGACGACGCCACGAAGTCGATCATCATGATCGGCGAGATCGGCGGATCGGCGGAGGAGGACGCCGCCCAGTTCCTCAAGGACGAGGCGAAGCGCGGCCGCAAGAAGCCGATGGTCGGTTTCATCGCCGGCCGCACCGCGCCTCCGGGCCGCACCATGGGCCATGCCGGCGCCGTCATTTCCGGCGGCAAGGGCGGGGCGGAGGACAAGATCGCGGCCATGGAATCGGCCGGCATCCGCGTTTCGCCCTCGCCGGCGCGCCTCGGAAAAACCTTGGTCGAGGTGCTTAAGGGCTGAATCGGGAGTGGGCGGCTTCGGCCGCCCTCGCTGTCGGCGGAGATCGGTCCGTTGATCATGAATCGGGAGGCGGAGCGAGCGCTCCGCATGTGAAGATGGCAGTCGAAAGCGCCAACCAGCAGTTCACCGCGACGTCCTTCCTAGACGGCGCAAACGCCCAATATATCGAACAGCTCTATGCCCGCTACCAGGATGACCCGAACGCGGTCACGCCGGAATGGCGGCAATTCTTCGCGGCGTTGGCCGATGCGCCCGCCGACGTGACCAAGGCGGCCAAGGGCGCTTCGTGGCAGAAGAAGAACTGGCCGCTGCCGATGAACGGCGAGCTGGTCAACGCGCTGGACGGCGACTGGCCGGCGGTGGAAAAGGCCGTGGCGAAGAAGATCGAGGCCAGGGCGGTCGCGGAAGCGCCGGCCCGGCCGATGTCGCCGCAGGAAATCGAGCGCGCGGCGCGCGACTCGGTCCGCGCCATCATGATGATCCGCGCCT